>JBIKWL010000066.1:0-30680 GCA_044356335.1 Candidatus Sericytochromatia bacterium
CAAGGCATGCAAAGCCGCGTGGGCCCCGGTGACAAAGGCGGTTTCAGCTTCGCTGGGCCTGACCAAATAGACCAAATCTTGATACGGCGCCAAATGCCCCTCTTTGATCACAGCGGGGGTGGGCACCTCGTAATCGACCTCCCCCACCAAAGACAAGTAGACGCCAATCTCCTGCTCACGCCGGTCCACGGGTGGCGTGGCGGTCAGTCCCACCACCACAGCATCCGGCACCTGTTTCAAAAAATGTTGAATCGCTGCCGCCCAATGGGCCATTAAATGATGGCACTCATCCAACAACAGGGTGCGGTAATCGCGCTCAGCCAGGTCGGCAAAGAGCTGTTCGACTTGGGGGTGCAAAAGGGTCTCTTCGCGACCTTTGACGCTGAAGGCTTGGTACGTCAGGCTCAGAATCGGGGGGTCATTTGCGAGTTGGGTATCCACGATCACCCGCTCCAAAGCCAAGTCATCGGTGGCTTCAAGGTCGACACTCAGCGCTTGGAATTTGTTAACCCATTGGGCCTGAATCAAACTGGTGGGTGAGAGAATCACCGTCTTTTGGCCCAAACGGCGAGCCAACTCAAGTCCCATCAGGGTTTTGCCACTGCCAGGTGGGGCCACCAAATGCAATTGGCGTTCACCTGCTGCGTGTTTCTTGATTAAGGTCTCGATCGCCTCACGCTGATAGGGATGAAACGCCACCGCCAGCTCCAGGCTTTGAAATAGATTCAGGTGCATAGGGCCATGTTACACTACTACAGGCTCGCTCAAAAGACCTCAGTTCAGAGCTATTTTCGAGCTATTCAGCCAGTAAAACACGGGCGAGGGGAGATTCAGATGGAGTTTGATTTAATCATCCGCGGTGGAAAAATTGTCGATGGCACAGGCCAGCCAGCCTTTCCGGCTGATCTGGGCGTCAAAGAGGGGAAAATCGTTGCCATTGGCAACGTCGAGGGCAGTGCAACTCAAGTCATAGATGCCCAAGGCGCCCTGGTCACCCCCGGTTTTGTGGATATTCACACCCATTATGATGGCCAAATTTCCTGGGATGCAGATATGGCCCCCTCTTCGTTGCATGGCGTGACCACCGCTGTAATGGGATCCTGCGGGGTGGGTTTTGCCCCCTGCCGCGCCAGCGACCGGGAACGCCTGATTCAGCTGATGGAAGGGGTCGAAGACATACCTGGTTCGGCCCTGGCCGAAGGTCTGCCCTGGACCTGGGAAAGTTTTCCCGAATATATGAATGCCCTCGAAGCCATGCCCCACAGCATCGACTTTTGTGCGATGTTGACCCACGATCCCCTGCGGGTCTACGTGATGGGAGACCGGGCCGTTCACGATCTGCCTGCCAACCCAGAAGAAATAGAACAGATGCGGGCCCTGCTGCGCGAGGGTCTGGAAGCTGGTGCAGTGGGCTTTTCGACCGGCCGCAGCGACAATCACCGCTCGGCCAGTGGCGCACATACCCCGGCAGCCCAAGCCGACGACAACGAATTAACGGGCCTGGTCAAAGCCTTTCAGGGCCTTAATCATGGCGTGATTCAGGCCGTAAGCGATTTCGACATGCCCGAAGGCGACAGCCATTTTGATCGCGAATTTGACCTGATCCAGCGCATGGGCGAGGTGTCGGGTCACCCCGTCTCGGTTTCGTTGATGCAACGCGACCAATCGCCAAACCAGTGGAAATGGATCATGGAACGGGCCGAAAAAGCCCAAGCAGCGGGACTGAATTTTAAATTGCAGGTAGGAGCAAGGGCCATTGGCGTTTTGCTGGGTCTGGAAGCAACCTTTCAGCCCTTTATGGGCTTTCCCTCTTACAAAGCGATCAGCGCTTTGCCCCTGGCCGAACGCGTGGCCAAAATGCAAGACCCAGCCTTTAAAGCCCAGTTATTAACCGAAAAATCTGAGCCAGTGGCCGGGGATGGCAGCTCAATTCCCCCTTTGGCGGATTTGCTTTTGGCCCAAATGGACCTCTTCGGAATGCGCATGTTTACCTTGGGTGAAGATCCCGACTATGAACCATCAATGGCCAACAGCATTGGCATGAAAGCCAAACAGCGCGGTGAGAGCGTTTTAAGTGGGCTCTATGATGCCCTACTCGAAGACCAGGGCCACGCCCTGATCTATTTCCCCCTTTACAATTATGGCGAAGGCAATCTCAACAATCTCTACACCATGTTGCGCCACCCCCAGGCTTTGCCGGGCCTGGGCGACGGCGGGGCCCACGTCGGAACGATCTGCGACGCCAGTTTCCCGACCTTTTTGCTCACCCATTGGGCCCGCGACCGCAAGGGCGAAAAATTCCAATTGGAAGAGGCGATTGCGATGCAGACCCTGCGCAATGCACAATTTATTGGATTAAACGACCGCGGCAGCTTAGAAGTGGGCAAAAAAGCGGATATTAACGTGATTGACTTTGAAAATCTGCGGCTGCATCCACCGTATCTGGTCGCAGATTTGCCCGCAGGCGGCAAACGCCTGATGCAGAAAGCAACGGGCTACCGGGCCACGATTGTCAGTGGCGAGATCATCGCTGAGAACGGCGAATTGACGGGCAAATACCCAGGCAAATTGGTGAGGCTCAGATCATGAAAACCACACCTTTTCCCGGTTTTCGCTATGTGCCCCGAACCGGGGTGATCTATGTCATGAACCGCGCACGCGAACTTGGTTTTAATTTCGACAATCCCGATTGGGCCAATCTCGGCCAAGGCGCCCCCGAAACGGGAGAATTGCCAGGTGCGCCCGAGCGCGTGACCCAGGTGAATATGAACTGGGAAACCCAAGAGTACACCCCCGTTCCAGGTCTGAGAGAACTGCGGCAAAAAGTGGCGGATTTTTACAATACCATTTACCGCCAAGGCAAAGCCTCACAGTATACCTGGGAAAATGTCTGCATCTCCGGCGGAGGCCGCCAGGGCCTGACCCGCATCGCTGCCGCCTTGGGAGAGATCAATGTCGGGCATTTTATCCCCGATTACACGGCGTATGAAGAGATGTTACACACCTTCAAAGGCTTTATTCCGATCCCAATCGTACTCAAAGAAAAACACCAGTTTAAACTTTCCCGTGCCCACCTCCAAGAGGCCATCCAAGGCATGGGCCTCGGCGCTGTGCTGTTTAGCAATCCCTGTAACCCAACTGGACAGGTGATTGAGGGGCCCGAATTACAATCCTGGATTGAACTCTTCCGCGAAGAAGAGGTGGTCGGCATCATGGACGAGTTTTATTCCCATTATCTCTACGCCGATTACGACGCCGAGAAACCCAGGATGGTCTCTGCTGCGGCCTTTGTTGAGGATGTCGATCAAGACCCTGTGGTGATCATCGACGGGCTGACCAAAAACTGGCGCTATCCCGGCTGGCGCGTGAGCTGGACACTGGCCCCCAAAGCCGTGGTGAATTTAATTGCAAGTGCGGGCTCTTATCTCGATGGCGGTGCCAATCACCCCCTGCAAAAAAAGGCGATAGAGCTGCTGGACCCGGCCTTGGCGATTCAAGAGACCCAGGCGATTCAAAAGAGCTTCACTGCCAAACGGGAATATGCCCTGCGCCGGGTGCGCGAGCTGGGCATACAAATTGCAGCAGAGCCCCAAGGCAGTTTTTATCTTTGGGCCAATCTCGAAAACCTGCCCGAAGGCATCAACGATGGGCTGGCCTTTTTTGAAGAGGGCCTCAAAGAAAAAGTGATCACAGTGCCGGGGGTCTTTTTTGATGTGAATCCTGGCAAACGGCGGCGTTCGCAGAAATTCAGAAATTATACCCGCATCAGCTTTGGGCCTGAGATGGCCAAGGTCCAACAGGGAATGGATGCGATTGAGCGGGTCGTGCGAAAGTTTTCTTAGGCATTTCCTTCGACAGGCCTCAGGCTTGAGTGCTCAGTCGAACCCTCGCTGGAATCACCGGCTAAACACGCCTTAATTGAGCAACTCCAAAGCCCCCCTGTCTTGGGAGAGGGGCAGCGGGGTCTCGTGGGGGTTGGCCTCAAGCTTGAGACGGAGCCATTGACGGTATTTGAGAATTGCACGATCGGCCCCGATAAAATGTTCAGCTTGGGCCTCCAAGCTGTTCAATGGCCTTTGGCTCAGCACCACCCGTTGATCTTGTTTGAGAATAAAGGGATTGCTCAAACTCATTATTTTGGGCATCAGCTTCCCCATCAAGGGATTATTCGTGCGTACATAAGCGCGCAAATAATAACGGGTATGCGTCTCATTGATGGGCACAAATGCAATCACATTTTTAATTGTGGGGCTGATCGACAGCTTCCAGATGCCAGGATAACGTAAATGTAAGCTGGGTTCGGTACCCGCTGCCAATTGGGCCAACTCTTTTTGTTCTCGGCCCATTTGACCCTGATCTTTTTGATTAAATACCCAGACTTTGAGCTCCTGCTCATTGGCTTCGACATAGGGACCATCGACAAAACTGCGCCCCCCAGCGCCAATGGTGGAACGATGCACAAAGGCCAGATGAGCGACATCCAGCTGATTTTCAATTGCTCGGGTATAATGTGCCTCCCAATCGGCGCTCACCGTATCTGAATACCAACCCGAGCTCAGTTCATCAAAGAAGGGCAGATCAGGCATTTCCACTTGGGGATCTCCCCACCAGAGCCAAATAAATCCATGGGCATCTTGAACTGGATAGGTGGGGGTACGCATGCCTACAGGGATTTTACCCGCTTTCCCGTTGGCTGGAATCAAACGGCATTCACCCTGGGAATCAAATTCAAAGCCATGAAACGGGCAAACCAAACGATCACCACAGATCTCACCCAAACTGAGGGCAGCCCCAAGATGTGGACAGCGGTCTTGATGGCAATGCAATTGTCCCTGAGCATCGCGCCACAAGACCAATTTTTGGCCCAGCCGTTCTGTACCCAACGGTTTATTTCTTTTGACTTCTTTGCTTTGTAAAATGGGGTACCAGAGGTTTTTTACCAATTGCATCGGTTTCTCCTAATCGATTTTTGAAGTGAAAGACAAACCAAATGGTCTGTCGGTAGTTGTCTATTCATAGGCAGCCAGATCCCTGATAATCGCTTGAATCAACCATTCCCAGGTTCCGCGAAAGCGTTCACTAGACTGTTGTAAGGTACTGTGAGCAGCGACGCCTTCAAAAGTGAATAAAATCTGAGCGGCTATCGTGTGCAATCGTTGTTTCTCAATAGCTTGGGGATAATAGGATTGAATGATGCGGGCCAATCGTTCCAGTACCAAGCTATTATTCCGGCACAGTTCTTCGCGAATTTGGTTTTGATTGAGCCCTTTTTGATTAAAATAAAGCAGTATATTTAAAAATTCTGAACTGGCCGCAAATGCAATCATTTGCTCAAAATAATCAAACAAAAAAGCATGCAAAGTCGGGTATTGTAAATAATTTTCTTCAGCTTTAACCAAACGCTCTGATTTACGAAATTTAAGACATTCAAACAAAAGGGCTTCAAGTGAGTCAAAATAATGATAAAAAGCCCCTTTGCTCAAACCCGTTCGCTTGAGAACGGCATTTAAACCAAACCCATCAGCTCCCCCTTCAGCCAAAAGTCTTAACGCTCCCAAGACAAGCTTCTCGCGCGTATTTATTGGGTTATTTTCTTCCCAGAGAAAGGGGATTTGCCCTGTGATCACGCCAGCTTCACGGGGATTCGTCAGAGCATTGTCCTGTTGTTTCTTTTGATTGAATCGCATGGGCATAAGCATAAATCGTGACACAGGTTAAAACAAACCAATTGGTCTATTTTTATTCAAGCAGCAAAAGCCAAGGGCCCAGAGCAATTTACTTGTGTGATCTTTCTTAGCAAGAAACCCCCTCCGCTCAGCCATAATAGACAAAGACAGCTCTCACACCATACCTTTAGAAAGTAATTTTTCATGGCAGATATTCGTCTTGGTAGCCACGACCGGGGCATGATGGATCGCACAGATACCCTCAAAGCCCAACGTACACCGCTAAAAACCAACCTGAGTGCAGCAGAGGCAGAGGCCTTCGCCCGCAGCCATGGCGGCTCAGAAATGTTACTCAAGACGGCCAATGGCACCTACAATGTCTATGCAGTGAGCACCTCTGAAGCTGGCAAAGCGATCAAAGGATCTGACTTTGAAGACGGCACGGCAGACATCTCACTCACCCCCCAAGATGTGGCCCGACTCGGGGGCACCAAAGCCTATTTGCAAACCGACGACGGCACCCTGCGCACCCTCGAAATCGCAGGCATTCAGCTCGACAATCTGGACCAAAGCCTCATCCGCGCCGACCTGAGTGTCAATATCCAGGACAAAGACGGGATCGAGAGCAAGTCGGCACGAGATATTACGGGCACCCTCAGCGGCAAAGTGGTGATCGATCGTGCCATGATCGAATGGGCTTTGGCCCAAGCGGAAAAAGAGACGGGACTGAAATTTACCCTAACAGACAACCCCCGCGATCAAAGTTACAAGATCAATGCCAGTTATGGTGTGGGTCTGGGCAGTATCACAATCAAACCCACGGGCACGGGCCTCAAAGTCGAGGTCGGAGGTTTGGCAGGCGGGTTGGCCGACGCCGGCGATTGGCTGGGTAAAAAGCTGGGTTATGATCCCCAACAGGCCGTAGACAAATTGATCCGCCAACACCTCGGCGCCAATCTCGGTCTCAAGGTCGAAAGTCAGTCCCTGACAGAATATTCTCTGGCACCGGATCTCAAAAACAATCCCCTGATGCGCGAAATTCCGCTTTCGGGCCAGACCCGCTTTAAGGTCGAAGAACTCAAGCTCAATGCCAGCCAGGGCAATGGCTTTCGCATCGATACCCAGGGCAATCTCGAGCTGAATTTTAGCAATGCCCAGGTGATTGGTTCCACCGACAGCAAGGCCCCAGCAGCAACTTCAGACCGCGAAGGTGCCGACGCCTTGAGCTTAAAAGTGCAGGCCCAATTGGGCAACGACTTCACCTCTGAGCTGACAGGTGAGGCTGGTATCAAAGTCAATGTCACCCAAGCCGAACAAGCGGGGCTCAAATCCCGAATCAAAGAGTTTACGGGCCAAGAAATTGGCGCGGGCGGCCAATTTGAAGTCAGTGGCGTGCGTTTTTCTGCCGAGGCTGATGCCCAGGGCAAAGTCACAAAAATGGAGCAGACCCTCGGCCAACTCAAATTTGAGCGTTTGGCCCTCGATGCCCAAGGCGTAAAAGTTGACCTCAGTGCCCAGAATGGCGTCTTGCAGGGTGAACTCAAAGAGGGAAAATACCGGCTTGATGCCGAAGATATCACCCTCAAAGGCAGCGTGACCACGCCCCAGGGAAAATTAAACGTCACCCAGCTTCAACTCTCTGGAGAATTGGCTGTGGATCCAGCTCAGCCACAAAAATTGAATTTCACAATCCCAACAGGCGAAAATATTCGCTATTCAGGCCAATTTACCCCCACGGGCCAGAGTCAGGGTGTCAAAATCCAGAATCTCAGCGTGGGTCCTGCCCAGTTTAATTTAGATGCAGGCCAAGGCAAATTGACGGTCTCTGCCCAAGGCAAAACGGCCCCCCGCATCAGCCTGGGCTCGCTGACGATGCCCGAGGCCACGTTCCGCAATTTGCAGGTCACAGGCCCAATGCAAGCGGATCTCAATCGTGGCACCTTGTCGCTGCAGGCCCGCAGTCTTTCACTTACGGGCAAAGTGGGCCCCCTCGATCTCACCCGCTTGAGTGGCTCGGGCAATCTCAATTGGGATCCTGCCAAAGGTCTGGAAATCACCAACGCCACTGTTTCAGCCCAAGGCAAATTGGGTGAACTCGAAATCAAACAACTCAAAGGCTCGGGCAATATTTCGGTTTCACCCAGTGGGCAAGTGCGCTTCAGCAGCACCCGCGATCTCAGCCTGCAAACCGGTTCAGGCCTCAGTGTGCGCGGCAATCTGGCGCTGGACTATACCCCAGGCCAGGTTCAGGTCGAAACCACCTCCAATAGTCCGGTCATGATTGACTATACAGATCCCTCTCTGGGCATAGACCTCAAAGATCTGGCGTATAGCGGCCGCATGGTCTTTAGCGAAAATTCGGGTGAACTCAAATTCTCAAGTCACCCAGACAAACCCCTGGAACTCAAAAGTGGCAGTATTTCAGGCGTGGCCCTGCAAGACCTGAAGCTGAGTAATGGTCAGATTTCGGTACAGACCCAAGGCGGCAAATTTGTGGCGGAACCCCTGCCTGGCCAGAGTTTAAGCCTGAATGGCAAAATTCAGGGAATCACCCTGAAAGATTTGAGTTCTCAGGGCCCGATCAAATTTGATCCCGCCAAACAGAGCTTCGCCTGGGATCAGCCTGTTTCTGCCAGCTTGCCCAGTCAAGGCATCGATCAGCTCTCCACAGAGGGCCCGGTTGAGATCAGTCAAGATGCCCAGGGCCGCTTGCATTTCAGCAGTCCCGGTGGCACGATCAGTTTAAAAATGGGTCAACTCAACCTCTCGAATTTTAAAGTCGAGGGGGAAGCCGTTCTCGACCCTCGCACAGGCCAACTCAGTTTCAGTGGTTTAAACGGCGGCACCGGCCTGAAATTGGGTGGCACCCTCAACGGCTATCCGATCAAAGCTGAATCTTCAGGCCAATTACATATCCAACATACCGCCAAAGGGGTGGAGTTGACAGGCGAAAAGCTCAAGCTCAATGGCCTCGTGGATGGATTTACCCTGCAGAGTCCCGAAGGGGCCAGCGGCAAGGTGTTGATCACCCCCGATGGGGGCATTGACTTAAAAGAGCTGAATTTTGACGTAACGGTCGACGATATGCAATTGCAAAACCGCAATGGCCTGTTTAAGACCACACCTCAGGGCTTTGAGATCAACCTCTCGGGAGATATTAATGCCAAGCAGGAGCAATTGCTCAAATTCTTACAAAAATTCTCTGGCCGCCAAGACATTGGCAAACAGGCCCAAGACGGTATCAAACAGGCACTTGGCCAGCTTCAGAACCATTTTGGCACTTTCAACAAAGCAGATATTCACTACGAAAATATGGTGATTCGCTTTGATAAGAATTTCCAATTTCAGGGCTTTGAAGTCCTCAAAGATACCCGCATCGACAATGCGCAAGTGAATCTGAGTTTGGGCCGCAAACCCGAAAAGGTCAATATTGGCGAGTTGCATTGGCGGGCCGAGGCCGAAGCGGACAGCAAAGGTTTCCGGGTCAAAGATGGAGACATTGAATTCAGCTTGAATCAAAATATCCGCGACTATATCGACCGCACCGTGACGCAGCAATTGAGTGATGCGGGCCTCAAAGACGTGGACCTGGAGGTCAGTCCCAGCGGCGAGATCTCAATCAAAAATGCGACCTACGAAGTGCGGGCAAAAGGCCGTTCGGGCAACAATGGCACAGAAATCGACATTCCCTTGCTCTCGCGGCTGTTTAAAAAGCCCAAAAAAGTTATGAATATCTCTGCCAAATTGGATATCACCCCGCGCATCGAAAACAACCAATTGGTGGTTGAACTCGATAATCTCAAACTCAAAGGCCTGCTGGCCCAGATTATCAACTCAGCCATTGATGGCGAAGACAAACTCGCCGACCAAATGGCCACCCAATTGCGGGCCGAAGATATCAAATTTGAGCGCAAAGATGGCGAATCACTGTTTCGCCTGGATCTCAACGATCTGCTCAAAAAGCAGATGGATCCCAATATCAATCTGACTTCAGCAGAATTGTCACCCGAGGGCAAAGTCAGAGTGGGGTATACCTACGGGCAACAGCCTGCGGGGAAATAGGGGTTGGGGCTTTATACAGTTTTCAGGCTGTCTACAATCATCAAAAATTCTTTTAATGGAATATTTTGGGCTTTAAGTTCAAAATTTTTTCCAGGTATGATCAGTAAATAGGTTTTGTCGGGTTCGACCTGATCTGTTTTTTTGGGAGTCGTACAAATATAGATTTTCCCCAAATTCTTGGATTTGTATGTGAGTGTTCTTGGATTTAAAATTCCAGAGTTTGTACAGTCTTTTATAGAAAAATTAAAAAATTGAAGTTTAATCTCTTTATTTGATTGGCTTTCTTTTCCATATTCGACAAATAAATACGGATAATAACTTTTTCTTTGTCGAAAATTGGTTTTTTCAACGAATGAAATTCCCATATCAAAATGGATGAGCTTAAATCCTGTCGGTAGATAACCCGGCAAAAAAATTGGTTTATTTAACAGTGGTAAAAAGTGATTTTCAATAAACCAAACCCTCTCTCTGGGCAATTGTAAAATGTCCTGAAACTCATACAGACGAGTTAAGGGAAAACTGACTGGAGGCCGAATATGCGAAGGAGGTTGCCCAGCAGGAATAAGATTTTGCAGATGCTTCCAAAAAGTATCGCTACTCATATCATTACCTGTAATCGCACCACGCAAAAAGTAATTGACGTAATGATTTTTGTTATTCTCTCCTTGTTGATAACAAAATTGAAGATTTTTTTGCAACAATGGGTGCTGAAAATTGGTAAGGGATGCGTCAATCTCTTGGCAAGCATTTTGGGGGGCGGGATCTGCATCACCTATGATCAGGCGAGTAAGACTTCCCGCTACAGTGTTTTTTCGGTACTTTTGCTCATAGACCATGAAAAAACGGCGATGATTGCGTTGGGTCAAGCGGGAATCATAATTGAAATAGAGCGCTTGTAAATACATCTTAGCCGGAGGCTGCGCAGGCAAGATCAAATGTGGAAAATCTTCCAAACCAATAAAATCGTAGATCATTTTCAGATGCTCGTGCAGATAGGTTTCTGCTTGAAGTGGCAATGGATTAAAACAGCTAAAAACAAACGCGCTCAAACCCAAAATAGCCGATAAATAACCTTTCAAGATTGAATGCCCCTATCAAAAAAGCTCTGTTTTACAAAGATAGCAAAGAATGAAATAATTTACAAATATGTATTTTTTTTGTCACAATCAGTCCAAATGAGAACATGAAACTCATTTAATCTCAACAGCCTAGGTACTTGTGCCTTGTCTACGCTGCTGCTCCCGTTTAAGATGAAAGCAAACAGTAATCGAGGAAAATGCCATGAGTCTCAGCCCCTTTGCCGGAAAAATTGCCGACGCATCTCTGCTGGTCAATCTGCCCCGACTGGTCAGCGCCTATTATACCCATCGGCCCGACCCCAAAGATCCCCAGCAGCGCGTGGCTTTTGGCACCTCGGGCCACCGGGGTAGTTCTTTGTTAAACAGCTTCAATGAAGACCATATCTTGGCCACGACCCAAGCGATTTGTGAATACCGCCAGGCCCAAGGGATCAACGGGCCTCTGTTTTTGGGCATCGACAGCCATGCCCTCTCTGAGCCCGCATTTGCCACAGCCTTGGAAGTTTTGGCCGCCAATGCGGTCGAAGTCATGATTGCTGGAGCCGAAATCTACACCCCCACCCCCGCTATTTCCCATGCCATTTTGACGTATAACCGGGGTCGCAGTACGGGCTTGGCCGATGGGATTGTGATCACCCCCTCCCACAACCCACCCGAAGACGGCGGCTTTAAATACAACCCGCCCAACGGCGGCCCCGCAGATACGGTGATCACAGCAGCGGTGGAAACCCGTGCCAATGAACTGCTCAGTCAGCAATTGCATGGCGTCAAGCGCCTGCCTTTTGAACAGGCCCTGCGCGCAACCACTACCCATACCCATGATTACCTCAACCATTATGTCGCGGATTTAGACCAGGTGATTGACATGGAATTGCTGCGCCAAAGCGGCATTCAGATGGGGGTTCATCCCCTGGGCGGGGCGGGGGTGCATTATTGGGGAGCCATCGCTGAGCGCTATGGCTTAAATTTGCTGGTGATCTCAACTGAGGTGGATCCCAGTTTCCGGTTTATGAGCGTGGACTGGGACGGGCGCATCCGCATGGATCCCTCTTCGCCGTATGCCATGAACAGTTTAATTGGTCTCAAAGACCGCTTTGACATTGCCTTTGCCTGTGATACCGACCATGATCGCCATGGCATTGTCGCCCCCAGCGTGGGCCTGATCCCCCCCAATCATTACCTGAGTGTGGCCATTAACTATCTCTTCCGCCACCGCCCAGACTGGAATGCAGGTGCGGTAATCGGCAAAACCCTGGTCAGCAGCTCGATGATTGACAGGGTGGCTGCCAGCCTGGGGCGCGATCTCTATGAGGTGCCTGTCGGCTTTAAATGGTTTGTCGAAGGTCTGCTGGATGGCAGCTTGGGCTTTGGCGGCGAAGAGAGTGCTGGGGCTTCATTTTTGCGCCGCAATGGCAGCGTCTGGAGCACCGACAAAGATGGTCTGATACCCGCCCTGCTCGCAGCTGAAATGACAGCCCGAGAAGGCCGTGATCCCGGCAAAGCCTACGCCGAACTGACCCAGACTCTGGGTGAGCCCGTGGCTGAACGCAAAGAGGCCCCAGCCAGCCCAGAGCAAAAAAACCGCCTGAAAAAGCTCTCTCCCGAACAGGTGAAATCCACAGAACTGGCGGGAGAAGTGATCACAGCCCGCTTAACCAGCGCACCCGGCAATGGCGCAGCGATTGGTGGTCTGAAAGTAACCACGGCCAATGGTTGGTTTGCCGCCCGGCCTTCGGGCACCGAAAATATTTACAAAATATATGCCGAAAGCTTTTTGGGTCAGGCACATCTGGCGCGGATTTTGGATGAGGCGCAGGAAATTGTCTCAGAGGCCCTAAGCAGCCCCTAAGCAGCCCCTGAGCAGCTCCGAACCTGAGAATAACAGTAAACTGACTTCAAAAAATAGGGGGATGACTGTTTTTGTATTCCGTGCAGATTTTACTCACTCCCTTGTTGCCGCTTTTTTTTGGCTATGTGATTTATCGCCTGTATCTTGAGAAAAAATTCAGCTTATCTGCATCGAAAAAAATTTGGGCTGGATTGGCTTTGTTTTTTTTGCTTTTGTGTCTGAATAGTTGGAATGGCATCCAGGCGATAGAGTCATTTCGTCGGCTGAGAGCGGATCAGGTTCTCTCTGTGAATTTTTACGATGAAGCCCGTGATTATGGGCTTTGTCGCCCAGAAGGGAATCAATTGCCTGCCAATTGTTTGGAGCAATCAGTCACAGATCCCCGATTGATTGCCAAATTGGTTCCCACGTTTCAATCCAGTTCTGCCTATGCCCCCAATCATGAAGGCGCCCGAGAAAAGTATTTACTCAGTATTCACTTAAAATCGGGTCAAGTCCTGTGGGCCATTCTGGGAAAAGGCAACCGCAATACCGACCAGCTCGCTTGGTTGGAATTTAACAGTGGCATTCGCGATGGGATGCATTATGGGGTCTATCTCAATGAACCCCTTTTTCACGTGCTCATGACTGAACTCAAACTCAAGAAATGGCAAAAAAAATGAAAAAAACAGCCCCCACTTTTACAGTACAAGCCCCGCGCCTGGCCTCGAACTTGCCCAACCTCAAGTTGAGTTTAGCCCAATTCCAGGCCTCAGATCTGCTCAGTGAGGGATTTTTAAGCCAACACAATTTTGATCAGGCCAAAGCCGAGGCCCTGAGCCTGGAAGAAATGCGACTTCACATGTTAAGTCTGCGTGAGGCCCGTTTGGCCCGCCTCGATCTGCGCGATTGTCTCATCTCTGATGTGGACTTTTCCAACTGTGACTTTGAAAGGGGAATGTTGACTCGCGCTAGGTTTGAAAATGCCAAATTATTGGGCCTCAACGGGCGCTTAACCAGCTTTCGAGATGTGCTGTTTACAGATTGCAACTTAAATCTCGCCGACTTTGGCAAGGCCCGTTTTCAACAGGTGATTTTTGAAAATTGCCAACTCAAAGACCTGCAACTCAGTGGGGCCAGCTTCAAACAGGTTCAGTTTAAGGACTGTGATTTAAGTGGCTTGGATCTGAGTGAGGTTGTCCACCAGCAATTGGATTTGCGCGGCTGTTCAATCGCGGGTTTTCGCGCCACAGCGGCTGAACTCAAAGGCCTGATCATAGACCCCGAGCAGGCTTTGAGTTTGATTCATTTGCTTGGGGTTATCGTCCAGGAAGCAGACTAAAATTTAATGCCCCTTTACCCGTGCAAGACCTGCGCCAAAAGCCTGTGAAAGTGGTGCACACCTTTTTCTTGGCTGGGGGAATACCTGCCACGTTTGTAGAGCCGCGACTGAATGCCCAGTTGCACCCGTTGCACAATCTGCTGGTCTTCACGTTCAACCTGGGCCGGATCTGCGCCCGCTCCCTGCCCCATCAATTCAGGCTTCCAGATATAGGTCTGGTAACGTATGATGGTGCGGTCCACGGCCTGGGGCAAGACAATATTGACCGAGAGTCCCCAGGGATAGAGATTGAGCATCAGATTGGGAAAGAGCCAGAAATAATACGCCGCCACACCCGAGCCCGCATCGGGATGGTAAGAGGGCAGGTTGAAGGTGGGCACAGCCGGATCTGAGGAAAAACCGATTTGCAAGACTCCCCAGGGCAGAGGGGTGACTTCGTAATTGTCGCCATCAAGCACCTGAGCCAACCCCGGATGCACATAGGGAATGTGAAATCCTTCGAGGTAATTGTCTGTGTATAACATCCAATTGGCTGCCAATTCAAAATCCTGAGAATGCTCTGGGCTGTAGACAAAATCCTGCCAGGGTACCCAGCCCAAGCGGGCCTGCACCGGATCAATCCAATCGGCAAAGGGCAAAACCGGATTTAAGGCTGCAAACAAGAGGCCATGCCAGGCTTCCAGCGGCAAATGGGGCAAATGGTCGCGCTCAGAGGGGAAGTGATTCAGGTCTTCAAATCCCGGCATCGAACGAAAGCGGCCATTGAGTTCAAAGCAGCGATTGTGGTAGGGACAGCGCAAAAAGCGGGATTTGCCTGGCTCTTGCAAGAGCAAACTGCCCCGGTGGGTACAGACATTCGACAGACAGTGCAATTGCTGATCCAAGCCACGGGTCAAGAGCAGGGGTTCATTGACACTGCCAGGCAAAAAATGCCAAGGAATGGCTTGGCCGGGGTCGTTTATAGCCTCTGCATTGCCAAAGAACTGCCAACTGCGGGCCAAAACCAGTTCCACAAGCTGCTCATGTAAACCTGTGCTGCGATAGGCCTCTCCGGGCAAGGTTTCGGCCTGGGCGATTTCGGGGTGAATGTCAAAAAAGAGCATAGGCTTATTTCAGACAGCTGAGAATGTCTTCCGCCGTAGCAGGTAAACGCAACGGCGGATTGTAGTGGGCTTGGGTAGAAGAGAGGGCATTTTTAACCGCTGCCCATGCGGCAAAACCCAGTAA
Source organism: Candidatus Sericytochromatia bacterium (assembly GCA_044356335.1). GTDB lineage: Bacteria > Cyanobacteriota > Sericytochromatia > UBA7694 > UBA7694. The sequence continues at coordinate 15,205 of JBIKWL010000066.1, forward strand.
CAGTGGCGGCTCACCGACCGCCTTGCTGCCGCGCACATTGCTGGGCTCTTCATTTTCGAGCAATTCCAAATAAAACTCCCGTGGGGTGTCTTGGATATTCGGAATTTTATATGTGGTCGGAGAATGAGAGAGCAGTGCGCCTGTGTCGGAATAGACCAGATTTTCGGTTGTCACCCAGCCCAAGCCTTGCACAAAGGCCCCTGTGACCTGGCCGCGATCAATGCCTTCGTTGATCGGGCGGCCCAAATCCATCAAGACATCGCTGCGCAATATTTTGAGTTCTCCTGTTAATCTGTCGATCAGCACTTCGCAGGCTGCCACACCGTTGGTGTAATAGAGAAAGGGGTGGCCCTTGCCCGCATCGCGGTCATAACCAGGAATCGGGGTCTTAAAATGACCATAGCCACTTAAGCTGATGCGGTTGAAAAAGGCCAAATTCACGGCCTCGGCGAAGGCCATGCGCTGTTCGGGGTTGTCTTTGTGCACCAAGTAGCCGTCTTGAAACAGAACCTGAGAGGTGTCTTCATGGCCTGTTATGCTCAATTCTTCGAGTGCCCCACGTACGGGCTGAGCCCAATGGGCCAAGAGACAGGCTTTGAGCCGTTGTTGAAGTTGAGAACAGGCCAAAACCACCGCCGCGCCGTTGATATCTGAACCACTGGATGCCGCTGTGGGAGAGGTATTGTGGTTTTTATCTGTGGCCGTTGGCAGCAGAATCACGTTTTGGTAGGGAATGGCAAAGGCCTCTGCCACCAATTGTTGCAACTTGGTATTGACGCCCTGGCCCATTTCGGTTGCGCCTGTAGAGACCTGAATGGTGCCATCGCGGTGAATATTGACCAAGGCATTGCCCTGATTGAGAAAGCGACTGGTAAACGAAATCCCAAACTTCACAGCCGTCAAGGCCAAACCACGTAAATGGGTCTGGGAGCTGGCATTAAAGGCCTGGATGTCTGAACGGCGCTGTGCGTAATGGGCAGTTTCACTTAACCGGTCAAAGAGGGCTGGCAGGGTATTGTTGACGACCACTTGGCCATATGGCGTGGTCTGCTCTTCGCCTTGGTAACAATTGATCCGGCGCACATCCAGGGCGTCTTTGCCCAAATAAATCGCGATCTCTTCGAGTACATTTTCAATCATGGCCACGCCCTGGGGCCCCCCAAAGCCGCGAAAAGCTGTATGGGGCGTGTTGTGGGTGCGGCAGATTCGGCCCACGATGCGGGCATTGGGCAAGTGATAGGCATTGTCGGAATGCAACATCGCCCGCTCCAGAATCGAGGTCGAGAGATCGGCATAAGCCCCGCCATCGGCAAAGAGCTTCACATCCAAGGCGTGAATCCGGCCTTCGGCATCAAACCCCACACTGTACCAGTCTTTAAAGGGGTGGCGTTTGCCTGTTGTTTGCATGTCTTCGTCTTTGCTCAGGGCCAGACGGGCTGGGCGTTTGAGTTTGTGAGCGACCAAGGCCGCATAAGCTGAAAATGTCGCAGCTTGGGATTCTTTGCCCCCAAAGCCTCCCCCCATGCGTTTGACGATACAGGTCACTTGGCTCTGACGCAGACCCAGCGCTTCTGCGACCAGATGCTGCACTTCGGTCGGATGCTGAGACGAGGCATGAACTTCCAATTGATCATTTTCGAGCGGGTAGACAATTGAAATATGTGATTCGAGGTAAAAATGGTCTTGGCCTTTGTTTTCAAAGACCCCATCAATGCGATGGGGTGACTGGGCCAAAGCCGCATCTGGATCCCCTTTGAGAATCGTGCGCTCGACCGCAATAAAGGCTTCTTGGGCCCGGGCTTCGTCGATGCTCAAAATAGCAGGTAAAGCTTCGATCTCTACTTTGACTCTTTTTTTGGCTGCGGCAAGCGTGGCGCGATCTTCGGCTGCAACGATGGCAATCGCCTCACCCAAGAAATTGACTGTTTTGTCGGCCAGCAGGGGCTGGTCTTGAATGATAGTGCCCCAGAGATTGTGGTGCAGATCTGCGGCCGTGAAAACCCCTGCCACGCCGGGCAGCGCCAAAGCAGCCGAGGTATCGATCGAGAGGATCTTGCCATGGGCCACGGGACTAAAAACCAGACCGACATGCAATTCCCCTCTTTGCAAGGGGCGATCGTCGAGAAATACCGACTCTCCGGTGACATGGCCCCGCGCCGAATCATGGGGGAGGGACTTGGTTTTCATGGGGTGCTCCTCGGACTTTGCTGAATGTGATACCCATTATAACAAAGTGTATTGGTTGGAATCATTTCAACCGCCTCTGTTTTATTTGCACTTAAGCGCTTCAATCAGACCGTGGGAATATCTGCCAAGGTACTTGTATTTCGGGGGTATGACCCATTGGCCTCTGGCATTAATGACGCCCCAAAATCCGTTTTCGGTCAGTTGTGCTTTGGCCAAGCCATTGTACATTGAACCCAAATTGTAAAATCTTGGTGGGATCACCCATTGCCCTTTGGGGTTAATCAAGCCCCACAATCCATTCTGGGTCAATTGAACTGCAGAAATTCCCTCGGAAAAACCTGGGTAAGCCTGATAAAAACGCGGAGGAATGACCCATTCTCCTTTGAAATTAATGAATCCCCAGGGGCCCTCTTCCGACAACAAAACGGCAGCCAAATCTTGAGAGAAGTCAAAGACTTCTCTGTATTTAGGTGGAATAACCCATTTGCCCTGTGTATTTACAAAGCCCCAGAGACCTTCTTTTGTTCTAACGGCGGCAAGGCCTTGAGAAAAATCATGTGTTCTACCAAAAGAGGGTTGGATAACCCATTGGCCTTGGGTGTCGACAAATCCCCAAAGCCCATCTTCCTCTAATTGCGCTTTGGCCAAGCCTTGAAAAAAACCACCCAGATCATAAAATCTGGGTTGAACAACCCAAGCACCTGTGAGGTCCAATATGCCCCAAAGGCCATTTTCAGTGAGTTGGGCAGCGACCCGGCCATTGGAAAAATGATCAGATACAGCATAAAATTGAGGCTGAATGACCCACTTTCCCTGGTTATTCATAAAGCCCCAGGGGCCATTTTTGCTTGTCTGCACAGCCGCCAAACCCTGAAAATAATCTCCAGTAAGATGAAATTGAGCGGGAATGACGCGTTTGCCTTTGGTGTCGATAAACCCCCAAGGCCCATTTTCTACCTCTTGAAAAGAGGCCAGCCCATTTTCAAAGTACCCAACCATTTCAAATTGAGGCAAGATGGCCCATTGCCCTTTGCCATTGAGATAGCCAAAGGAACAGGTTTCTGCTCTCACTTGCGAAACAGCCAGAAAGATCCAAAACACGCTTGAGAAAAGAAGGGTTGAATACCTAAACTGATGTTTGGACTTTTGCATATTACACCTCTTCGATTGGAGTTAATTCAATTTCTTGGTTCGAATGAATTGGAACTTTGCCATTTTAGTTGTGTTACCTGAAAGTCTAAATCAAGACAAGAAAGGCCTGTCCTATTTTATGTTAGAATCATTTCAACTGCTCCTGTATTAAAAATCGCAGAGGCTAAATTTAGCTGGGGCGAAACGAGGTCCTCCATGAAATTGCGCAATCTGCTCGAAGTCCTCTTTTGGTTTGCCGTGATTGCCCTAGCTATCCGCTATGCCCATTGGATTCTGGCCGGTTTTGCAGGCCTGTTTTTGGTCGCAGGCATCACCGTTTTGGTCGGCTATTTTTATTTGCGCCGCCTCGTGAAAAAAACGCAAAAACAATTTGAGGCGATGGCAGCAGAAGCGGCAGAGATTGAAACCGCCATGCAGACGCCCAAACAGACCTCGGATATCACCGCGGATGGCCCCATTATTCACATTCATGCTGAGACCGTTCACAAAGATCCTTAAAGGAACTCCCAGATGTCAGAAAATGCCCTGATCCTCTCTACTCAACGCACCCCCCGAGGTCGGGGCAAAAAAGACGCAGGCGCTTTGTCGGGTCTACACCCCCAAGAATTGACAGCACAGACCCTGAATCAGGTCATTCAAGCTGGAAATATCGCGGTTGAAACTGTCGAAGACGTGATTTTGGGCATTGTCTCCCAGGTCGGTGAGCAGGGCGCCAACTTAACCCGCAACGCCATTTTGGCCGCAGGCTTGCCGCAGACAATCAGTGGCGTAAGCCTCAATCGCTTTTGTGGATCGGGGCTGCAAGCAGTGAACTTTGCCGCTATGGCGATCATGAGTGGCGTGTTGGATGTGGCCATTGGGGGCGGTGTCGAAAGCATGTCACGGGTGCCTCTCGGCAGCGATGGCGGCGGCATCGACGGCAATAATCTGCGTTTGCGCGGCACAACACCTCAAGTGCCGCAGGGCATCAGCGCCGATTTAATTGCCAAGTTATACGGTTTTTCGCGCGAAGATCTCGACCTATTTGCGTTTGAATCCCAAGTCAAAGCGGGAAAAGCTTTGGCAGAGGGCGCTTTTGCCAAGAGCCTGTTTGCGGTCAAAGATCCCTTAACGGGCGCTGTATTGCTCGACAATGAAGAATACCCCCGGCCCGACACCAGCTTGGAAACCTTGGCAGCGCTTAAACCGGCTTTTGAAAAAATGGGGGCCATGGGGGTCGGCCCCAACGGGGAGACCTTGGATCAAATTGCCCTCTGGAAATACCCCCAAGCAGAAAACATTCCCCACGTGCACACCGCTGGCAATTCCAGCGGAATCGTCGATGGGGCCGCAGCGGTTTTATTGGCCTCTGAAAGGTATGTCCAGGCACATGGCCTGCGCGCCAGAGCTAGAATAAAAGCGATGGCCACCTGCGGCAGCGAACCCCTGATTATGCTCACTGGCCCGGCAGAAGCCTCTCGCAAGGCCCTGCAAAAAGCTGGCATGACGGTGGGCGACATTGACCTCTGGGAGATCAACGAGGCCTTTGCGGTGGTGCCCTTGCAAACCATGCAGGCCTTGAATATCGACAGCGTCAAGGTCAATGTCAACGGCGGAGCCATTGCCCTGGGTCACCCGCTGGGGGCCACAGGTGCAATTTTGCTGGGCACGGCCTTGGATGCGCTTGAAAGTCGGAATTTAAACACCGCTTTGATCACCCTCTGTATTGGTGGCGGTCAGGCGATTGCCACCATCATCGAACGGATTTAAATATCGCTAAAATTAACTTTAAGTTTTGGTAATATCTAACAAGAACCGTGACCCGATCAGCCATATAGCTAATAGAGAACGTTATTTGTAGAGAGAGTGGAAAAGATCATGAAACGTATTCAAGGTATCAAGCGCATCCTGAGTGGCCTCTTCGCCACCAGCCTGATCACCGCCTGCGGCGGCAACCCCATTGTCACCCCCCAATACGCCCCACAGATTCAACCTCCTGCTCCCACTGTCAGACAGCCCAACCAATTGCCCCAAATCCAGGTCAACAACGCCCAACCCACTCTGCCCGACGGCAAAAAAGCCGTCTCTATGCGCTTTGATATGCCGATCGACAAACCCGCTGCCAGCGCTCCCACCACCACCCCCAGTGTCGCTCCCTCCACCTCTGCCTCTGCGGCTCCAGGTGCCGCTCCAGGTGCCGCAGTCAGCGCCAACGACAAACCCAAGCCCGCAGCCGATGAACTCGGTGTACCCATTGGCACCACCAAAAAATTCAGCGTCGAAATCACCCTTGATGACGGCCAGAAACTGAGCAGCTTTACCAATATCAACTGGACTTCTCTCAACCGCGATGTCGGCACCATGAGCACCTCCGGCATCTTCACGCCTCTGCGCGAAGGTACCACCCAAGTCGTCGGTTCAATTGGCGGCGTGGCTGCCACCATCGTCGTGCATGTCACTCCCGGCAATTTCAACTGGATTCAAATGCCCGCTCCAACTCAGGCCAATCTCTACGGCGTTAAACTCGTCAGCGATGCCGAAGCCTGGGCCGTCGGCGCCGGTGGCACCATGTTGCACTTTATCAACGGGCAATGGTACAACCTGACTCAACAGCTCAACCCCGTCACCAACGGTGCCAATATCTATGGCATTGAAATGGTCAGCAATTTTGAAGGTTGGGCCGTCGGCGACAATCTGATCATGCACTACATCAACGGCCGCTGGGAGCGCATCCGCGTCCCCGTTCAAGGCACCTTTAAAGCGATCGATATGCTCGGCCCCCAAATCGGCTTTATCGTCGGTGAAAGTGGCGGCGCTGGTGTGGTTCTGCGTTTGCAGGGCCCGATGGGCTGGGTTCCCCTGGCCTCTGGGATAGAAAAACCGATCAATACTGTCAGCGTGATTGGCCCCAACAACGCCTGGGTCGGTGGTGACTCTGGAAATCTGGAGCGCCCCACCATCTACCGCTTCAACGGAACAACATGGGTCAAAGACCGCTTTACCAATAATCTGATCGACTGGAAGCGCCCCACAGGCCGCTACAGCATCCGCTCAATCAAAATGGCCAACTCCTCTGTGGGCTGGGCTGTGGGTGAATACGATCCCCTGCTGAGTGGCCTGACAGGCAAACGTGGCGCGATCTTCAAATACGATGCCATCAACGATATCTGGTCCGAAGTCAAAATGGCAGACGGGATCGACAAACGTTTTGAACAGGTCACCTTTAATGCCGTCGGCATGATGGGCCCCAATCAAGGTTGGGTGCTGGGCTCCACCATCACCGCAGCGCTGGACTATTCAGCCAATAACGAAATCAACGGCAATTTGATGAAAACCGACGGCAATACCCTGAGCCCGTCCTCGGATTACAATGTCAAAGCCCTGCCCCAGGCCTTTAATGGCATCGACATCGTTGAACATGGCAACGGGATTATCGTTGGCGACAAAGGCCTGATTCTGCACCACCAATACGACCTGAATTATCGCTACAGCCGCGGCAATTTTGGCAACTTCAATGGTGATTTTGGCTACGGCTACGCCCAGGGTCAGCCCCAAAACCAGCCCCAGAGCCTCTACCCCGAAGCTGGCATGCCCGCTCCGACCTACTAAGCTCAAACTTAGCACCCCGTTTCAACCCAAAGCCCCCGGATAAACCGGGGGCTTTTGATTTGAGTCTGTGGCAGAAATCGACAGCGTTTGGGCTGCAAAGTGAACTAAACCCCAGCGGCTTTGCGCAGACGGTTGGCAATGGCATGGCCCAGCCCCGTAGATTCAAGGGGCAATTCAGCCCAAAGATAATCTGCTTCGCTGGCATCGAGCCTGCGCAGGGCGGCAAAGAGATGGCGGGCACAGAGTTCACGCTCCCCATGGGGGCTGAGGGTAAAGACGGGCCCGATTAATGGGGGGGAAAGGGCCTGCGGGTTACCGGACAGCAATAAATAGCCCGCCAGGGGCGAAGGGCCAGGCAGACCGGCGGGATTTTCTGGTAAAATCTGACCCGGCTTCCAGTCGGGGGGCAATAAAAACAAGGGTTTCAGCGGGGCATAGTGGTTTTTGAGCATGCCAGGTGCTTGAATCTCAGCTGGGTGCAAAGTCGCTTCTGCTACAGCACAACCCAAAACTTCTGCCAGTTCCGTCGCAGAAATCTGACCCGGACGCAAAATCTGCGGGTTTCCGGCCTGATCCCAGCACAAAACAGTGGATTCCAGCCCCACCTCACAGGGACCGCCGTCGAGAATCAGCGGGATGCGCCCAGCCAGTTCTTCATAGACGGCCTGGGCCGTGGTGGGGCTGATGCGACCAAAGCGATTGGCACTGGGGGCTGCCAGGGGGGCACCCGTCGCTTGAATTAAAGCTTGGGCCACTGGGTGGGCTGGCACACGCAGGGCAATTGTGGCCAAACCCGATGTGGCCAAATCTGGCACTTTGGCTGTTTTGGGCAGAACCAGCGTGAGCGGGCCAGGCCAAAAGGCCGCCATCAAAGCCGCTACCTGCTTTTGCCAACTCGGCGAAAGGGCATCAAAATCCACCCATTCAGCCATCAAAGTCTTGTCTGCAGCCATCTCCGAACTTAAATGCACAATCAAAGGGTCAAATTGGGGCCGCTCTTTGCTGGTAAATATCCGCATCAAACCGGCTTCATGCCAAAGTGAAGCCGCCAAGCCATAAACTGTCTCAGTGGGCATGGCCACGACCTCACCGTTTTGCAGTAGCAAAGCGGCCTGGGCCAAGTGCTCGGGGGAGGGATTCAAAATAGCAGTGGTGTGGGTCATGGTGCAGGTTTCAATTTCACAACGGGAATTTTCACAACGGGAATTTTATCAGCAGTGATGCAAACAAACATCGACTCCAGTTTAACACCCTGGCCCAATCCGCTGAAATGAGAACTCAAAACTGCAAAGCTAATTAAATTCCGATAGAATAGGATTTGCAGGGAAAAAGAGCGGCCAAGCGCCCCATCAAGGAGAATGTGAATGACCCCAGACCAGTTCAAGCAGCAATTTCAATCAGCTGTGAACTTACACCAACAGGGGCAGGCCCAGGCAGCCAAAGACATTTACCTTGAACTCTTAAGCGACAGTCCCAACCACCCAGAACTGCATCATTTATTGGGCTTGACCAAAGCCATGTTGGGAGACTTAGCAGCGGGAATCGCAGATATTTTAGCTGCGATCCAACTTAAACCCGATGCGCCTGCCTATCATAATAATTTGGGGCAATTGCTCTTAAAATCAGGACGCCTCAACGAGGCTCTGCCCTATCTTCAGCGGGCGGTTCAGATCGATCCCACTTATCTCGAAGCAGCCAATAATCTGGCCCAGGGACTTATACAAACTGGCCAGTATGCGGCCGCTCGCCAAGTCTATAAACAGGCCTTAAACTTCACACATTCCCCATCACAACAGGCGCAACGGACGCAAATACACTACAATTTGGCTACTCTGTGCGCGCAGATGGGGGATTATCCGGCCCTCCTGGCATATACAGCTCAGATCCTCACAGACGATCCGACTTCTTTGCCCGCTCTGCAATTGCAATTGGATGCCCAGCTCAAAATACCCGATCTCTTTGCCGCTATTGCCACAGCCCAAGCAATCTGGAAACAGGAGCCTGTCCCAGAAAATGGCTTGCGCTTGCTTTCACTTTTGCCCCCGCCGCTGTTTAAATCACAGGAAGATCTGAACCACTGGCGCAATTGCTTTGAGTCCCTTTTAACGGAACTGTCCTCCCAACCCTTAACATTGACAGGCGGGGCTTTGCGCATCGACAATACCCCGTTTTATCTGAGTTATATGGGTTTCAACGACAAAAATAGCCTGATGCAATTGGCTGGGCTCTATCGCCAAATCTTGCCCGAGCACCCCCCCCAAGGGCCTGTGAAAAGCAAAATGGCTCCCAAACAAAAGCGCATCGGCTTTTGCTCACTCCATTTTTTTGATCACTCTGTGAGTCACTGTTTTGGCAAATTAATTGAAGCCTTTACTGAGGTTGCGGACTTTGAGATCTTGCTCTACAGCATGGAAAAGGCCCAACAAGACAGTCAAACAGAGCTGTTGCGCTCGGTGGCTTCACAATTTGTGGTTTTGCCAGACGATCTCGATGCCTCAGCAGAGCGGATCGCCGCTGATCAACTGGATATGTTGATCTACCCAGACATAGGCATCGATACCTTTACCTGGATGCTGGCATTTACCCGCTTGGCCCCCGTTCAAATGGCCCTGAGCGGGCACCCCGTTACAACGGGCATTCCCACCATCGATTATTATATTTCCTCAGAATTGTTAGAAGGGCCCGAGGCTCAGATCCATTACAGCGAAAAATTGGTTTTGTTAAAATCGATTGCCGTTAATTATGCTTTGCCCCCCTTGCCCAAGACCTTCAAAAGCCGCGAGCAAATCTTTACAGAGCTGAATCTGTCCCACAACAAACACCTTTATCTCTGTCCGATGATGCCGTTTAAATTTCACCCTGATTTGGATCCACTCCTCAGGGCCATTCTCGAAACAGATCCCGAAGCAGAAATTGCCATTTTTGACTATCCGCTGGCCTTTTTTTCAGACAACTTACTGCCAAGATTAGAACAAAATTTGAGTCCCTATGCACAGCGCTTGCGGGTCTTGCCCTGGTTGCCCCAAGCGACTTTCCTCAATCTCTTGGCGCATGTGGATGTGGCTCTCGATACACCCCACTTTGGCGCAGGCAATACCGCTTACCTTTCGTTGGGGCTGGGCACACCGATGGTGACGCTGCCCTCGCCATTTTTGCGGGGCCGCTCAACCCAGGCCCTTTATCAGCAAATGGACCTGCCCAATTTGATCGCCCACACCCCCGAAGAATATGTGCAATTGGCTCTGCGTTTGGGCTCTGATCGGGCTTTTCAAACCCAGATGCGGGAGAACATTTTGGCCAAAAATCACCTACTTTTTGACCGTAAAGACGGCATTGACGAATTGATAGACTTTGTCAAAAATCGGGCTTAGCAAAAGTCGAGATTTAAATGCACAAAAATGCTGTGCAAGTCGCTGGATTTCTCTTTGAGCTTTGTGTTAGTATCATAGCTAACGAGGGAAGGAGCAGCTTCCAAGGTGTTAAAATGGAAATTACGAGAACGCATGAAAGAACGCCGAATCAGCAATAAAATGCTGGCAGAGCGCATGGGCGTCCATCGCAATACCATTCAACAACTCAAAGAGGCCCATCCCACCATGATTCGGCTGCGCCACTTGGAACAACTGTGCCAGGTGTTAAATTGCCAGCCCTCAGACCTGTTCGAACTTTCCCCAGAAATCGCTGGCGTGACCAGCGGTACTTAACCCGAACCAACATTGTGGCATAGTAATTCAATCAGGCAAAAGGAGTGCAAACAGCCATGGGAAACGGCTCTGAACTGTTATCCATCGTCAAATCCCTACAGAATACCGAAGAATTTAAGGAACTCTGGTGGGAAGGCAGCTACGAAGAATACCTCGATATCGTAGCTAAAAACCCCAAAGTGGCCCGCTCCGCCTTTCAGCGTGTCTACGACATGGTGATGTCCTTCGGCAGCGAAGAATACACCGAATACAAGAAAAAAATCACCCGTTATAAGTTTTTTAACGACCCCTATGGCAATGGTGGCGACGCCATTTTTGGCTTGGACATCCACCTGATGAAACTCGTGCAGGTACTCAAAGCCGCCGCACGCCGCTATGGCACCGAAAAACGCGTGATTCTGCTGCACGGCCCCGTCGGTTCATCGAAATCCACGGTCGCTCGCTTGCTCAAAAAGAGCCTGGAACTCTATTCCCGCACTCCCGAAGGGATCATGTACACCTATTCCTGGATCCTCGAAGATGGCACTGAAGTGCCCAGCCCCATGCACGAAGAGCCGCTGAAGCTCCTGCCCGAAGAAGTGCGCAGCGAGGTTTTGGCCAAGCTCAACGCCTCATTGCCCGACAATGAGCAAATTCGCATCTTGGGCGATCTCAACCCACTTTGCCGCTATTACTACGCCCATTTCATGAGCAAATACAGTGGCGATTGGAGCGAATTGATCAAACATATCAAAGTGCGCCGCATGATTATCTCCGAGCGCGACCGTTCAGGGATTGGTACTTTTCAGCCCAAAGACGAAAAGAACCAAGACTCCACCGAGTTGAGCGGGGATATCAATTACCGCAAAATCGCCGAGTATGGCAGCGATTCCGACCCCCGCGCCTTTAATTTTGATGGCGAGTTTAACGTCGCCAACCGCGGCATTATTGAATTCATCGAAGTACTTAAACTCGATGTGGCCTTCTTGTATGACCTTCTGACAGCCTCGCAAGAGCACAAGATCAAACCCAAGAAATTTGCCCAAACCGACATCGATGAAGTGATTCTCGGCCATACCAACGAGCCTGAGTACCGCAAGCTCCAGAACAACGAATTTATGGAAGCCCTGCGCGACCGCACGATCAAAATCGACGTGCCCTACATTACCCGTCTGAGTGAAGAAATCAAAGTCTACGAAAAAGACTTTAATTCCAACAAGATCAAAGACATGCACATCGCACCCCACACGATTGAAATTGCCGCGATGTGGGCCGTGCTTTCACGCTTGGAAGAGCCCAAGAAACACCAATTGACCCTCTTGCAGAAGCTCAAGCTCTACAATGGCCAGATGGTGCCGGGTTTTACCGAAGACAATGTCAAAGAGCTGCGCAAAGAAGCCGTACGCGAAGGCATGAACGGTATTTCTCCCCGCTATATCCAGGACAAGATCTCCAATGCCCTGGTGAAATATGCCGATGAGAAATACATCAACCCCTTTATGGTCATGAACGAACTCGACGCCGGGCTCAAACACCACTCACTGATCGTCAACGAAGACGACAAGAAGAAGTACAAAGAGCTGCTGGCCACCGTCAAAGAGGAATACGAAAACATCGTCAAAAGCGAAGTGCAACGGGCGATCTCCGCCGACGAAGACGCCATTCGCAACCTCTGCGGCAATTATATCGAAAATGTCAAAGCCTATACCCAAAAGGAAAAGGTCAAAAACAAATACACGGGCAATTACGAACAGCCCGATGAAAACCTGATGCGCGCGATCGAAGAAAAGATCGACATTCCCGAAAGTCGCAAAGACGACTTCCGCCGTGAGATCATGAACTATATCGGCGCCCTGGCGATTGAAGGCCGGACCTTTGAGTACAATACCAATGCCCGCCTGCAAAAAGCCCTGGAGCTGAAACTCTTCGAAGACCGCAAGGATTCGATCAAATTGACCAGTTTGCTCAGCAATGTGATGGACGAAAAAGCCCAACAGCAAATCGACATCGTCAAAGAGCGCCTGATCAAAAACTACGGGTATAACGAAGCGTCTGCCACCGATGTGCTCAACTTCGTGGCCAGTATCTTCGCCCGGGGTGACGTGAAGGATCGCTAAAACATGGACACCAAAATTGACAAGGATGTTGGTCGCTTTAAACGCATCATCCGTGGCAAGGTGCGCGAAAATCTGAAGAAATACATCTCCCAAGGTGAGATGATGGGCAAACAGGGCAAAGACATTGTCTCGATTCCCATTCCTCAGATCGACATCCCGCACTTCAAGCTCGACGGCAATAAAGGCGGGGGCGTGGGCTCCGGTGACGGCAAAGAGGGTGATCCGGTGGGTGGCGAAGAGGGTGAAGGCCAGGGTTCTGGCCAAGCCGGAGACAAAGAGGGCCAACACGCCCTCGAAGTCGAGCTGACCTTCGACGAATTGGTTGAAATCATGGCTGAAGAGTTGGAATTGCCCCGGATTGAACCCCGTGGCAGTGAAGATATCCAGAGCATGAAAGGCCGCTACCGGGGCATCACCCATGTCGGCCCCAACTCGCTGCGCCACTTCAAACGCTCGTATAAAGAGGCCCTCAAGCGGCAGATTGCCTCTGGCGAATACAACGCCGAAGACCCAATCATTGTGCCGATTCGCCAGGATTTGCGCTTTCGCTACCGCCAAATGGTGCCCGAACCACTCACCAATGCGGTGATCATCTTGATGATGGACGTTTCCGGTTCGATGGAAGAAGAGCAGAAAGAAATTGTGCGGATCACTTCTTTCTGGATCGACACCTGGCTGCGCACCCATTACAAAGGCCTCAAAACCCGGTATATTGTGCACGATACCGTGGCCCAAGAGGTGGACAAAGAGACCTTTTTCAGAATGCGCGAAAGTGGCGGCACCGTGATCTCTTCGGCCTACAAAATGTGCGCCAAAATGATTGCCGAAGAATACCCGCCTGAGCAGTGGAATATTTATCCCTTTCACTTCTCTGATGGTGACAATTGGTCCGAGCGCGACAATGAAGAGAGCGTACGGATTATCAAAGAGCAATTGCTGCCCGCGTGTAACCTCTTCTGTTATGGTCAGGTCGAGAGCCGCTATGGCAGCGGCAAGTTTATCAAAGAGTTGACCAAACACTTTGCCGAGGAAGAAAAGGTCTCATTGGTCAAAATTGAGAACAAAGATGCGATTATCAAAGGGATCAAGACTTTTCTGAGCACAGGAAAATAAGCTATGCAACTCACCCCCGAACTCGAAGCGACACGTAAACAGATTGAATCAATAGCCAAAGATTATGGCCTGGATTTCTTTGAAGTGGTCTATGAAATGATCGACTTCGAAACCATGAACCAAATCGCGGCTTATGATGGTTTTCCGGTGCGCTACCCCCATTGGCGCTTTGGCATGGAATACAATAAGCTGAGCAAATCGTATGCTTACGGCCTCTCCAAGATCTACGAGTTGGTGATCAACACCGATCCCTGTTATGCCTATCTGATGAATTGCAACCGCGATGTAGACCAGAAGACCATCATGGCCCACGTCTACGCCCATTGCGATTTTTTTAAGAACAATGCCTGTTTTGCCCATACCAACCGCAAAATGATGGACGTGATGGCCAATCACGGTACCCAAGTTCGGCAGTATATCGAGCGCTTTGGCGAAGACAATGTCGAGGCCTTTTTAGACACCGCGCTCTCGCTCGAAAACCTGATCGACTTCCACACCAACCACATCCGCAGGCAGGATAAAAAGCCTTACGGCTACGCTGAAGAGGCCATCGACCAAACCCCCAATTTCCGGCTGCGTTCCAAGCCGCATATGGAAAAATACATCAACCCCAAAGAGTATATCGAAGAGCAAGAACGGCAGTACAAAGAGGAACAGCAGCGCCGCAAAGAGCGTTTTCCCAACGAGCCGTATCGGGACATTCTGCTGTTTTTGATGGAAAACGCCCCGCTCGAAAATTGGCAGAGTGAAATCCTCTCAATCGTGCGCGACGAGGCCCTGTATTTTGCCCCCCAGCGCGCCACCAAAATCATGAACGAAGGCTGGGCCAGCTACTGGCACTCCGTGATCATGACCCAACGCGCGGCCACTGCCAGTGAAATTGTGGATTTTGCCGACTTACACTCAGGCACCATGGCCATGAGCGCCCGACAGCTCAACCCGTATAAAATTGGCCTGGAAATCTACCGAGATATCGAGGAGCGCTGGAATACCGGGCGCTTTGGCCGCGAATACGAAGAGTGCAGCTCGTACGAAGAAAAGCGCAATTGGGACAAAGCCCTGGGTCTGGGCCGCCAAAAAATCTTCGAAGTGCGCCGGGTCTACAGCGATGTGATGTTTTTGGATGAATTTTTGACGATGGAACTCTGTGAGCGCCTCAAGCTCTTTACCTTTGAATACAATGGTTCCAGCGAGCAATACGAAATAGCCTCACGCCAATACGAAGATATCAAGAGCAAGCTCTTAACAAGTTTGACCAATTTTGGTGAGCCCGCGATTGAAATTGTCGATGCCAACCACGACAACCGCGGCGAACTGTACTTGGTGCACACCCACACGGGCGTGGACCTCAAACTCGACTATGCCCAGGACACCCTGGCCAATCTCTACAAGGTCTGGAAGCGCCCGACCAACCTCGAAACAATCGTCGATGATCGGCGAAAACTCCTGAGCTTTGATGGCAAAGATCACAGCAGTAAGATCTTGTAAAAGAGAGCATCTTCCTTTGGGTGCTATTGCCTGTTATTTTTATTTGTTGTTGTAATGATATAATAAAAACTAAATCAGTGCAAGAAAGAAATTGTAAAACCGGGGCAGTTCCTGTAGTTTGAAGGTATCAAGCCAATCCAAACAAGGA
>JBIKWL010000183.1:0-9049 GCA_044356335.1 Candidatus Sericytochromatia bacterium
TGAGCCCGCACTTCTGGCGCAAAGATCCATTGCGGAGAAGGACGTTCCAGCGACGTCGTTGTGTTTACCACTCAATTTGAGGCCCCCTTTAAACAAGGCGTTAAAACAAAGTATGCATTTGGCAAGAGAGATGCGATTGCATTTTACTTTATTTTAGGCTGTTTGGGCAGTCTGCTTAACCGATCCCCTGCTGGTAACTTCGGTAGCGAGCAGCAGGA
Organism: Candidatus Sericytochromatia bacterium; assembly: GCA_044356335.1. GTDB lineage: Bacteria > Cyanobacteriota > Sericytochromatia > UBA7694 > UBA7694. The sequence continues at coordinate 219 of JBIKWL010000183.1, forward strand.
CTATTGCTGTATTGGGGCTGATTCATTTTTTGACGTTCTTTTACCATTTCTTCTTGCTCACGCAGCATGTTTAAGGCCAATGGAAAAGTCATTCTAAAATCCTGGCGAAAGAGGCTGCTCAGGCGGTGAAAGCTGCGTTCGACTGAAGCGATCAGGGATTTGGCTGCCTCACTGGCTTCAGGGGGCAAGTCAGTCAAAAACCGGGATTTGATCGTGTCCATATCTGTATCTGCTAAGAGTCCAAAGACCTGATACAAACGGGTTTGCAGCTCTGCAGAAGTGCGCATGCGCACTTCTGGCGGCAGAGACAGGCTGAGCAGCTCTTCGAGCCGGTCGCTGCGGGCCAACACCGCCAGTACTTTGCGCTGTTCTGGCGGCACATTCCGCGCAGGTGGCTGGGTCCAATCTGACAGTTCCAGTGGGGAAAGCATGTGTTTGCCACGCTGTTTGTCCCGCATATTCTCAGCCTGTTTGAGCTGGGCAGCCAAGGGTTCAGTCAAGGGTTCAGTCAAGGGTTCAGTCAAGGGATCCGTTAAAGATTCAAGCAGGTAGTCTTTGCCCGATTTTGCAAGGGCCTGTTTGCCCACTTTAGCTGCCCGCCATTTGTTCAGCCAGACCTGCCCTTCCCACACTCCCAGCGTTTGCATCAGGGATTGAAAATCGCGCCAATAGTCTTCGTTCCAATCACCCGTCATGGCCAGCAGTCGTTTGAGTCGAACGGACATGCGGGCCGCTAACAGACTGGCTTTGGCTTGGGAAAGCCCTTGGCAAGACAGCCGTTTAAAGGTTTTGCCAAAATCTTCTCCTGGCAAATGCGCTGCGTTCAGGAGTTGGCCAAAATGATCGGGGCTGAGTCCCTCGATCACAGCCTTACGTTCATCTCCATCGAGAGATGCCAACACTTTTTCCAATTCTTCGGAGATCAAGCGGGGCTCTGCTGCCCCAACGATCTTGGCTTACGGGCCCGTGGGGGCGACAGGACGGGCCTGTTTGGCTGCTTGAACCGCCTCCCAACGGGCTTTTTCCTGTTCGTATTTCTGTTTGCGGGCCCGGTATTCCCAGGCCAAAAGCAGAGCGGGATTGGCCATCACCAGCCCTTTTTGAAAGATCAACACTTTTTTGGCCTTTTCACCCGTCTCAGCAAAAGGCGCAAGAAAATGGTCAATCAGGGTTTCTGTCAGCGGAAAAGTGGTGGGTCGTAACTTGCCCGTGCAGCTGTCGACGCGGTTGTAATAGATCGCATTTTTATCGCTGTGGGTGAGTTTTAAAAGCAAAAGCTGCAACGCCTCTTCCAGGGGAAGAGGTTTGGCAAGGGATTTATCAAGGGGTTCTGCAGGACCCGCACAGAGTTCCTTGAGACAGTCCAAGACCATTTGAAATTCAGAGTGGCGGATAATCGGCTGAGCCAGTATTTGAGCATAGGCCATCTGCAGTTTGCTGCGGTCCAAAACGGCAGCAAAGAAATCGGCAGAGAGCTGAAAAGCCAAGGTCTTTTGGGCCTTGCGATAGGCATTGGCCAAGCGCTCAACACTTTCACGGGTTTCGGGTTTGAGTTTCAAACTAAGTGGCTGGGCCGCCAATAGCTGCATCAGACTGACAGCACGGGCTTCCAATTCGGAATACGCAAACACCTGAAAAGAGGAATCACCCTTGAAATCTTCACGCCGCATGTTTCTATCTCTCCTGTACAGCAAATCTACATACAGGTCAAAGCCAATATTTATAATAGTTTGGCTCGTATTTGCTGTACTGGTTTATCTGCCAAAGCCGGAAGAACCCACCCTGATTTGATTCAAATTTAATATAACTTAATGAAGTTTTGATAAGCCGCTGATAAATGAAATGCAATCAAAAAAAAACGACCTGCTTGTTGACAAGCAGATCGGATTAAAAGTGAAAAGTTCTAGCGGCGAGCAACCGTGCGACGGGCTGCTGCTTGAGCCAAGGTCTGAACGACTTTGGAATATTTGGCAATTTCGGTCATTTTAACACCGCGATTGGCACCACCACCAGAATAACATCCCCCATTGGTATGCACGCCAACCAGTGAACCGTCAGCATTTAAGACACCTGAGCCCGAGCTACCGGGTTCGGTATCGAGATCAGCATAGTCCATATAGTTGCCAGACTCTCCTACTTTGGGGCCTGCTTCCACCATTTTGGCTTTGCCTTTGGGGTGCTGGATGATAATTAAAGGATCGTTATTGGCAGGCAGGGCTACACGAATAGGGCTAAAGCCGTATTTGAGACCGGGTTTGCCTTCCAACTTGAGAATTGCGTAGTCCAGGCGATTGACGCTACCATCTTCTACGATTGCTTCAATTTTGACATGATCCTGAGGCAAAAGGTCTGACGAGCCAGCGCCTTTTTCATAATTAAAGGACACAAATTTCTGGGTGATGGCTTTGTCCACACAGTGGGCTGCAGTCAAAAAGAGATCTTCAGCAATCAGGGTGCCACTGCAGAATTTGCGTGAAGAAGCATCGGGATTGCCCATGGCCAGCGCACCGACAGCGGGTTGGAATTTTTTCACAAATTCAACCGAAGGACCAAGGTCGCCTTTGTAATCATTGACGTGCTGCATATCATCTTTGCCGCAGATGCTGCGGGTGGAAAGATCGGCTTGAAAGCTGTACTGAGCAGGATTCTGCATTTTGCGCACAAAATCCGGGTGATCGAAGCTTTGACGGGATTGGGCCTGGACGCGGGCTGCACTTTGGGTGTTGACAAGTGAGAGCGGCTGTTGTGTTTGTTGGCAAGCAGCGAGCAGGGCGAGCAAGGAAATACCGGCAAAAACTTTTTTCATGGGTTCACTTTCAATTATTAATTTTTCATTAAGGATAAACAATGTATAGATTAAACTCTGAAGAGCTTGCTTAAAAATAAGATTTAATTACTGTTTTTTTTCAAAACGCACAGAGTTAAAGTCGCCATTGAGTTTGCTGCTACGCACCTTCACCAAGTGGGAAGGGGAGGTCAGATTTTGACTGACCAAATTGCCCGAAGACGGTGCGGTCTCTTGGTAAGTGACCACCAACTCATTTCCCGACTTTTTGACCTGGGTAATTTTAACAGAATGGCCCCCGCTGCGTTTTTGGCCCGAAAAAACGGCCAGTACGGTTTCAATTTCAAAATTGAGCATCGGCCGGTCGGCATCAGAACCGATATGTTGTTTCCAAAGCGTCTGCCAGGCTTCTTCATCGCTCACGGCCTGGGTCTGGCTGGAAGTAATCCGGCTGCTGCGGGTCGAGAGGGTCTCAAAGGAAAGGACCGTGTCGGTTGTGCTGCCCGCTGCCAATTTTTGTAATTTTTGAATTGCCGCTGGGGTTCCTGTGGCGGTAATCTGAACCGGAAAAGACTCGCGCACAATGGCGTCGGTGATCTCATTGCTGAGCTTGAGCCGATCCATTTCGGCCAGGACGGCATCATTGCTCTCCATGGTGGGCCGGATTTCAGCAGTGATCAGGCCAGGCAAAGCCGTGGGTGAGGAACTGGGTTTGGGACTGCTGCTACCCGAGGCCGTGGGGGTGGGCGTCGGGGTATTGCCCGGACGGCGAAAGCCACAGGCCTGCACCAAGCTGAAGACACACAGACCCAAGAGTGAGAGTTGAAGATAACGTCTAAAAATCACAAGCGACTCCTCAAAATGAAGTAGATGGGAGAAAAACAGAGCGGTTTCCTGCTTAGTAGATTAACAAAAATGTCGCTACTTCGACAGCAGCAATCAGAGGGATAATTTAGGGCTGAACGACTTGGCGCCAAGTTTGGGTGCGTCGCCGCTGATCATCGGTGTGGGCAAGCATATTTAAGACATCACAGCAGAGGGCAATGTGCAGGGCCGCAGTCCCTTTGTCGCCCGCAAAATCATGCGCTTTAAGAAATTCAACGTGCTCACCAAAGAGCACAAAGACCCGCTCATCAGAGGCGGGTTTGGTATAGACCTGTTCCGCATTGCGGAAATAATTGACGTAAATTTCAAGGGCCCTTTGAATTTTGGCAAAGTCCAATTGAGCCACCGACTCAACTTTAATCACGGACTCAATCGCTTTGAGCACCTTAACCATGCCCTGTGTGGCCTCTTGTTCGCGTTCAAGTTGGGCCAATTGCTGCTCTTGCTCTGTCTTGATCTTTTTCTTGCTGTTCATCATATAGACAGAGGACTTGATCGAGTTATAAGTCAGGCCAATGATAAAATACTCACCGTGTTTGAGGGCTTCGAGAATCACCGAGCGATTGCGCTCGACTTCGGTTTCAAAGAGTTTGAAGGTCATGGTATCAAGGGAGTTCTGAATCACCCCATAGCGCTGGAGTTGTTCCATGCCCATAGAAAAACTGTACTCAGCAAAGAGCATCTCAGCATCGGCGGTGGCTTCACTCAGATGTCGGGTGATGTCGCCAATATTGATCTCGTTGCGCATATACTGATCACAATAATAGCCAAACTCAACACATTTCTGACTGAATTCAGCCAAAAACTTGTCGACGACAGCCGGTTCAACCGACTGTGGCATTCCAGGGAAACCTTCCATCATCATCTTTTAATCACGCCTGCAGCTCGTCGTAATACGCCCAAAGATTGTTCTGACTTCCAGTGTACCTTAAAAGGCTTCATAAACCCAACCTGGGGCAGAGAGAAAGTGCTTAAAAAGATCTGTTCAGGCATCGTTTATCTCCATCTAAGGCCAGTTAAGTCCCATTCACATCGTAACTATTTTGGGGGGATTTTGTAAATATTGAAGGCTTAAACTTCTATTAAGCCAGTGTAAGTCAATGGGATTTCTTGCGTCTGTGATATCTCCCCATCTGAGTCGACAAAACTTGTCTCAGGGCCTGCTTTTGAGTATACTGGCGTATGTTTGTTACAAAGAACAAGACGCAGACCCTTTGAAAGGAATGCGGGAATCCCTTTGGATCTGAACTTCCCGCCGCTTGAATGACAACTTCCCCACTCTTTTTTCTTTTGGATGGCCACGCCATCAGCTACCGGGCCTATTTTGGCATGATGAAACAGGGCCGTCGCTTTCAGACCCGCTCAGGCCTGCCCACGGGCGCTGTTTTTGGCTTTACCCGCATTTTATTTGAATTGATTCGCTCCTACCGCCCCCATTTGGTGGCCGCCTGTTTTGACCGGCCCGATCCGACCCACCGCCACGAACAATTTGCAGATTATAAGGTACATCGCCAGCCGCCCCCCGACGATCTGATCCAACAATTTCCCTATATCGAAAAGGTCGTCTCAGCGCTGGGCATTCCGGTGTTTGCCCAGGGCGGCTACGAAGCCGACGATATGATTGGCACGCTGGCATTGCAAGCGGCAGCCCAAGGCTATCAGGTGCGGATCGTGACAGGCGACCGCGATCTCTTTCAATTGGTCAACGATCAGATCCAGGTCTTGCTGCCCGATAAAAATCCGGGTGAATTTCGCGAGTATACCGCTGATCGGGTCTTCAAAGACTACGGCTATCGCCCCGATCAGGTTGTCGACTACAAGGCCCTGGCTGGAGATACCTCCGACAATATTCCCGGCGTGCGCGGCATTGGCGAAAAATCTGCGCTCAAATTATTGGAGAGCTTTGGCTCTCTGGAGCAAATCTACAGCCGCCTGGAAGAGGTGGATACAAAGTGGCGGGCAAAACTCAAAGAGGGGCGCGAAATCGCCCTGATGAGCCAGAAACTCGCCCAAATCGACACGGCGGCACCTGTCATTTTTGATACCCAGGCCTGTGAATTGGCCCAACCCGATCAGGCCAGTTTGTTGCCATTGCTGCAAGAGTTGGAATTTAACTCTGTGCTGCGCGAATTGCCTGAGATTTTTAAATTTTTCAAAGAGTCTGATCAGGTACTCGACGGTCTGATTGAAAGCGCCCCCACCCCCCAGGCCCGGCTCGAACCCGAGGTGCTGATCCCCACCACCCTCGAGGAAGTGGCTGAATTGGCGCAATTATTGCAGACGGAAATCTTCGCCTTTGACACCGAAACCACAGGGCTCGACAGCTTAAACACCCAATTGGTGGGGCTCTCTTTTGCCCTGGGCCAACCGGCATTGGAAAAAGGCAAGGCCTGGTATCTGGCTGTGGGCCATGCCCTGACCCTCGACAATCCGCCTCCCTTGCCCCTGCAGGAGACCTTGGCCCTGCTCAAGCCTGTTTTTGAAAACCCGCATTGTCGCAAAGTGGCCCACAACGCCAAATTTGACCTAAATGTACTCAGTCAATACGGCATTCAGGTTGCAGGACTGAGCGACGACACGATGGTCATGGACTATGCCCTCGTGCCCGACAGCCGCCATGGACTCAAAGACATGTCTCAGACCTATCTCAATTTAGAAATGCAACCGATCAGCGATTTAATTGGCACCGGCCGCAAACAGATCACCATGGATCAGGTGCCCGTCGTCGATGCAGCCCGTTATGCTGCCGCTGACGCGGTGGCCTGTTTGGCTTTGCAAGGCTTGCTCGAAAAACAGCTCGAAGAGAGTGGCCAAATGCGCCTTTACAGGGACTTTGACGCTCCACTGGTGACAGTTTTGGCTGAAATGGAGCAGGTCGGAATTAGCCTTGACCGGGACTTTTTGGCTGTTCTTTCAGAAAAATTGGACTTGCAATTGCGCGGGCTCGAAGCCCAGATTTTTGAATTGGCAGGGGAGTCGTTTAATCTCAATTCCCCCCGTCAATTGAGTGTGATCTTATTTGAAAAAATGCAATTGCCCACCAAAGGGCTCAAAATGAACAAAACCGGGGCCTATTCCACCGACGTTAGCACCCTCGAAAAACTCCAGGGCAGCCACGCGGTGATTGAACATATTCTTGAATACCGCCAATTGACCAAGCTTAAATCGACCTATGTCGATGCACTGCCTGTCTTGGTCAACCCCCGCACGGGCCGACTGCACACGACCTTTAACCAGGCGATTGTGGCCACCGGAAGGCTCTCTTCAACCGATCCCAATTTGCAGAATATTCCGATCCGCACAGAACTTGGGCGTGAAATCCGCAGAGCGTTTGTGGCCTCCAGCCCCGAACGCTGTCTCGTCAGCTGTGATTATTCCCAAATTGAGCTGCGTCTGCTCGCCCATTTTTCCGAAGACCCGCGTTTTATGGAGGCCTTTCACGCCGATCGGGATATTCACTCCCAAACCGCAATGGACATCTTTGGCCTGGAGTCGCTGGACTTTGTCACTGCAGACATGCGCCGGATTGCCAAAACCACCAATTTTGGGATTGTCTATGGCCAGACAGCCTTTGGTTTGGCCAATAGCCTGAATATCCCCAATCGCGAGGCCAGTAAAATTATCGAGCGCTTCAAAGAACGCTATCACGGCGTCGAAGACTATATGCAAAAGACCCTGGTCTTTGCCCGTGAAAAAGGCTATGTTGAAACGCTCTTCGGCCGCAAACGCAACCTGCCAGATATTCACAATCCGACCCGCAATTTGCGGGAGTTTGCCGAACGCATTGCGATTAATTCGCCACTGCAGGGCACCGCTTCAGATTTGATCAAACTGGCCATGATTCGCATTCAGAGTTGGCTTAAATCCTCTGGCCTGCCCGTGCAAATGCTTTTGCAGGTCCATGACGAACTTTTGTTTGAAATGCCCACAGCACTCTATGATGAAGTGATGCCACAGATTCGCGACTATATGGAAGCGGTCCATCCGCTCAAAGTGCCTCTGCGTGTGGATATCCACAAAGGGGCCAATTGGATGGAAACAAAATAGCTGTAAACCTGTTAAGATAGTCTCAAAACCGCAAGGAAATGAGTCCCATGACAGAAGCTCTCCCCGCTGCTCAGCAGGCCTGGCAATTGTATCAGAACGCGCTCTTGCTTGTAGAGCAAGGCAGCCACGAGGAAGCCATGCGGGAATTGGTGCGCGCTTTGGTGCACTTTCCCGAGCTTTGGCAGGCCCACTTTCAATTGGGACTCTTGCAACAGCGCCTGGGACAGCCCGCCCAAGCGCTGGGCCATTTTCATCAATTTCTAGAAAAGGCCCCCGAAGAAGCACCTGAACGGGGCCGGGCCCTGTGCATGGTCGGGCAAATTCTACAACAAAAGGGCCACAGTCAAGAGGCTTATTCAGCTCTGATTCAGGCCCTCAAAACCCAACCACCTGACCCCTTTGCCCATTTTTACCTGGGAGAACTTCACTACAAGCACCAGAGCTGGGATCAGGCTATGGCGCATTATTCAGCCTTTTTACAGGCCCACACGGAAAAGGATCATCTGGTCTGGCGAATTCAAATTCGCCACCGCCAAGCTCAGATTCTGCAACTCAGGGCCAACCCTGAACAGCTAGAGAAATGGCGCCAGGCATTAAACGAGCCCAGCGATGGCCCTCTGATCAGCTTAAGCCTCTCGGCCCCCTTGCTCTTTACTTCGCGAGAGCAACAAGACAGCCTGCGCAAGATCTGGAAGGCAGATGTAGAGACCCTGGCTCAGCAAAATCTGAAAATTTTTAACCCACTCTGGGAATTGGATCAGGTTCGTCATTTTCAATGGGCCCACGGCCCAGAAAATGTGCGTTCAGAGATCGAAGCAGGGCAGGCCCTGTTACACAGTATTTTGCCTGAAGTCGATCAATTGCCCAGTTTTCCCGACAACGAATTTCGCACACCGCGTTTGGGCATCTGGTGTAATTTTTCAGCGGGCCTCTACCGCAGCATTTTGCCCCTTCTGCTTCAGCTGTTTAAAGATTATCAGGTGCTCTTGCTCGCAGCCTCGCCCATGCCCGAAGAATTGCTCAAAAACAGTGATGTTCAGGTCATGATCTTCCCCAAAAACCTAGAAACCCAACGCAGCGAAATTCTCAGGTTGGAACTCGATCTGTTGCTCTA
>JBIKWL010000184.1:0-9026 GCA_044356335.1 Candidatus Sericytochromatia bacterium
AACTGTCTTTAAGTTCAACCGCAGGTCAAGAGGGTGGCACCAACTACAGTGTCACCCGCACCTCGGGCGTACAGGTGGGCAGCTTAAGCGTCGATAAATCTGGCGCTATCAGTGGTGCAGGTGCCAGCGGCGCCAAAGATTTGCCTGGACAATTGGTCAACAAAACCGCAGAGTCGATTGCTGCGGGCATCACTGGCAACGATGCTTTTAAAAAAGCAGTAGAAAGTGGCGATTTAGCGGGAGCCACTAAAATCTTAAAAGACAATGGACTCTCCGACACAGATATCAGTGGTATCCTGTCTGCGGGCAGAGTCACCCAATCTCTGAACGTGAGCAGTGGATCACTGGTCAATGCGATCAAAGGTCAACTGTCTTTAAGTTCAACCGCAGGTCAAGAGGGTGGCACCAACTACAGTGTCACCCGCACCTCGGGCGTACAGGTGGGCAGCTTAAGCGTCGATAAATCTGGCGCTATCAGTGGTGCAGGCAACTTACAAGATACCGGTACCAATCTGAATTCTGGTCAACTCAACAACCGCAAAGGTGTGGTTGCCGACACCATCAATAGCTTTTTGCGCAATTCCGAGGAAAATGCGGGCAGCAACCGAATTGGTCTGCGCGTTAAAGCCTCTGACATTCAATTGGATGCCCAAGGCAATCTGGCAAGCATCAAAGTGGACGGCAAAAGCCTCAGCCTGGATCAATTCTCGCAATTGTACGGTCAGAGCCGCGGATTTACTGCATCCCAGACCAGTGGCTTTGGCAGTGGGTTGGGTTCTGCCGTTACAAATGCGATCAGCAATGCCACTGCCGAATTGCAAAGAGGGGGCAGCGACAATAAAATTGGAGCAGCCGTAAACCAAGCTTTGTCAGGCTTTAAGGCTGCAGGCGTGGATACCACTGGCGCAAAAATAGATTACGGCCAAGATGGCAATGCCACGATTACCCTGGCCAATGGCAATAGCATCGGTGTCGATAAAAAAGGACAGCTCTTTGCGGTCAATCCTACTACGGGTGGTGGGACCACCGGCCAACCGCTTCAACCCGGTGGTTTTGGTGCCCAATTGACGAATACAGGTGCGGGTCAATCAGGTGTTATTCCTGGGCAAGATGCGGCCTTAAAAGCCTTCCTCGGAGGAGATGCTGCCTTTAATAAGTTCACGGCAAATCAAGACGAGGCGAATAAGCTCAAAGCCCAAATTGAAAAAGGCTTTGACCAAAGTCTTTTCAGTGGCCGTACAGGCGGTGATGCCTTTGGCGCCGGACTGTTTGGTGTTTTAACACTGGGCTTGGGCGAAGCGGCTCTCAGAGCAAGCAATGCCGGGCAAAATGTCTCGAAAATTGATTTCACCTACGACGACAAAGGCAAAATCAATGGGGCCAATGTTGACTTTGCCAACGGCGGCAAGCTCAGCTTGGGCCGCAGTGGCGATGGCCAATACAATGTCCGGGGCTATCAATCGGGCACGGTGGACAATAGCCGGGGCTTGCTCAACTTCCTCAATACCCAGCGCGAAGGTCAAGTGAATAATGCCTTGGGTAGCTTGGGCGCAACGGGTATCAGCGTCAACACCAGAGATAATCCCAACCTGCCCTTGTCTGATCCCAGCAAAGGCCAAGCACGGCCCGATGGCAATCGCTTTAACGATGGTTTTGCGCAAGAATCAGTGGTTTCGCTGAACTTGGGTGGTCAGAAACTGGATATTGGCATTGATTATGACCGCAATGGCGGCACCTTTGTCAATTTAGATGGTTTGAATGGCCAACAAAAAGGCGCTCTGCAAGCAGCGGTGCAAGGCAAATTGGCCGAAGCTCTGCTGGGTGACCAAGATTTGGGCAAATTACTGAGTACCGGTAATTCACAGGCTGCTCAAACGCGGGTCAACGAGATTCTGGAACAGCAGGGTCTTAAAGGCGTGACGCTGGATGTCAACCAATTGGTTTCAGGCAGCGGCGTACAACAAGGCAGCACACTCAAATCACTCGACGAATTGAAAGCTGGCACGGGCCCGCTTGCACAATCGGTGAGTGTTCAAGCGGCCTTGGGCTCTGTCCGCTCAGCCTTGGGTGGCAAAGAAGCCCAACTCACCCGCGATCAATTCCTGCAAGCCGAAGGGGACGTGATCAAGTCGTTTAAAGACAGCGGTCTCGAAAACGTTCGCTTTGCCACGACAGCGATTCAGGAATTGGTTGTCGATCCTAATTTTCAGGCCCTTGTGGCTGCCGGCGACACCAAAGGGGCAGAAGCCCTTTTGCGCCAAGCCGAAAAAGAAAGCGGCCTGAATCAAGGCGTCTTCAAACTGAGTGATCTCGTCAAAGCGGGCCCCGAGGGCAAACCGCAAGCCAAATCAGTCGATGAACTGAAACGGGAGTTTGGGTCTGTTGATCTCAACAAAGGATATGATGGGCGTGTCACCAAAGTCACGGCCAATAATATCACCGATATTGGCAATCAAGCGACCCGCAATGCGGTTGAAGCGCTGACCCAAAACCAAGATTTCCAAGCCTTGGCCACAGGTACAGCCAGCAGTGATGTCGTGGACAAATACAAAAAAGAGCTGGGAGCCGGGTTTGAGAATGCCTCTCAAGGCCAGATCGCCCAAGCCCTTTTGGATCGTTCAGTGCGTTCGACGGGGGTCAGCCCGATCAATTCAGAAGGCAAAGCCCTGATCAATGTGACGGATCTCTTGTCCAAAACCGAAACCGGCAAAGTCAGTCTCAAAGGGGCTGCGGGCATCAACGACGTGCTGGACAAAGCCGGTCTCAAAGGGGAGACAACGGTCGGGAACTTCTCTATCCGTCAAGACACCGCTGGTCGCCGGACAGTTGAAGCCAGTGGCGCACCTGCGGGACTTCAGGAAAATCTCAAAAAGAATTTCCCAGAGAACGAAGGCCCCTCTACATTCAAGAAAACCGTGGACGGCATCGTCAAAGGTCTGGGAGAATCCCTGCCCGAGCTGATGAAAGCCTTACAGGCCTTGAAAAAAGCCATGGAAGATTTGCAAGAAGCCCAGATCAAATTGGCTGCAGCCAAAAAGCAGTACAAAGCGGCTTTAAAATATGCAGCAGAAATGGGCATTACCGCAGATCTCGGCGGCGCTGGCGGCGGCCAAGGCGGCGGCGCTGGCGGTGTTGGTAGCGCTGGTATGGCCGGGGCAATACAAGCAGCGGCGCCTGCTGAAGCGGGCAAAGGCGGTGGCAAAGGGGGCGGTCCTGAGCAAGCAGGCAAAGGCGGCCCTGAGCAAGCAGGCAAAGGTGGCCCTGAAGAAACCGGCAAAGGGGGTGCGACACCCACAGTGGATGAAAACGGCAATCCCACCACACCGGGAGAAGTCGCCTCACAACTGTTGAGCCAGGTTGCTAGCGATGCTGGTTTTGCCAATATGTCAGTTTTGCTGGGTCTGCAACCGGGTTTGCTGATTGCACAGGCCCAACAAGTAGATATGCTTGAAAACCTGGCCCACGTGATCAAACAATTGCAGAGCCCGTTTGGCGACCCCATTCAGGAAATGCAACGGTTTCTGGATCAGCTCAAGCAACGGACGGGTACGGAAGCCACACCGCCTTCGGATATGATTCCGTTCGCTGGTTAAAAACCTGACGCAGGTGGGTATATAGAGTCTGTAGAGAATTTATGAGAAAAGGATCGAATACCAATGGGTAATATTTCATCAACGCCCTCTTATTTCAACACGCCACAAACAGGTGCACAGTATCGGGTTACACCTCAGAATTACCGTCAAATTCTGGGTGATCAAGCAGATATTGTGCTGAAGCCTGAACAAATGAAGGACATGTTTGAAAAAGGCTATCTCGACGTCCAGCGCCAATTTACGGAGCAGGAGTCGAATGAGGGAATTTTTACCATTGCAGCCAAAGCCTTAGCGACCTTTGTTGGTCCCTCTAGAAGTATTGGTGCAATTACCATCGATCCTAAATTTCTCGAAATGATCAAAGACCCCAATGCCGAAATCGGCTTTGGGTATACCCGCCTGCGTCAGGAGACGCTCAATTCTCTGCCTTATCCCACCGAGCCGGAAAGACCGGCAACGCCTCCCGCGACGCGACCAGAACCGGGCCTGCAACAGACCGATGTGGGAGTGGCAACCCCAGAGGCGCGGACCCAGGAACATGCAGACCAATTGGTCAAATTCCGCAAAGAGCAAGAACAGCGGACAACAACATCAAGTGAGCCGACTTTCTTAATGACCGGTACCGAAAACTGGTCTGACGAGGAAGTAAATAAACGGGGGCACAATAATTCGACTTTTAGCGCTGGTTTGAGTAGCATGATTGGTATGCAAGGTATGTCTGGCCAACAGGCAAATCAGCTGACCAACTACAGTATTCTCTCCTTATACGTTGACTCTGGCAATTTTGGCTCAACAGGGGTCGCCAATGGCACACGTAATGGTCTGGATATGGCCAATACCGTAGCCAATCAAGGCGATGCTTTTATTGGTCGGGAACTGATGAGCAAACGTGGCGACGGGGCTCATTTTGAATACAATAAAAACTATGGCTTTTTAACCTACGGAAGTTTTAAAAAGGAGCCTGTAAAAGGAAATCCAGATCTCGAAGGGGATTTTGTCAAGTTTAAAGCCCGCGATTTGATGCGTACCACCCCAGGATTGTCAGAGGCTGATGCAACAACCCAAGCCCAAGGAATACTGGCTCAAAACAACCCTCCCATCAATGGGGGTGATGTATTTACCTTGGTGACTCAAAATACCCGCTTGGGAGAAGGCGGGCCAGCAGCTGAAACACAGCAACTCAAAGATCGCTACAAACGTCTCTTGGTCCAAGAAGGTGGCATGAGCCAAGAGCAGGCCAATGCCGTAAATCTTGATAATGTTACTCTTGGTGATTTTTATGCCTTGCAATACAACGCCTCAGCTGCAGGAGGAAAATATCCCAAAAACCAAGTCGCGGTTGACTCTAATGGCCATGTTGCTGTGCAGGGAATAAAAACAAGAGACGGAAAAGTTTCTCGTACAGCCCAGCAGGGTATGGAAGACGTGATGAATTTGCGCGTGGTTGCAGAAACCAATTTTGGCCGTAGAACGGGTGAAGGGGTCGCTTTCGGCCCAGGCCGCATCAATCGTTATGCCGAAAGCCACAATATGTCAGCCCGGCTTGATGAAACTGATGCTGCCAATATGACGGGCAGCGTAGATCAGCTCGATAAGAAACTAGAGTCGGTTGGCTTAACAAGTGCAGATGGCATTTTAACCCGCAGCAGTGATGGTCAACGGGTCAACTTGGTTCCAGAAGGTTTACGTGATCGTCTGAAAGCGACGATGGATGCAAATCCGGCTCTAAAAGCTGCAAATCAAAGTTTTTACAAGGGCTTAACGTCTGTGCCTGCTGTTGTAACCGTTGCAGATGCTCAGTCATTTGGGAAGTCTGCAAACGCTGCAAATATTGAGGTGAGAGGCCTGAGTAGGATTACTCAGCCCATGAATATTCAGACCATAACAGCACAAGAATGGCAAACGATTTTACCGGGCATGGTACCGAACGATGGTCCTTCTGCAGATGGGCGTTCTGCTGAAAGATTGGCCCGTGATGGTCAGTTTGTTGTGGGTTCTGCAGGTACAACAACAACCACCCGCACCCAAACCCCAGAAGTGGAAGTCCGGGCCTCAGAAATGTTGCAATTGGCTGATGGCAAGGCTCCACAAGCAAAAGTCGACTCTCTGAAAGCCTCCTTGGGCATTACTGGTGAAATTTCTCAGCAGGATCTCTTCAAACGCGTGCTGACCGATGCCTTCGGCCAAAGCACCGAGCAGGCCACAACAGCCTTGAGTGGGGCACAAGGACCCACTGCTAAGTTCAGTTTCCCGTCTCCGGCTCCGGCAGCCAACAGTGGGGTTCAGTTTGCGCCTCCCGATCCGGCCAAGCCGACTGAACTGGTAAAAACCGAAAGCAGTACTGTGGTAAGTGGGCCCAGTGTCGAATCTCGCACAGCTTCGCTGAATACCAATCTTAAAACCATGGGTGAATTGGCGCAGATTAAACAGCTGATCCCAAAAGATCCCGCAGCCATAGGCGCACTCAAAACCCAAATTCTGGCAGATCTGACGGCCTTGGAAGGCACGCCCCCCAATCCCAACGCAACGGTCAAAATCGGAACCCCTCCCACAGATACACCGATCAGCACCATTCGTGCCAGTGTCACCGAAAGTTTTGGCAAAATTGAAGCCAGTGTGGCTGACGGAACAAAAGCCCTTCGGGCCCAAGCGCTTCGTAGTGGTTTGTCAGAGGATGCTGATCCCGCACAAGTTTTGGGAGCAACAACAACTGGCGGACTGCCCCCTATCCCGCCAGTGCCGGCAGACGGCAAAGCAGGCGGAGCAGCTTACGCAACCTCCATCCAAGACTCCGTCAAAGCTTTTTCTGGTCAATTGCGCGAAATGGTCAGAGATGGCGATATCTCGGAAACAGAAAAAGCAAGTATTCAAGGTTGGCTCGACACCAGTACACAAAATCTGGCCACTTCTTTGGGATTGCCTCCGAATACCTTGCAAGGCAGTAATTTGGCAGAGACCCTGCGTGGCAAAGGCTATTCAGACGCGGACATCAATACAATTTCAAATACCGTTGAGCTGATCAAAGATGCCCAGGCCAGTACCAACCTGACATCTGAAGCCCGCAGCTTTCACAAGGTCTTGGACAATGTGCGCGGCTTGCAGCAAAAACTTGATGAGTTTGAAAAAGTTGGCGTGCTGCGCAATGCCTTTGTCGGCGAGATGAAAGATTTGGCGACGAAAAAGCCCGATCAATTTGACGCTGTGATGCGGAGCGCCTATAATCTCCCGCCCAAAGGTCAAGATCCCAAAGCGGATGCCGTTATTGCGGATTTGACAACCCAGGCCAAAGAGGGCAGGATGCCCATTCCAGCCAATATTAGCTTTGTGGACGGAGATACCTTACACGGAGCCAATGCTGCTTATATTCCGCCGCAAACAGGGGCTGATGGAAAAAAAGTAGAAGGGACGATTTTGCTCAATCGTGCACTCTTAACCAAACCCGCTGAGTTGAGCAACGCCCTGGCAGAGGAGATGTTTCATCACATGGAGGGCCAGACCCAGGCTTTCCGAGCTGAAGAGGCCTTGGGCAAGTTGCCAGCTGATGCTCAGACCACATTAAAAGCAAAACCCGATGCTGTTCTTTCAGATGAGCAAATCGCAGCCCTGACAACCGATCAGAAAAAGACCTATGACGACTACCTGAAAGCCCGCAGTGGAACTTATGACACCGTTGGTGATGAGGGACAGGCCGGTCTCAGGGCTTTCCGTGAAGCCCAACAGGGCGGTAGTGTCGCCACGATTTCTGCTGTTGCCGCTCAGGGGCGCGACGCCCTGGCCAGCGAAGGCGTACTGAAATCAGGTACAGGCGATCGCCCAACCGACTTAAAGGGCTACGATCATGGGACAGTGACCCTTCGCGGACTGGGAAGTGTGAGAGCTGAGTTCCAATCTGGGGGGGTACGCCGAGGCGGCTCAACCGATACACAGGCAGCAGCCCCACCGATTACCCCTGGCGAAACGGGTGGATTGGCGACCCCCGGTATCAACCCCCACAACACAGGGAAAACCTACGTCATGCCAACCAAATCTGATCCCATGCCTCCCACCAGTGATCCTGCTGAGATCGCTCGGCGAGATCATATCAAAGCGCTGGATCAACAGTTAAGCACCTTTCAAACGACCGAACACAAAAATGCAGATGGCAGCCCCATGACAGAACCTCAAAAGGAGCAGAAACGGCTGAATCTTCAAAACAAGCGTGATGAGTTGGTGCAAATGAATCCCGTTCAGTATGCCCAACAACACCCTGAAAACATCCCTGCCTCAAATGGCAGTACCCATCAGATGGAGCAACCACCCGAAGATTTCTGGGGCAAAGCCAAAGAAATGGGGGGGCAAGCTATTAATGGGATTCTGCAAGCACTTTCAACAGGCGCCTTTGGGGCCTTGTGTGATAAAATTGCCGACCAAATTGAGTCGGTTTGGAGCAGTTTCTATGGCCAACGTAGCGCTAATTCAATTGCTTCAGACAATACAAAGGCCACTGAGCTTGCGGGTGTCACCATGGGTGAAGGAGCAAGAAGCAGCGATAATTTGTCGAAGAGTGCCCAAGGGCAACATATGCTGAACGAAAGTATGGATCATTACCAGAAAACGGTTCCTGGTTTAATACAAAAAAGCGCCTTGGGACGGTCTGACGACGCAGATGAGCGCCACCGCCAATCTTTTAACGGTGTCTTTAATCGCTAAAAATGTTTAATTCGACACGGTTAAAATACGCGATTGAAACCCTGCGGGATTTGAACCAGGAACGCGGGCAGCTGAGCAAACAACTCGCTGCCCTGCGGGCCCGTTGTCAGATCAGGGAAAACATTGTCGATAATCTCTACGATTATTATGATATTGTCTCGGGTGACTATTATGCGGTTTTGGACGGCATGGTGCGCTATCATGAGTCCCTGGAAGTACTCAGGGATTATATGAAAGAGCATTATGACGTGCTCGAAGAACAGCTCCAGAAAACCCGTGAATATTTGGATCAACCTGTTAAACCGATTCAAGCCCTCGAAAAAATCGAGAAGATCACCAGTTATGTCTTTTATATGAAAGATCCTCCCAAAGCCCCTGCGGATCCTATTAACAAAGGTTAACTGGGCGGATAAAAAGTGGATGGATTGGGCTTGAATAAAGTATCCCTGCCGATTAAACTGAAAAAAGATCACTTTAAAGAGGCGGGTTTATGAGCGTCGAAAACAGTTCCAATCCCACTCCGCGCAGAGCCCCCGGTCCCCTGCCTGCAGCGGGAGCCTCTCCTTCGCAGCCGCAAGAAGCGAGAGAAGTGACCGTCACTGATCAGGAATTGCTCGACTACAAGACCCAAACCCTGCTCAATGACGATGATCAGGCCACAGAGTTGCGCATGCAAATTGCCTTTTATGGCGAACAATTACTCAACCGGGTCAGATATGAAGTGGACGTAATGGAGCGGGAATT
>JBIKWL010000067.1:0-30504 GCA_044356335.1 Candidatus Sericytochromatia bacterium
GACCTCACCTCAGAAATTGAATCATTGAACCAATTACAAATAAAAGCAGAGGAGAACCAGCATGGAAATTAAAGAGGATGCAATCCGCAAACAACGCCACTTCAAAGATTTGCCCACCCCCTACCTGCAGGCCCTGATTCGCTGCGCACACCTTCGGAGCTTTGCGGCCAACGACTTTGTGTTTAAACTGGGCGGCAAAGCAGAGTCGTTTTACCTGATTCAATCGGGAACGGTGGCGATTGAAATGTTTTCCTCAATGCGGGGCTGCGTGAGAATCCAAACCCTGCATGAAGGGGATCTGCTGGGCTGGTCTTGGCTCTATCCCCCTTATAAATGGCATTTTGACGCCCAGGTGCTCGAAGATAGCCAAATTCTGGTCTTTGATGCCAAGGCCTTTTTGGATCAATGTGAAACAGACCATGAAATGGGGTATTTGATCCAGCGGCGCTTTGGGCAAATGATGGTCGAAAGACTGCAAGCCACCCGCTTACAATTATTGGATCTCTACGGAGAACAAACATGAGCCAAGCGCTTTTGCCAGAGGTCTGGCGTATCAGCGATTTTCGCTGGGAAAATGACCAGACCTTTAGCCTGAGTTGTATCAAGCCAGAAGCCCAAACGCCGACCCCGTTTCGGCCAGGTCAATTTAATATGCTCTATGTCTTTGGGGTGGGCGAAGTGCCCATCTCTATCTCTGGCTCACCGTATAACAGCGCGGAACAAATTCACACCATTCGCAAAGTGGGAGCTGTGACCAAAGCCTTGGCGGAACTCAAACCAGGCCAAGAATTTGGCCTGCGCGGGCCCTTTGGCTCAGCCTGGCCCTTACACAAAGTCAAAGGCAAAGATCTCGTGATTGTGGCCGGGGGACTGGGTTTGGCACCCGTCAGGTCTGCGATTTATGAAATGCAAGCCAAACGCGCTGAAATCCGCTCGCTGAAGTTGCTCTATGGTGCCCGGCAGGAATCCGAATTACTTTATGCCGACGAACTCAAGGCCTGGCAAACAGACCCAGAGATCGACGTACAAATCACCCTCGATCAAGCCACTCAGAACTGGCAGGGCCGGGTGGGGGTGGTGACCACGCTGATCCAAGCTCAGAACCTGGATCCCGATCAGACCATGGCCTTGATCTGCGGCCCCGAAATCATGATGCGTTACAGTGCCCAGACTTTCTTGGCCAAGGGCCTCAAACCCGAACAGATCTATGTCTCTTTGGAACGAAATATGCAGTGTGCCGTGGGCTTTTGCGGCCATTGCCAATACGGGCCTCACTTTATTTGCAAAGACGGCCCCGTCTTTCGCTATGACCAGGTCCAAACCCTTTTGGATATTCGGGAGGTCTGAGCGATGAAACCCAAATTGGCTGTCTGGAAATTCGCCTCCTGTGATGGCTGTCAGCTCAGTTTATTGGACTGTGAAGACGAATTGCTTTTGGTGGCAGATGCCCTTGAAATTGCCCATTTCCCCGAGGCCAGCCGCGCGGTGGTTGCGGGCCCCTATGATATTTCTTTGGTGGAGGGGTCGATCACCACCCCCCACGATCTGGAGCGCATCCAGGCCATCCGGGCCCAATCGGCTTTGGTGATCAGCATTGGGGCCTGCGCCACTGCCGGGGGCATTCAGGCCCTGCGCAACTATCAGGATGTAGAGGCCTTTATGCGTGTGGTTTACGCCCGGCCTGAATACATTCAAACCCTCAGCCATTCAACCGCCATTGCCGAACATATCCAAGTTGATTATGAATTGCGGGGCTGCCCGATCAATAAACACCAATTGCTGGAGCTGATCAACGCCTTATTAAACCGGCGCAAACCCCATTTGCCCAGTGAAAGTGTCTGCCATGAGTGTAAACTCAGGGGCACAGTCTGCGTCATGGTCGCTCAGGGAATCCCCTGTTTGGGCCCCGTCACCCACGCCGGCTGCGGCGCCATCTGCCCGGCATTTCAGCGGGGCTGTTACGGCTGTTTTGGGCCCTCGGATTCCCCCCATCCAGTGGCTTTGAGCCAGGTCTTTCAAACCTTGGGGGTCACAGAAGCCGAATTGATCCGTTTATACCGGGGTTTTAATAGCAATGCCCCGGCCTTTCGAGAGGAGAGCCTGCGCCATGAGTGAGAAAAAACGCCGGGTTATTTCAGTGGACTACCTGGCCCGCGTCGAGGGGGAAGGGGCCCTGTATATCCAAATGAACGGCAGTGAATTGGAAGAGGTCCAACTGAAAATTTTTGAGCCGCCCCGCTTTTTTGAGGCCTTTTTAAGGGGCCGTGATTACCGCGAAGCACCGGATATCACCTCGCGGATTTGTGGTATTTGCCCGATTGCCTACCAAATGGGGGCCGTGCAGGCCATGGAAGATATTCTCGGATTAGCGGTTCCAGAACCCTTGCGCCTCTTGCGCCGGCTGATCTACTGCGGCGAGTGGATCGAAAGCCATGTTTTGCATATTTACATGTTACACGCCCCAGATTTTCTCGGTTTTCCAGACGCGGTGGCCCTGGCCAAAGTCGCGCCAGAAGCCGTCAAACGCGGTTTGCGTTTAAAAAAAATCGGCAATACGCTGATGACGCTGTTGGGCGGGCGGGAAATCCACCCGATCAATTTACAGGTCGGGGGCTTTTACCGCCTGCCCGAAAAAACAGAATTGCTTGCACTCAAACCCGAATTGGAATGGGCGCGGGAAGCGGCGATCGAGACTCTGCGCTGGGTCGCAGGCTTTGATTTCCCAGCCTTTGAGCGGGAATATGAATATGTGGCCCTGAAACACCCCCACGAATACGCCATTCACGAAGGCCGTTTGGTCTCCAATTTGGGCTTGGACATTCCCATTTCTGAATACGAAGCCCATTTTGAAGAAGAACATGTGGCCCGCTCAACGGCCTTGCATTCCATTCACACAGGCCACGGCGCCTATTTTGTCGGGCCGATGGCGCGTTATAACCTCAATTTTGAACAACTCAGCCCCAGTGTCAAAGCCCTGGCTGAAGAAGTGGGCATTGCCGAACATTGCCACAACCCGTTTAAAAGCATTTTGGTGCGTAGCTTGGAAACCCTCTACGTACTTGAAGAATCGCTGCGCCTGATTGAGCGCTACAACAAGCCTGAAAGTGCCTTTGTGCGTGCCCCCCTTATCGCCGGGACGGGATATGGCTGTACCGAGGCCCCCAGGGGAATCTGTTATCACCGCTACGAGATTGATGCCAGCGGGCTGATTCTCAATGCCAAAATTGTGCCGCCGACCTCGCAGAACCAAAAGACAATTGAGGCAGATTTGAGGCATTTATTGCCCCTGTATTTGGATCGGTCGGATCCCGAATTGCAACATCTCTGCGAACAGGCCATTCGCAATTACGACCCCTGCATCTCCTGTTCGACCCATTTTCTCAAATTGGAGGTGGCGCGCTCGTGATCGTGGGTGTCCCCCGTGAAAGTCAGCGCGAAGAGGCCCGTGTGCCGCTCTTGCCCGCAGAAGTTAAAAAGCTCAGGGCTCATGGTTTAGAGGTGCAGATCGAAGCCTCACTGGCAGAAAGCCTGAAGATTCCCGACAGTGAGTATCTGTCCGCTGGCGCAAGTGTGCAGGCAGACCGAAAGCGCATCTTGGCTGAATCAGATCTCCTCTTGCGCCTCAATCCCCCATCCCCAGAGGAAATGGCCTGGGTCTCCCCCGAGGCCTTGCATATCAGCTATTTGGAGCCGTTCAACAATCAGGCCCTTTTACAGGTCTGTCTCGAAAAAAAAATCAAGGCCTTGAGCATGGAGTTGATTCCCCGCATCACGCGGGCCCAAGCCATGGATGCCCTGACTTCCCAAGCCAGTTTGGCAGGTTATGTGGCGGTTTTATTGGCGGCAGAATATTTGCCCAGGGTCTTTCCCATGATGAGTACCCCGGCAGGAACCCTGCAACCGGCAAGGGTCTTGGTAATTGGCGCAGGTGTGGCGGGCCTTCAGGCAATTGCCACAGCCCGACGGCTGGGGGCGCGGGTCGAAGGCTACGATCTGCGGCCCGAGGCATCGGAGCAAATTTTATCCCTGGGGGCACGGGCAATTCAAATTGCCCTTTCGCCCAGCGAGACCAATTCAGACGGGTATGTCACAGAGGTCAGTTCAGAACAACTCAAACGACAGGCTGAAGGCTTGGCCGAAGCTGTCTCACACAGCGATGTGGTGATCACCACCGCGCAGGTTTTTGGCAAACGTGCGCCCCTGATCCTGACAGAAGCGCTGCTGGATCTGCTCAAACCGGGTTCGGTCGTGGTCGATGGGGCCGTGGACAGTGGCGGCAATGTTGAAGGGTTCTCTGCCGACAACTTGATCGAACGCAAAGGTGTGACCCTGGTGGGTTACCGCAATTTGGCAGGCAGGGTGCCTCACGATGCAAGCCGGATGTATTCCGCCAATCTCTGTTTTTTGCTCAAAGAATTGGCAGATCCACAGGCCAAAGAATGGATCTTGGATCCCCAGAACGAAATATTCAAAGCCGCCTTGGTAACCTTTCAAGGCAAATTGCAACAGGCCAAACTCACAGAATTTTGGCAAGGGAGGTTGGGCTGATGGAACTGCTGTTGATACTCATTCTCTCTGCATTTTTGGGATTTGAACTCATTGCCCGCGTGCCCTCACAATTACACACCCCCCTGATGTCGGGCTCCAACGCCATTTCAGGCATCACGGTGGTGGGCGCTTTATTGGCTGCGGGTTCAGGGAATTCCCTCTGGGGGACCCTCTTGGGCACTGCTGCGGTGATCTTTGCCACGGTCAACGTCGTGGGCGGCTATTTGGTGACCG
This sequence comes from Candidatus Sericytochromatia bacterium, assembly GCA_044356335.1. Taxonomy (GTDB): domain Bacteria; phylum Cyanobacteriota; class Sericytochromatia; order UBA7694; family UBA7694. Next base: position 4,783 of record JBIKWL010000067.1, read on the forward strand.
ACCGCATGTTAAAAATGTTTGAAAAAAAATCTGATGCTGCGGATCCGCCATCATGAGTGTGCTTGGCATGGATTTACCTTTTTTGAATACCCACAATCTGAACCTGAGTCGAGAATTTATCTATGTTTTTTCAGCAGTGGCCTTTGTCTTGGGAATTAAATTGCTGGGCAAACAAAACACCGCCCGCAAAGGCAACTGGCTCTCTGCGGGGGGCATGTTACTGGCCATCATCGCCACACTTTTAAGCACGGGCTTGCATTTTAAGTGGATCTTATTGGGGCTGTTGATCGGCACCGCCCTGGGGGTGGTCTTGGCCCTGCGGGTGCCGATGACGGGGATGCCTGAAATGGTGGCCCTGTTAAATGGTTTGGGCGGCTTGGCCTCTGTCTTGGTGGCCCTGGCAGAGACCTTGATTCACCCAGCGCTTGGCTTGGTTTCCAGTGGGGCGGGTTATCTCTCGGTCTTAATTGGCGGCGTGACCTTCAGTGGCAGCCTGATCGCCTGGGCCAAACTCTCAGAAAAATTCAGTGGCAAACCCCTGCGCTTTCGGGGCCAAGGCCTGCTCAATTTGATGCTTTTTTGTCTGAGTTTGGGCTTGGGATTACTCTACTTGGCTTTGCCCAACCCCGCTTTGGGAATCTTACTTACCTCTGTATTTTTGGCCCTGCTCTTGGGCGTCTTGGCTGTCTTGCCCATTGGCGGAGGAGATATGCCAGTGGTGATCTCCCTGCTCAATGCCCTGTCTGGGCTGGCGGCCTGTGCCGTGGGTTTTGTTTTACTCAACAAGGTTTTAATTGTCACAGGCTGTTTGGTGGGCGCCAGCGGTCTGATACTGACAGAGATCATGTGTAAATCCATGAACCGCAGCTTGGCTCAGGTACTGTTTGGTCATTTTGGCGCCAGTGTTGCTGGAGCTGCTGCAAAAGGCCCCGCCCTGCAGGCCCATCCCCTGACGGGAGAAGAGGCCTTTTATCTGCTTGAGAGCGCTGCAACTGTGATGTTTATTCCCGGTTATGGCATGGCCGTGGCCCAGGCCCAACACGCTGTGTTTGAATTGGCCGAGCTCTTACACAAACGCGGCACAGAGGTCTTTTACGCGATTCACCCCGTGGCCGGACGCATGCCTGGCCATATGAATGTGCTGCTGGCCGAAGCCAATGTCCCTTATGAACAATTGCTCGAATTGGAAGAGGCCAATAGCCGATTGACACGGGTAGATGTCTGTTTGGTGATTGGTGCCAACGATATCGTCAACCCCGCCGCCCACAACGATCCCCACAGCCCGATTTACGGCATGCCGATCTTGGATGCCGAAAAAGCGCGCAACGTGATCATACTCAAACGCTCAATGGGCCAAGGTTTTGCGGGTATCGACAATCCCCTCTTCTTTTTAAACAACAGCCGCATGCTCTTTGGTGATGCCCGAGAATCCCTGCAAACCCTGATCCGGGAGTTCAAAACATGTTAAAACCACTTTTGCTACTCGGCATCGGCAATGGCTTTCGCAAAGACGATGGCCTCGGCCCAGAAGTGCTGAAACGGCTTCAACAGGCCAAATTGCAGAGTGTCGAGCTGCAGACCCAAAGTGGCGAAGGCAGCTCATTGATGGCCGCTTGGCAAGGGTATGAGCAGGTTTTGCTGGTAGACGCAGTCTGTTCTGGTGCACAAGCAGGCACCCTCTTTGAATTGGAGGCCTCAGAACAGCCCATTCCCTCGCGGTTTTTTCACTACTCGACCCATGCCTTTAGTGTGGCTGAAGCGATTGAAATGGCAAAGGCCTTGGGGGAATTGCCCAGATCGCTGACACTCTTTGGCATCGAAGGGGCCGACTTTGGCTCCGGCACAGGGCTTTCGCAGATTGTTTTGGCTGCCCTGCCAGAATTATTCATGCGGGTCCAAAACCGCTACCCAGCGCATTTTCTTGCCCTTCCAGATCTTCAAACCATTCAAACAGGAGAAATATCCCATGCATGAATTTTCGCTTTTGGCCAATTTGCTCAACAAAATCGAAGACACAGCGCAACGCGAAAAGGCCACCCGCGTGGTCAGTGTCTCGGTCAAAATTGGGGCCATGGCACATATTTCAGCTTCCCATTTTCGCGAACACTTTGAACATGCCGTCAGGGGAACGCTGTGCGAAGGCGCAGAATTAAACATCGAAGAAGACGGAGATCAAAACGCCCACGACGCGCAGTCGATTATTTTAACAAGCATTGAAGTAGAAGACGACGAATAAATCTGGAAAATACCTGGAGAGATAGACATGAACAGCTTTATCAAAACCTTTTCAAAGATTGGCATTGGAGATATTGAAGAAGTTGGCGGCAAAAACGCCTCCCTCGGTGAGATGTTCCAACATTTATCAGGACAGGGCATTCGGGTGCCCGATGGCTTTGCCACAACCTCACAGGCCTATTGGCATTTTTTAAAGCACAATGGGCTTTTTGAGCCCCTGAGTGCCTTGTTCCAAACGCTCGATCGGGATCAGTTCAGCAATTTACACGCTGTGGGCAGCCAAGCCCGTTCGCTGATCTTACATGCCGTGCTGCCCGAAGATCTTAAAGCCGAGATCCTCTCGGCTTACGCCCAGCTCAAGCAAGATTGTGGCAGTGGCGTATTAGAGGTGGCTGTGCGCTCCTCGGCCACCGCTGAAGATTTGCCCGAAGCCAGTTTTGCCGGTCAACAGGAATCGTATTTGAATATTCGCAATGAACAGGAATTGTTTGAAGCCTGTTTAAATTGTTATGCCTCACTGTTTACAGATCGGGCGATCAAATACCGCGAAGACAATGGCTTTGCCCATATGAAGGTGGCCCTTTCGCTGGGGGTGCAAAAAATGGTGCGTTCAGACAAAGCCTGTGCCGGGGTCTGTTTCACACTCGACCCAGAAACCGGATTTGACAATATTATTTTGATCACTGGGTCTTGGGGCCTCGGTGAAAACGTGGTTCAGGGCAACGTCAATCCCGATGAATTTTATGTCTTCAAACCCACGCTTAAACTGGGGAAATATCCCCTGATCAGCAAAAAACTGGGTTCGAAGAACCAGACCTTGGTCTATGCCGAAGACGCCCCCTACACCCACCGTCACAGTGTCGGGGTGAGCCACACGATTGTCAATCTGGCCACCCCCGAACATCTCCAAGCCAAATGGGTACTCAGCAATGATGAGGTGATTCAATTGGCTCATTGGTGCCAAATGATTGAAAATCATTACCAAAAGCCGATGGACATTGAATGGGCCAAAGACGGCCTAAGTGGCGAGATGTTTATTGTCCAGGCCCGGCCCGAAACGGTTCACAGCGGGCACCGCCAAGCCTATCGCTACCACAGTTATACACTTAAAAACAAAAGCCCTGTGTTGGTGACGGGCAAAAACATAGGCGACCGCATTGCCTCGGGCCGAGCGCGGGTGCTCAAATCTCCCGATGAAATCGACAAAATTCAGGCAGGGGATGTGCTTGTTACCGAAATGACCAATCCCGACTGGGATCCGATCTTAAAAAAGGTCGCAGCGATTGTGACCGACAAAGGGGGACGCACCAGTCACGCGGCAATTGTGGCGCGCGAAACCGGTGCAGTGGCAGTGGTTGGCACCGGCAATGCCACAAGCAAAATTCGCGACGGCCAGACCGTGACGGTCTCTTGTATCGACGGCACAGTCGGTCAGGTCTACGACGGTTTGCTGGATTGGGACGAACAGGTGATAGATACAGCGGGTGTACAATTGCCCCAAAAAACCGATGTGATGTTAATTTTGGCAGACCCCGAACAGGCCTTTAAATTGGCCTTTTTGCCCAATCGCGGCGTGGGTTTGATGCGTCTGGAGTTTGTGATCAACAACAGCATTCAAATTCACCCGATGGCCTTGGTCAATTATCCCAATTTGGCAGATGCTGAAGCCAAAGCACAAATTGAAAGACTGACCGCAGACTACCCCAGCAAAAGTGCGTATTTTGTCGAAAAACTCTCAGAAGCGGTGGCCACCATTGCTGCTGCGTTTTACCCCCACGATGTGATCGTGCGCATGAGCGATTTTAAATCCAACGAATACGCCAATTTGATTGGCGGACGGGAATTTGAACCCCACGAAGAAAATCCCATGATTGGCTTTCGCGGCGCGTCAAGGTATTACCATCCCCGCTACCGGGCGGGTTTTGCCTTGGAATGTGAGGCCATGAAAAAGGTCCGCGACGAAATGGGGCTGACCAATGTCAAGCTGATGATCCCCTTCTGCCGTACCCTCGAAGAGGGCCGTCGGGTGCTTTTAACCATGGAGGCCTGTGGGCTCAAACGGGGCGAAAATGGGCTGGAGATCTATGTGATGTGTGAAATTCCCAGCAATGTAATTCTGGCTGAGGAATTTGCGGAGATCTTTGATGGCTTTTCAATTGGCTCCAATGACCTGACCCAGCTCACTTTGGGCGTGGACCGCGACTCTGAGATCATGATGGACTCTTTTTCGGAATTAAACCCCGCCGTGACCAAAATGATCTCTCAGGCGATTGCCACAGCCAACGCAAAAGGGACTAAAATAGGGCTGTGTGGTCAAGCACCCAGTGATCACCCCCATTTTGCCGCCTTTTTGGTCAAAGCGGGAATCAACAGTATCTCGTTTAATCCCGATGCCCTCTTAAAAGGCATTCAGAATATTTGCAAAGCAGAAGAAGAATGCAAACAAGATCGATCCGCCTCCGCGTCCAGGGATGCGTCCAAGGTGTAGGCTTTCGGCCTTTTGTCTACAATCTGGCCCTGCAAAAGGGCTTAAACGGATATGTCTTAAATTCCCCCCAGGGGGTTGAGATCTGTGCAGAAGGGCCCGCCCACACGGTCGCGGCCTTTTTGCAGGAACTCCAGACTGAAAAACCCGCTTTGGTGACTTACCAGGATTTTGACCTGGAAGAGTTGCTTCTTCAGGATTGGCAGGGATTTGAGATTCGCCCGAGTGTGTTAACCGGGGACTGCCAAGCAGTGGTACTGCCAGACTTGGCCATTTGCCAAGCCTGCAGCGCCGACATGGACGACCCCCAGAATCGGCGCTTTGGCTATGCCTTTACCAATTGCACAAATTGTGGCCCCCGCTATTCGATCATTGCGGGTTTGCCTTACGATCGGCCCAAGACCAGCATGGCCGCGTTTGAGATGTGCCCGGCCTGTTTAAATGAATACAGCGACCCCCGCGATCGCCGCTTTCATGCCCAGCCCAACGCCTGTGCCGATTGTGGACCCGAATTGGTCTTTTTTGAGCCCCCTTGCAACGGGCCCGTCAGCCAAAGAGGCCAAGCGGCTTTGCAGGCTGCCATTCAAGCGCTTGAAGAGGGAAAAATCCTGGCTCTCAAAGGCCTGGGGGGCTTTCAGCTGATCTGTGATGCCACCGCTCAGGCCACTGTACTGGAGCTGCGCAGGCGCAAAAATCGCCAGGACAAACCATTGGCGCTGATGCTGCCAGATCTGCAAAGTATCCAGGCGCTGTGTTTTCTTTCCGAGGCCGAAGCGGATATGCTGCAATCCCCCGCCGCCCCGATTCTACTTCTGCGCCGCAGAGCGGGTGGGCATTTGGCCCCTGCTGTCACCCAGCCGGGCAATCCGCTCTTGGGGGTGATGTTGCCCACCACCCCCTTGCATCGGCTGTTAACCCAGGCCCTCCAACGTCCTTTGGTGGCCACCAGTGGCAATCGCACGCAAGAGCCTTTGGCTTGGCGCGATCACGAGGCCCTGGAGCGCTTGGGCAGCATTGCCGATATTTTTTTGAGCCACAATCGCGAAATTCTCAGGCCCGTTGACGATTCCGTTTTGCGCTATTATGCCGGCAAGCCCGTTGTCTTGCGCCGGGCACGCGGCTTTGCCCCGCTGCCCATTCCCCTCGCTCAGACCCCTGAGCAGGACTTCGTGGCCGTGGGCGGGCATTTAAAAAACAGCTTGGCCTTTGCCCAAGCGGGCAGGCCCCAGGCCTTGCTCAGCCCCCATCTGGGGGATCTGGATCAGGATCTCAGTATCCAACTGTTTGATTCCAGTTTGACCCATTTCCAAGCCCTTTACCGATGGGCCCCCCAAGCCGTGGCCCGAGACAGCCATCCGGATTATTATTCAAGTTTGGTTGCAGAAAAAATGGGAATTCGGGTTTGGCCCGTTCAACACCACCACGCCCATGTCTTGGCCTGTATGGCAGAGCATCAATTGCAGGGCCCTGTCTTGGGGTTTGCCTGGGATGGCCTCGGGCTGGGTGAAGACGGCCAACTTTGGGGCGGAGAGGCTTTGGAAATCACCGCCAAGGGAAATTTTCTGCGCCGAGCCAGCTTTGAACCCCTGCGCTTCGCAGGGGGAGAAAAGGCCCTGCGCAAACCCGCTTATCAGGCGTATGGCTGGCTCTGGCAAGAGCGAGGAGAGTCGCTGGGAGAAGCGTTGGGAGAAGCGCATGAAGATACGCTTTGGCAAAGTGACTTGGCCCCCTTAAAGGCCCTGAATCCGCAAGAGAAAAAACTCTTAAACCAAGCCCTCAAACAAGATGTCAATTGCCTGCAGACCTCCAGTGTGGGCCGGCTCTTTGATGCCGTGGCGTCGCTTTTGGACCTCTGCCATGTCAGCAGCTTTGAGGGCCAAGCCGCCATGGCTTTGGAGTATTTGGCTGAAAAAGCCCACCCCACCCCAGGGGTTGACTATGCCCTGCGCGAAAAAGGGGGCCTGTTTTACTTTCCCACGTCGGACTTGCTCACAGATCTGCTTCAGGCCCTTGCAGAACAAAGGCCCAAGGCCCAGATCGCCTACCAATTCCACTGGAGCTTGGCCCAGGCCCTGGTAAAAATGGCGATAAAGTTTCAGATTCCAGAGATTGTGCTCACGGGGGGCTGTTTTCAAAATGCCCTCTTGCATCAACTCTGCCGCGAAGGCCTTCAAGCAGCTGGGTTTAAGGTCTATTGGCCCCAGCTTGTGCCGCCCAACGATGGCGGGCTGGCCCTTGGCCAACTCTATTCCCTGCTTTTAGCCCAACCACTAGCCCAACCACCCAACCAAAGGAGCGCACATGTGTTTAGCCCTGCCCGGTGAAATTATCGCAATCATCGACCCCAATGACCTGCTGCTCCCTGCCAGAGTGAGTTTTGGCGGAATTATCAAAGAGATCAGTTTGGCCTATGTGCCCGAAGCCGCAGTGGGAGACTATGTGCTCGTGCATGTGGGTTTTGCACTCTCTCTTTTGGATCCCGCAGCAGCAGAAAAGGTCTTGGCGGATTTGGAGACCCTGATGCAGATTGAAAAAGAACTGAAACCATGAAATATTTGGACGAATACCGAGATCCGGCTGGGGTTCAGGCCTTGGCTGAACAAATCGCCAAAACGGTGACCCGCCCCTGGACCTTGATGGAGGTCTGTGGTGGGCAGACCCATTCGATCGTCAAATATGGACTCGATCAACTGCTGCCCCCAGGGGTTGAATTGTTACACGGGCCTGGCTGCCCGGTCTGCGTGACGCCACTGGAAATGCTCGATCGAGCACATCAGATCGCAGCCCAAGCCGGGGTCCTATTTTGCACCTTTGGGGATATGCTGCGGGTGCCCGGCAGCAGGCAGGATTTGCGCAGTCTCAAAGCCCAAGGGGCAGATATTCGCATGGTCTATTCCCCGCTGGATGCCCTGGCTTTGGCCCGGAACAACCCCCAGCGCGAAGTGGTGTTTTTTGCCGTGGGCTTTGAAACAACAGCCCCGGCCAATGCCATGGCGGTGTATCAAGCGGAGCGCGAAGGTTTGACCAATTTTTCGCTTTTGGTTTCACATGTGCTTGTGCCCCCCGCTTTGGAAGCCCTATTAAGTGCGCCAAATTGCCGGGTGCAGGGATTTTTGGCCGCTGGCCATGTTTGCACAGTCATGGGTCTGGAGGCCTATGGCCCGCTGGCGGAGAAATACCAAGTCCCGATTGTGGTCACTGGTTTTGAACCTGTCGATCTACTCACAGGCGTCTGGATCTGTTTGGAGCAACTCGAAAACGGCCAACACAGTGTGGCCAATGCCTATGCCCGTGTGGTGAAATCGGAGGGCAATTTACAGGCCCAAGCCATGCTGAAACAGGTCTTTGAGGTGGTGCCCCGCAAATGGCGGGGACTGGGAGAATTGCCTGAAAGTGGACTCAGTTTGAATCACAATTATCGCCACTTTGACGCCAGCCTGCGTTTTGGTTTGGAACAGTTGCAAGTGCTTGAACCCACAGAATGCCTCAGTGGCGAAATTTTAAGCGGCCTAAAAAAGCCCTTGGAATGCCCGGCTTTTGGCACCCGCTGCCACCCAGAACGCCCACTTGGAGCGACCATGGTCTCCACTGAAGGGGCCTGTGCCGCCTATTACCAATACAGGAGAGACACGCCATGACAGAACCCCCTGCCTTTGAACTGAATTGCCCCCTGCCTTTTGAGCAGTCCGAGCGCGTCCTGCTGGCCCATGGCGGCGGGGGGCGGCTGATGCAAAACCTGCTGCAGAACACCCTTTTTCCCGCTTTTGCCAACCCTTTTTTGGCAGCCGCCCACGATGGAGCCAGATTGCCCCTGGGTGATCAGGTGCTGGCCTTTAGCTGTGATTCGTATGTGGTCCATCCGCTGTTTTTTGCAGGCGGAGATATTGGCACATTGGCGGTCTTTGGCACGGTCAACGACCTGGCCATGTGTGGGGCCAAACCACTTTATTTAAGTGTCGGCCTGATTCTGGAAGAGGGGCTTGAAATGGCCGTTTTGCAGCGGGTGGTTGCCAGTCTGGCTGAAGCAGCCAAGCGCTGTGGCGTCTTGTTGGTCACAGGGGATACCAAGGTGGTCGAAAAAGGCAAAGGCGATGGCCTGTTTATCCACACCTCTGGCATCGGCCTGATCGAGACGCCGCTTGAAATTGGGCCCCTAGCGGTAAAAAACGGGGACGCTATTTTGATCAACGGGGAAATCGGGGCCCACGGCATGGCCGTGATGGCTGAACGGGAAGGCCTGGCCTTTGAAGGTCCGATAAAAAGTGATTGCGCCCCCCTCCATGAATTGGTAAGTGAGCTTTTAACTGCAGGTTTTGAATTACACTGCCTGCGCGATCCCACCCGAGGTGGGGTGGCCAGTGTGCTGAATGAAATTGCAACCCAAGCAGGGCTTCAAATTGAGCTCAAAGCCGCTCAGATTCCGATTGATCCGGCTGTGGCAAGCGCCTGTGAAATTCTGGGATTTGACCCACTTTATGTGGCCAATGAAGGAAAAATGCTGATCTTTTTGCCCCAAGCTCAAGCGGAAGCGGCTTTGGCGCGTCTGCGCAGCCACCCCCTGGGCAGGAACGCAGCCCAAATTGGCGTGGTTCAAACGGGCGCTCCCCGTGTCATTTTGCGCAACCCTTATGGCACCACACGTTTACTGGATTTGCTCAGCGGCGAACAATTGCCCCGGATTTGTTAGGCTCTCAATGGGCCCGCACAACCGAAAAACCAAGACTTTCACAAATTAACTCTGTTCTGGCTTGAATCAAAGCTGATTATTATTTTATAATTTTATAAGTATATAAAGATATAATGCTATAAAATTATAAGGGGGCTGAACAATGACCACCAGCAAGACCATTCCTGTTTCACCGGAAATTCACAGGCTGATTCGACATGTGGCGATCAATTACGACGTTAAAATTCAAGAAGCCGCGGCCCGCATTATTCTGGCTGGCGCCAAAGCGCTGCAACTCGACCTGCCCAAAAGCAAAGTGACCCTCGATGATCCTTTTTGGCGGGTGGCCGAAACCTCTTCGGCCGAGATCCAAGCAGCCCGAAAAAACAAAACCGAGCCCAAATCGCATCAACAGAAAGAACCCAACAAACAGCCGAAGTCAAAAAACAAAAAAAAGCCGCAAAATAGCCCCAACAATGAGCCTCAAAGTGCAGGTCCTGTTGACAACCCACCGAGTGCCAGCCTAATCGAACCCCCCAATCTCGGAATGCCCTAGCCCAATGCCCGAAAGAGGAAACATGTCAGAAAGCCCCATCCACCTACGCGCCATTCAAACAAACGATGTCAAAGCCTATCAACATCTGCGTCTGGAAGGCCTGAAATTGTACCCCAAGGCTTTTAGTTCCGATTACGCAGATCAAGCAGCCCGTCCGATGGACTTTTGGGTTCAACGCGTGTCATCTGCCTGCAACAGCCCCGATCAAATCATCTATCTGGCAGAGACCCCCGCAGGCCTTGTCGGCACGGCTGGACTGGTGCGGGGTGAGTCTCCCAAAGAACGCCACAACGCCCTTTTGGTAGGCATCTATGTCAAAACCGATTACCAAGGACAGGGTCTGGCCGAAAAACTGATCACGGCCTGTCTCGATTGGGGCCATAGCCAGGGCATTCAGATTGTCAAACTCGGCGTAGGGGCCTACAACACCGCCGCTATTCGTCTCTACCAACGTTTGGGCTTTGTTCAATATGGCAACGAGCCCAAAGCCCTGTGGGTGGACGGTGAATATCTCGACGAATGGCAAATGGCAAAAGAATTGTGACCCAATGAAAATTGCAATCCCAGTTGTGGCATAATAGATTAAAAAAGTCCTACATTTGAAATTTATCTCCCCCCGACACACCACCCCATGTTGACCATTTTTCTGGTTATTCTGCTCTTAATCGCCATCAACGCCCTTTATGTGGCTGCCGAATTTGCCACTGTCAGTGTACGTCAGGCCCGCGTTTTGGCCTTGGCAGAAGAAGGGCATGCCCCTGCCAAAATGTTTATCTCCATTTTGCAAGATCCTCAGCGCTTTGATCAGTATATTGCGGCCTGTCAGGTGGGTATCACCCTTTCTAGCTTGATTTTGGGGGCCTATGGGCAACAGGCGCTGGCTCCCCTGCTCACGCCGCTTTTGCCTCCCAATCTGGCCCAATATGGCGCAGCCACTTTGATTCTGATCCTGTTAACGGGTTTGCAAATGATTCTGGGTGAAATTCTCCCCAAATCTCTGGCTTTGCGCTATCCCACCCCTTTGGCCCTGTATACGATCTGGCCCATGCAGTTTTCGCTGTGGATCCTGGCTTGGCCATTGGTGGTCCTCAATGGCAGTGGTAATTTTATTCTACGCAGACTCGGATTGTTGCAAGACAGCCACAAACATGTTCATTCCCCCGCAGAAATTGACTATCTCTTAAATGAAAGCCAAAACCAAGGGATTATGGATCAAGGGGTTTCTCGGCGATTGCGCAAAGCGTTACACTTGGGTGAGCGCTCGGTGCGGGAGCTGATGATTCCCAGACAAGAAATACAAATGCTGAATTTGACGATGAACCCGGCAGAGATGTTGGAGCATTTACTCAAAATCCCCTTTGCCAGCTTGCCCGTTTGGAGCGAATCCCCCGACAAAGTGCTGGGCAGCATTTCGGTTAAGCGCTGTGTGCATGTCTTTGCGACCGAAGGCCAAATGGCAGATCTCGACAGCCTCTTGGAGCCCATTTTGGCTCTACCAAAGGATTTGAACATTGAGCGAGCCCTGCTCAAATTGCGGGAACACAAGACCTCAATGGCCCTGATTGTCGATGAACACGGTGGGGTCTCTGGGCTGCTGACCTTGCAAGATATTTTGGCAGAATTGACAGGCCATTTAAATGATGAATTTAAACCCAAACGCAAATTGTGTAAACAATTGGCAGATGGCCGACTGCGCATTTCTGGGCGCATGCGTCTCACCGATCTCAAAGAGCAATGGGCCATCGCTTGGGACTCTGAACACAGCACCACCGTCAGCGGTTTTTTAAACGAACAATTTCAAAACCTGCCAGCTCAGGGAGACCATTGGGCGGATCATCAAGGGCAAGTCTGGATCGAAAAAATGAGCCAAAATACCATCATCGCGATCCTTTTCCAAGCCCACCCCGAAGCATGGCCCGACGCGGAGCCCAGCGATGTTTGAACATTTCATTCTGCCTGGTCTGATCATGGCCTTGCTTTTGCTCTTAAATGGGTTGTTTGTTGCCGCCGAATTTGCAATTGTGATGTCTTCGACCCATGAATTGGAGCAAACAGCCACTGCCGTCCAAAAACGCTGGCTGGACAAATTAAAGGCCATCAAAACCTCCTTCAAAGAACAGGATCTGTACATCGCCACGGCCCAATTGGGGATTACGCTCTCCAGTCTTGGCTTGGGCATGTACGGGGAACATGTTTTGGCCGAAGGCCTGCTGCACCTGTTTGAAAAAACCGACTTTTTACACGTCTTGGCCAGCCACAGCATCGCAGGTATTTTGGCCGTTGCAGGCCTGACGTATTTCCATGTTGTGATTGGCGAAATGATTCCCAAATCCCTGGCCATTCAACGGGCAGCCAAGACGGTTTTGAGCATTGCACCCTTTATGTTCTTTTTTCAAACCCTGATGTATCCCCTGGTTTTACTCATGAATCACACGGGCAATTTTTTATTAAAAATCCTTAAACTGGAAGGCAATGCTTCAACCGAAAGTCAGACCACCCTGGATGATTTCCACTACATTGTTGAAGAAAGTGAACATGCCGGCTTACTCAGTGAAGAAACAGCAGACATTCTCCAGGAATTATTGGCCTTTAGCGATCTCAAAGCCCGAGATATTATGATTCCCCGGATTCAAGTGATTGGTTTGCCCCTCAACGCCCCGGTTGAACAAATTCGCAGCTTATTAAGCCAATGGGTACACAGCCGTTACCCGGTTTATCAGGACAATTTGGATCAGATTGTCGGATTTGTGCATGTTCGAGACCTCTTGTACCTCTTGGTCGAAAGCCAAACGCAAGAAACGTTAATCCGTTTGGCCGATCGGCCTCAAATCATCCGGGCATTGCCCTTTGTGCCCGAGGCCAGCTCCTTGGAAGATGTCTTAAAAGTGCTTCAGCACTCCGAGGTGCAATTGGCTGGGATTCTCGATGAATACGGCGGAACAGCAGGCATCCTCACCCTCGCAGATATCTGCGCCCAAATTTTGGATACCTCCCTCGGCAGCACCAGCACACAGGCAGGCTTAGAAGTGCTGCCCGATGGGCAGGTCTCCCTGTCTGGAAAACAGATTTTAAGTGAGTTAAATGAGTTTCTGCCTGGCGATTGGGAACACCCCGAAATCGACACCATTGGGGGCCTGATTCTGTTTTTATTGGGCCGTCCGCCCGTGCTGGACGACAGGGTTGAATATGACCGCTTTGAGATTTGGGTGACCGAAATCGAAGGCCGGGGCGTCAAACGCTGCCGAATTCAGGTTCAAGATCGCAATTGAGGATGGTGTAATTTGAGCCAATCGACAGTATCGTTGATCGTATCTTGGCCAAAGCGATTCTGAAAACCCAGATCTTGGGCCGCATAACGCGAGCGCACATCCCAGTATTTGCCAGCCATTTCTACAACCACCGGATCGGGCAGCGGACTCTCGTGTAGGCCTGCAACCTTGCTCAGACCACTGGCTGTGCGGGCAATGGCCAGGGCCAGCTGCGCGGGTAATTGGGGGGGCACAGGCCCCACCCCCGAGGCCTTTTCGACCATGCGGAAAAAACTGTCGATACTGCAGGCCACGCCACTGAGATGGTAGACCGGCTGGGGACTGTCGTGTTTCATGGCACGGATCAAAGCCGCTGCGGCATCGCGGATGTCGATAAAATGCATCCCCCCGCGAATGAGAAAAGGCAGGCGTTTGCGCAGATAGCGAATAATATGGCCGGTTGAGCGAAAGCGATGGTCGCCAGGGCCGAGCAAAACCGGCGGGCGAATAATCACCAACTCCACTCCCAGTTCCTGGGCCAGTTTGCGCGCTTCGCGCTCGGCCTGCAATTTGGAATCGTAATAAGGCCAGTCGCTGATCATGGGCTCACAAAAAGGAGAGTGTTCGTCTGCCCATTCCTGTTTGCTGTTAAACACACCCACCGTGCCAGAGGTGGAGACAAAGACCAGGCGGCATTTTTTTAAAGCTGCCAGTCTGACCATATTGAGTGTGCCCTGCACATTGGCTGCATAAAGCTCTTGAAGCGCCAAGTCATCGCTGCGGCTGTGGCGCACAAGCGCAGCGAGATGAAAGATGCCATCTAAAGCCGGGAGACTGTCCTGCCAGGCTGCGAGGTCGCTGAGACCTCCTGTAATCACCTGTTCGGCCCTCAGACTTTTGCCCCAGTCCCGTTTTTCCCAGGTTTGTGGATCGCGCACCAGCGGCAAAAAGGCCTGATGCTGTTCGGCCAATTGTTCAATCACATGGCGTCCGAGAAAGCCTGTGGCACCGGTGATCAGATAATGCGAAGTGTGAATACTCATGAGGCTGTTTTGACCCGGTTCAAGGCCTCATGCCAGCCACAGGCCAGGGCAAAGGCCCGAATATCTTCCCAGTTTTCGCCGGGTACCAGCCGTTGACCCGCCGGGTCGGGTTTCATCAAGGCACGCTCACAGAGTTCTTTGAGCACCTCTTCTACCACGGGCAGAAAAATCTCTGGCGATGCGGCCACAAGTTCCTCTGCCTTGAGAGGCAAATGGCCTTGCTGGCGGGCGAGATCGACAATCCGGGTATAGTCTCGGGTCATGGATTCAAACAGGGCATGCAACAGCTTCATGAGGGGTGCGTCTTCACGCGGGTTGCCTGGCGCCGCTTGTTTCCAAACCGGCAAATAGGCATTGTCTTCGGTATGCCGGGTAAAAACCGGATGCCCCGGCAACAAAGCCAAAACATCGGGGTAAAAATAGTGTTTCCAGTGGTAACGCATGGTGCGCTCGGTGATCCAGTCCACGCGCTGCACATCTTGCAAGGGACTGGCGATCACCTGGCCGCCACGGGCTTGAATCGCCTGTTGCAGCCATTCCAAATCCACCCCTTCTACGGGATGTTGTTGCAAAAAGGCCTGCAGATGCAAGGTGGAAACAGCCGTTTTGTCTTGCAACTCACCCACAATCGTCTGGCTGAGGGCATGAATATCTGTCTCGCCATCCAAGCTCAAGGGTGTGCCACAGCTCAAATGAATCTGGCCCAAGCGAATTTTTCCAGCGGCCAGACGGCCTGTCCACCTGAGAAAGGTGCGCATTTTCATGTGCTCTTTGACGCCGCCTTGCAATTCCTGCAAAAAGGGCCGGGCCTCAGGCACCAGATCATAGCTGATGGCAATGGGCAAAAGCGAACAGTTGACGCCCGTTTGCTGCAAAGCCCGCAGAATGCCGCGTTTGGGCGCCAAAAACTGGCGCGAGCGGCTGCGGGTGCCTTCGACGAAGAATTCCAAGGTCTCGTTTTGAGAGACCAGGGTTTGAATCCGCGCGGTCAATTCGGGATCGGCTTTGCCCGTGCCCCTGCGAATGTAAAAGGCGTGGGTCTTTTGCAAAAACCAGCCCAGCAGCGGCAATTTGCCAAAGTCGCTGGCAGCGGCAATGCGGGGAATGGCAATATTTAACTCGGGATGGGCAAAGACCAAATAAGAACAGAGCACAAAGTCCATATAACTGCGGTGGCTCGGCACCAGAATCAAGAGGTTCTCAGCGGGGACCTGGCTGAGTGCTTTTTCAAAGCTCTCGCGGTCAAAGGTAATCCGGTCATTGCTGCGGCGCAGGCCTTTGCGCACCACATAGGCTGCCGTGCGAATGGCCCAATTGCCCCGGGGCTGTTGCTGGGCCCAGGCCAAATCGCCTTTGGGGTGGCGGTGCTCTGCCCCCCCGAGTAAGGTTTCTGAGGGTTTGGCGCGCATCAGATGGGTGTGAACCCCTTTGCAGACCCGCTCAATATACAGACGGGAATCAAAGCCCTCTAACTTCATGGGTGTGGCTGAGTCAAAGCGAAAGGTATTGTGGGTAAAATAGGGAAAGGCGTCATTGAGATACTGAATTTTCTCGACCACCTTTTGAATTTGGCGCTTTTGCCGGGTCTTGCCCTGCAGGCCAAACCAAGCGCCGGCCAAGAGCGTCGGCAATTTGTGTTGCAGCCAATCTTGCATGACAATCGAACCGCCGTTGCTGATCGCTTTGAGCCCCGGCCAGCCCTGCACAGGGTGGCGACGGAAATAATTTTCGATGCCCGACAGACAGGTGTCGATCCGGCAGCCTTGGTCCACACCCGAGACCACATGTTGGACCAGGGCGGGTGTGCCTGTTTGCTGAAACGCCGTTTCGATAATCCGGTGGGAGACCACATCACAGGGCACAATATCCAAAACGGTTTCTTCTTGGGCCACGACACATTTGAGCATGCCCGCACCAATCAGGCCAACAAAACCCGCAAAAGCCGCATAGCTGTCGATCCAGCCGGGCCGGGGGTATTGCCAACTGGCAGAAATAATACTGGGCCTGACAATGGCCAGAGGTATTTCCCCTTTGCGCTCGGTTAACAGATGCTCACTCAGGCATTTGGTCAGGGTGTAGGTATTGGGGTAGCCCAATTTTTGCAGCAGGGCCTTTTCTTCGAGCGAGCCGTCCATAATGCCTTTAAACAGGCGTTCTGCCGATTCGGGCAAGGGCACCAGCGCTTCGGGAATAGGCGTGAGATCATTGCCTGAGTGGGGCGAGACATAAGCGGTTGAGACATCGACAAAGCGCTTCAATTGGCGACAGCCGCGCACCACCTCTAAGAGATTTAAAGCGCTGACAATATTGGCCTCTGCGGCCTCTTTGACAGGCAGATCAAAGGCCACCGAGGCGGCACAGTGAATCACATGGGTCAATTCAGCCTGTAATTCCTGTTTGGTGGCAGGATCGAGCACCCAGTCGGTCAAATCGCCGGAGAGCACCTTGACCCGGTTTTCCCAACCCGCAGGCAAGGCATTAAAACATTCAGAGGCGACGACTTCTTCGCAAAAGCGCACCTCCGCTGCCTGGTTTTTTTTGGCCCGAATTAAGACATAAATCTGTTCAATTTGCAGGCTTTCAGCCCGGCGCGAGAGTTCTTCGAGCACCACCTTGCCAACAAAGCCGGTGACCCCCGTCAGCAAGACCCGGTAACCGGGTTGGTTTGCACTCATACGTTGCCCCCGGCTTTGGCATTGCCACCGGCTTTGGGCGCCAATTCTGCCACGGGATAGAGATTGCCCACCCCAAAGACGTTTTGGGGATCGACAGCCTCTTTCACCAAGGCATTCCACTTGAGCAGGGTCTCACTCATGATCTCAGGCAAGAAATGCTGACGCAATTTGCCAATGCCGTGGTGATGCGAGAGCGAGCCCCCACAGCTGAGAATTTCTTCGCGGGCCGCATCTTCAATCACCTTAAAGGTCTGGGTCGGGTTGTTGACCCCTTTGTAAGAGACCCCCAGGTAAAAATAGACACAGGCGCCGGTATCGTAGATTTGGGTCACACGGGCCGTGACAAAGGGTTTGCCTGGCAGTTTTAAGGCCTGGTGCTCTTTGTTAATCCGGGCCTTGACCTTTTCACAGAGTTCCAGCAATTGGCTCCAGGGCACAGAGGTTTCAAACGACTCACCGAGAAGATAGTGTTTCATGATCCAGTCGCGCAAATAGGCGATGCCAAAGGTCAATTCGTAGCCTTTGTGGCCGTTTTCGGCCCCGGCTTTCATGCCGCCATGTAAATTGGCAATTTTGTAAACCCGGCGCTCTTGCTCGGCCACTTCTTCGGCCCCGCCTTCAAAGACCAGGGTGCAGGCCACCATTTTGAGCGGGTCAAAGCCTTTGAGCTGAGTCACAATCATCTTTTCGAGCTTTTTCTTGAGCACGCGCAGACCCGTGCTGGCGGGCTTGAGCGCC
The DNA here is from genome assembly GCA_044356335.1 of Candidatus Sericytochromatia bacterium. Lineage (GTDB taxonomy): Bacteria > Cyanobacteriota > Sericytochromatia > UBA7694 > UBA7694. Next base: position 22,429 of record JBIKWL010000067.1, read on the forward strand.
ATCGAAAATTGAAACTGGACATTGTCGACCAAACGCACGCTGGCAGGCGGTTTGCCCGCTTTGGCCAATTCATACATAAAGGCCGTGCCCTCTTCGAAACTGGGAAAGAGGATCGAGCCATAACGGCGGGCTTCGGGCAATTCAAAGAGTTTGACCACCGCTGAGGTAATAATCCCCAAATTGCCTTCGGAGCCAAAGATCCACTGGCGGGGGTCGGTGCCGACAGATTCACGCGGGGCCACGCCTGAGCGGCGCAGTTCACCTGTGGTGGTGACCACATGCACGTCGAGCACGATGTCTTCAATATTGCCGTATTTGTTCTTTTTCATGCCGCTGGCGTTGGTGGCAATCCAGCCGCCGAGGGTCGAGAATTCGATGCTATCGGGTTCATGGCCCATGGTAAAGCCATAACTCTCCAATTGTTTGGCCAAATGGCGGCCCACCGCGCCCGCTTGAATGCAGGCCATGCGGTTCACCGGGTCGATCCAGAGAATCCGGTTCATGCCCTGCATGTCGACCGAGACAATCACCCGCTCTTCGTTGCTGGGGCAGACCAGGGCTTCGGTGACGCTGGTGCCACCGCCATAGGGAATGAGGACCACATTGTGTTTGAGGGCGGCAGCCACCAAAGCTGTAATCTGCTCCTCTTCGTTGGGAAACACCACCAAATCTGGGATGCGGGGCAACATGCCATAATTGACCTGGTACATTTCTTCTTGGGTGTGACCGTGGCCATGGCGCAGGCGAATCGCGCCCTCTGCGGTGATTTGTTCGGGCTTTAAGAACTGGGCAATGGCATCAGCAAACCCCACATTTTGGCGGGCTGCTGGAAATTCGCGGGTGCCTGCCGAGCGGTGGATGTCATCGCGGCTGATCTCCACCTTCATCATCTCGCCAATCCAGGGCACCAGCGACGGCAGCTCCAAGCCGCTGAGGGTGTAACGTCCGCCGGTAAAAGTGGCATGGCCGCGCTCATTGATCGTAAAACCGGAATCTTCAAAGCCCCATTCCCCAAGGCTCTCAATTTCATCTTTGCCGATCACCGGCGCCGGCGGAAAAATCCGGGTCGGAGCGCTGCCGGGCATCAAGCGCTGCAGAGCACTGCCATAGCGACTATTTGCTGAGTCATTCTTCTGATTATCCATCACCAACAACCTTATAACATCTGATTATTTCACTGATAATTTTTGCAACTATTTTAAAACAAATTCAAACAAAATCATTGCAAAAACTTAATTTATTCTTAACCTATTTTCCCTGATTCGGGCACAGCAGGTCAAGCTCTGTTCACAGAACTTTACAAGAGCGCTCCGCTTGACGGGACTGTTATTCTGGCGCATATTCTAACGAATCAGGGCAGGCCCGAAACCCCTCCGCCAATTCTCGAAAAATGGCTCCCCAGCTGTGAAAGCTTTGGCAGGGTTGTGCCAGATTGGAGCCCGATACGGTATATTCGCCTGCGTTTTCTGAACTGGAAAAATGCCAAGCGCAATCACAGGGCGGTCTCAAAAGGGCAGCTTTCCTGATCCTGCCCTCCTACAGGAAGGGCCCACTGAAAATGCCCGTTTGGAAAAAAGACCCGTTTGAGATCCGCCGCTTGGAGCGGGCCAAAATGCCCAGGAAAAAATTCGCGCATGCCTTCGTTTTCAAGCAAATGCCAGATTTGCCACATGGTTTGGGGCCGCTCTTCGTGAAAAAAATGCACACGGGGCGTGCTGTTTTGAAAGACACCTCCCCTGAACAAATCCCCCACCACTGCCTGTTTTTTTTCGTCCAGCACCACCACCAGCGAGCCAGAGGTATGTCCCGGCAGGGGCAAGACCCGGCCCTGAATGCCAAAGGGAGTGAGATCAACCGGTTCTGAAATCAGGCGATCGGCTTGAAAAGGGGTGTAAGGCATATCGACAAAGAGGCGCAAGACCCCAGCCCAAAAGCTGGTGGGCATTAAATCGCGGCTGCGGCCCCGATTCAACATGTCTGCGTCTCCTGCTCCGACCCAGACCGGTACGCCGCGTGTTTTGCCCAATTTAAGTGCCCCACCCGCGTGATCGCCATGGCCGTGGGTCAAGATAATCGCCTCAAGGCTCTCAACGGGTGTCTGGTGGGCCTTGAGCCAATTTTCAATCTCGGCCTCATGGCCGGGGGCGCTGCTGTCGATCAAAAATGCCTTGGGGCCTTTGAGCAAATAGACATTGGCAATGCCTGTGTCCAGGCGGTGGACCTCTGTGGCCACCTGGGCCGCATTGGCCGCATTGGCAAAAAGCAGGGGGAGTGCCGAAAGGGCAAATAGCGCTTGCCGAAACGACCTTCTGTAGAGGCTGATGTTGTGGCCGGGTTGGGATTTGCGCTTGATCATGGAGACTCCCTCAAGGTTTCATTTCGCAGCTCAAAAATAGCTCTGTCAATGGGGCCTTAATTTTGAATTGCTGTGATTATAACATTTCAGATTGGGGAATAAAGGAAGCACGCCAGCCCCAGGTAAACTCACAGCGAGAACAGGACTTTTTCCCTTATGTCATCCTCCTCTCACCCTGCACAAAACAGCTCAATCAAAAGCGCACTGCGTTTCATGCTTTTAAGTTCACTGGCAGGCCTGCAAATGGCCTGCACCGTTTTGGTCAATACCGCCAATACAAATTTTGGCAATTGGGAGAATCCGAATTTTAGCCAACACCCGCTCAAAGCCACTGAGAGCGCCTTAGACTGGGCGATTGACGGGCAAGGGTATTTTTCTTTGCTGGACAATACGACGGGTAAATACTATTACACCCGCAAGGGCCAGTTTAAATTAGACAAAAATAACCAAATTTCCACCCAAGAGGGCTATGTTCTTGACCCCGTAATCACCCTGCCAAAAGAAACAGAGCAGTATTTTATCAGCGAAGGAGGCCGCATTTGGGCCAAAGGGGACGATTCAAAAAACGAGTGGGCCTCGTTGGGGCAAATTAGCTTGAGCCGCTTTCCCAAACCCGAGGCCTTGAAAGAACTCAACGCAGGCAGTAGCTATTTTCTCGAAACCCTGGAATCGGGTTACGCTATTCAGGGCCAACCCAAACAAAACTTCTATGGTTTTATCGTCAACCATGCCCTTGAAAACACGGCCTCGGCTGTCTCTGCGATCCCCGCCCCGGGCTGCCAAAATGCCTCATTGGACAAACAGGCCAAAACCGATCAGATCATGGACTGGGCGATTGAGGGTCCTGGCCTGTTTACCTTTTTGGACCCCTTGAGCGGTTACCGCTATTTTTCGCGCAGGGCCAAAATGTACACCCATCCCAACGGGCAATGGGCCAATGAATATGGCTATCGCCTCGATCCTGCCGTGGCCCTGCCTGCCGGACATCAATTTGTGCGCATCGATCCTGATGGCAGCATTTGGTCAGGCAAAGACCCCAGCAAACCCGAAAAAACCGGCCAGGTCACGCTGGCAATGCCCGACAAGCCAGACAGCCTGAAGGCCCTGGGTTTTTCACGGGGATCGGTGTATTTGGCTCTCAACCCAGAAGCTGACAAAGCGATCAAAAGCGTATCACCGGGTCTATCTGGCAGCGGAAAAATCAAAAGCGGCTATTTAGAAAACTGCGCCCAAGACCTGGGTGTGCTTCCCCGCGATGAAAGCAAACGCCAAATGATCGTGGATACGATCTTGTAATCCGGCCTGCTTATTCAGACAAAAACCGGCTCAGCTCTTGCACGGCCCAGATTTGGTAGGCGTGTTTGAGCTGGGTGAGGGCAGTCTGCAGCGGCAGCCAGTGCAACTCGTGGTCGGCCTCAATTTTTGCATCCGGCTCAAAGGGGCTGCTCTGCATTTCGCAGACAAAAAAACTGCCAATTTTAAACAGCACCCGCTGGGCATTGGCCAGGTATTGCCCAGACTTGCCCAGCTGCCAGAGGATCGTCACTTTTTGCCCGGTCTCTTCGCGCACCTCGCGCAACAGGCAGTTTTTGAGGCTTTCACCCGCTTCGAGCCCGCCACCGGGCAAATACCAGCCCTCGGGCAATTGCAAAACCGCCAGCCGCGAGGCTTCGTCCAGAATCAAGGCATAGGCCCCTGGCCGCTCTTGAATCGGCAAGCCGGGCGGGGCTTCGCCAAAGAGCGGGAATTCAATCAAGGGCGGGCTCATGTAGCAACCTCATGCTCGGCCTCAGCCAACTCTCCCGGTGCAAGTCGGCGGTGCATATAGACAGTGTCGAGGCCCCAGGAGAAAAACTGCTTTTGGGTAAAGAGCAGTTTGAGATCGGGGCTGGGAATCGGGCGGGCGGTGCTGATCACCCAGGCGCCGGGGCGCAGATCGCTGAGCAAATGGATCAGCCGCCCCAGCCACTCCTGATCGAGGCAATTGGCCGTAACATAGACAATGCTGGCGGGTTTCACATCGACATCAAAGATATTCTGGTGGCGAAATTCGACTTTGTCTAAGTGGTGTTGGGCTGCCACTTCCTGGGCATGTTTGACAAAGGGCGCGATTAAGTCGATGCCCACGGCCTTCATGCCATAGACCCCGTGGGCAAAAAAGACATTGCGGCCCGTGCCACAGCCCAAATCGTAAAAGACATCGTCGGACTTGGCGTCCACGGCTTTGAGCGAACTGGCGATGCCAAACCAGGAGGTTTCCCCATAGGTCAGCCTGTAAAGCGTCTCCGGCCCGGTGATTTTGACCCCTTCGGTGAGCGCAATCCAAAACTGGCTGGGGGAGAGATAACGCTTGGCCAGGTCGTGTTCCCAGACCAATAAGGGCCCCCGGTTGAGATTAAAGAGAAATTCAGCGCTGTTGAGAAAGAAAAAATAACACCAATTGCAAAAATAGATCGCCGCCCGGCTGAAAAAGCTCCAGGGTGTGGCCAGATTCCAGCGGTAGCCGGGCCGAAAATAGGCGCGCAAACAGGCAAAGTAAAAACCTGCCAGAGAGAGCAGCTTAATCGGCACGGGAGGCAGCCGGGGCCTGATTCGCGTTGGCAGTGCGGCGGTTGAGCAGACGAATGGCCCGGATCAGCTCTTCGGCTTTTTCGGGAATGGCAAAAACGGGTTTGCCAATCAAACGCTCAAACTCCACCAGGGTCATATCATCGAGAAAACGCTGCTCATCGTTGCGCACCATGACTTCGGGAATCCAAACTTCATCGCCCAAATCTGCTTGAGCTGCGGCTTTGAGCAGGTCTTGGGCCATCAGCAGCCCCGAGACGGTGATGCCCGGCCCCCAAAATTCACTTTTGCAGCGAATGAGGTTAAAGGCCAGATTTTTGACCTTTTGCTCGGCCTCTTTGAGCAGGGGCGCAATAATATCCGCGCCAATTTGGCCCGTGAGAATCGTGATTCGGCGCTTTTTGTTGAGTTTGGCAGGCAGTTTGTCGGCCTGCAAATGAAAGGTGTCGATAAACCTTCTCGCCCCGCCCACGCCGTCTTCCATTTGTTCAAAACTGCCATAATGTTCAAAGGGCGGGTAGTCTTGGCCTGTGAGCCAGTAAAACTCATCGCCGAGGCGCACCACAGGGGTGCCATGCTCTTGCTGGGCTTTTTCTTGCCAGGGTTTGACCTGGGCCATGATCTCCAGGGCCTTTTCGGGGCCGACCGGGGGCAATTGGGGCAAATGCACGCGGTAATCTGTCATGCCCAGGGGCACAATCGCAACGCTCAACACATGGGGATAATAGGCCAGCAGTTTTTCGAGGCTTTTGTCGAGGTCTTTGCCATCGTTGTAACCGGGGCAGAGCACAATCTGGGTATGCACGGAGATACCGTGTTCAAAGAGCGCTTCGAGCTGTTGGCGAATCCGGCCCGCCCGTTTGTGGACAATCATGCGCTTGCGCACCGCCGGAGACATGGAATGCACTGAGACATTGAGCGGGCTGAGCTGTTCGGCATAAATCCGGTTCCAATCGCTGGGGGCGAGATTGGTCAGGGTAATAAAATTGCCGTGGGTAAACGAATACCTGAAATCGTCATCGCGGATAAAGAGCGAGCGGCGCAGGCCTTTGGGCTGTTGGTGAATAAAACAGAAGACACAGCGGTTTTCGCATTCGACGATGTCTTTGAGCGGCTCGGGGCTGGGGGTGAGGCCCAGGGGTTCGCCATAACTGCGCAGGATCTCAGCTTCGTAGACCGAGCCATCGCTGCGCTGCAGTTCAAAGAGCAGTTCGGCGTCGGAGGTCTGCTGAAAAAAGTCGAGAAAATCCCCGACTTCTTCGTCGTTGATGCGCAAGAGAATATCCCCGCTGGCAATGCCCGCTTTGGCGGCCAGGGTCTCGGGGGTTACGCGGACAGGAAAGGGCTGGGGAGTGTACTTGTGGCGTCTGGGCATCGGGCTGATCTCGAAATACTTAGAATATTCCTCACTTTACCACAAACAGCGGTTTTCAGGCAGCTTGCTCTTAACGGGTCTGCTGGCGGCCTTTTTTCTCTGGCGCGGCGATCTCTGGCTGAATATGCCGCCCTTTGAGCGCTACCCCGTTCAGGGCCTTGGGCCCCTGGAGCTTTGTGTATATCAAAGCAACGGAGGGGGGCGATTTTGTCGATCCCAGCTTTGTGCGCAATTGGGAGCAGAGCCGCAAAACGGGGTTGTTGCGGGGGGCGTATCATTTTTACACCTTTTGCCGCGCAGGCGCCGAGCAGGCCCAGAACTTTGTGCAGACGGTGCCGATCGAGCCAAATACCCTGCCCCCGGTGGTGGACCTGGAATTTGGCGGCAATTGCAGCAAACGCCCGTATTCGTCCGAGCTGATCCCCGAGGTGCAGATCTTTTTGAACGTGGTCGAAAAACACACAGGCCAATTGGCAACCTATTCCCTCTGGGTGCGGGACATTGTGCGCGAGCCTGCGTTGTTTAACGGTCGGCCCTGGCTATTTTGGCAATTCAGCAACCGTGGCAAGGTGCCGGGCATTCAGGGCCGGGTGGATCTTAACGTGTTTAAAGGCAGTCCGGCTGAGTTGAGACGCCTGTTTGTGGCACTTTCAACCCTTCAGAACTGAGTAGGCCCCATAGACCTTCTGCCGACACAATTTCACCCATTGTGAATTCAACTTGACTGACTTCGCTTCTTTCAGTCCGGCCTAAGCCAGAATTGTGAAGATTGTGAAGGAATTATAAAGTTTGTGAAGATTGTGAAGATTGTGAAGATTGTGAAGGAATTATGAAGTTTGTGAAGATTGTGAAGCACATAAAACCGATTCTGTGCCTGGATCTGCGCAGCTTGAAATCTGAGCATATTTTTTGTATGATGGGGGAGTTTTCAATAGGTGTACTTATCCTGACAGGCTATCGTGATTTTTGGGTGTGATCTGCTGTCAGGCTAACCTTCAAATTTGCGTGTTATCCTGACAAGCTATTCTGCTAATTTGGGGTGTTATCCTGTCAGGCTAACGTGATCTTTTGCTGGATAGTCGGAAGTACTGGGAAAAAATGAGGGAAAGGCGGTTTTGGGTAGGGGTCAGATTTGGACTTATCCTGATCAGGATAAGTATTAGTTGAATCCCTTGCTGCAAGGCCAAGCAGGGTTAAAACTCAATTATGATGAGCTTTTGAGGCACTTCTATATTGTAAGTGATGGTGTTATACTTTGCAAGTGATCTTTTTAAGGCAGCGCATAAAACATGCAAATCAACGGTCTCGACTTGCCAGCCAACTAACGGCATCGTCTTGACTGGCGCAAGACATTTGTAAAAACCAAAATGAAATAAAATCTGACAAAAATATGACAAACTCAATTCCTCACCTTATCAAAGCAATAGAAGAATCTAAGAATCTATATTATCGATTAATCATCTTTGTCGGATTAAATCAGACAGGTAAATCTTTTGACATTAAAGAATTATCTAAAATTTCAGAATTCAGTATTTTAAATCTAAATAAAACACTTTCTTTAAAATTATTAGATATCTCAGCGAAACAAAGAGCGATTCAAACCCCTAAAGTTCTGACAGAAATTATAGATTCTTACACAGGTGGACTAATTTTAGAGTTTTCCAGAAAAAGATTTTCATCGACTCAAATCGTTTAATAGCAATCCTTTTGACCTAATAGTTGTTTTGCAAAAGCAATGCTCTGTCCCTCCATTTCTTGAGAATGCCGTCAACCCGTG
>JBIKWL010000185.1:0-8953 GCA_044356335.1 Candidatus Sericytochromatia bacterium
CATGGGGAAAGTATTGCCTGGTTATCCAGGCTTGAAAACGGGGAAAAATGGCCTGTAACATAAGAAATCTAACTCTCCCTAAACGGGAGGTGATTAAACAAGAACAAAGTTGTTTTTGCTTTTAATTATTATTTTAGAAAATTATCAAAAAGAAAATATCTAAAATTTGAGCAAAAATAAATTATTTTTTTAATTTATTATCCATAATTTTATTGTATCACGGAATTCAGCAGGACCGATCCAGAGTCAGCCAGACAGTCAGCCAGACAGTCAGCCAGACAGTCAGCCAGACAAAAAGCAGTGAATGAGAACAGAGGAGAACAAATAGGCCCCTGTTATTTTTTGTGGATCATCGGGTATGTTGATTATAATCAACGTTTATCCAAAAGGTCCCTGTTGCAATATGTTTAGTTCTGTCTCTGGCACGCCACGTCTGCCCGAACCACTGCCCGCAGCTCCTACCAGCCCACGTTTGGCTGCGTCTGCTGGCGTGGCTCCTGCGACAGAGCCGATCACAGCCCCCAGCTTAGAACCCAGCCCAGAAACAAGCCCAGAAATAAGCCCAGAACCCGCACCGCAGCTACCAGCCACTTACCCCAGCGCAGCCTTTGCCCCTTCTGATCCGCTCTTTGATCCCAATCTTCCTATCGTCACCGCCCCCCGGACATATAATCAGCCTGAGGCGGCAACGGCCCCCACACTGATCTCAGCTGAAGAAGTCACGCAAACTATAGCCGAAATGACTGCCCAGGGATTCACGCGCGCGTGAATCCCTGGGCATAACAGCTCCCCCCACAGGCCCGGCGGCCATTACCCTCGAACACGACGTACCCGCGTTTACCGAGCGTCTGCAAGATCAACTCCACGGCGCTATCGAACGCTACCGCCAGAATCCGACCAATGCCAACCGCACGGCAGTGCGAAATGCGACTCAGGTGTATATGCCTTGGGCCCAATATCTCAACAATAACCCCCAATTGGAAAGCACCACAGCCAGAGCTGCCCGTCTGCGCATGCAAGAGCCCCTTTTGCAACAGGCCCAGGCCGTGGGCAGTCGCGGAGCCGTGCCAGACTTTCCCAGAGGTGGCCCAGCCCCACAAGAAACCGCTCCCGCTCGTTTTGAGGGTGGCGTCTCTGTGGCTTTTGAAGATCGGGAAAGCATTTCGACTTCCCCTCTCAGTGGCGAAAGCAGTGAGCGGGAGAGTCGTTACGGTTTGGGTGTCAGTGGCGGTCAAGGCAGGACTTCTGCCGGTTTTGGCGTGCGTTATAGCACCCGCGAAGGAGATACAGGCTCTGAGTCTGAATGGCAAGGGAGTTTTTCCCTTTCCCGCCGGGGCTTAGATCTGCAGGCCAATTACAGTGAAAATGGTGGTTTTAGCCTGACAAGCCCCGATCTGGTATTGCCATTGCCTTTTGGTGATCGCAGTTTGGGCATTCAAGCCAGCGTTTTTAATAACCCCGTTTCCGATGAGCAAATTTTAAGCCCCTTCACGCCAAATCCCAATGACTCGATTTATCGGGGTCAGGGTGTCCGCTTGGATTTGGTTCGCAGATTTTAATCAACATTTTAAACAGACTATTTTGGAGGATTTTATGACAAGTGTAGGCACAGGCAAGCTCCCCCCCATCAGTCTCCCAACAGCCCCACCAGCTGCACCCGGAGCAACCCCCGCACCAGCAGTCGCACCAGCAGCAGCAGCAGCAGCAGCCGCTCCAGCAGCACCGGCAGCCAGCCCTCCGAGAGATTCTGCAGCAGGTGTAAACACCGGCTTGGGTGCGGCCTCTCCCATCGCCGGAGATCCCGTACAAACCCCATTCCCAGCTCCGGCCACCCCCAACCCCGAAGCTGAAGATGCAGAAGATGATGGTGATTGGGGTATCAGCGGCTTTTTACAAGAGCAAAACAATTCAAATGTGGCCGCCGGGACGGGAGCCGCAACAGGAACAGAAACGACCACCATGGGTGCTGCATTGACCTATCGCCGCAACGCGACCGACGAGCAACTGGGTATTGACGGCGCTCTTTCGTATAACCAAACAGATACCAACGGTCTCGATGGCAGCGAACGCCGAGAGACACGGCTGCGGGGAGAACTCACAGTGGGCACCAACGAAGCCGAAATGGCCCGTGCTCAGCGCCTGGCTCAAGGTGGCAATTGATGCAAGTCCGTCCAGGTCAAGCAGCGACAGGCCCGAACAGCGCGGGCCCCGTCGTCCCCCGCCAACACCCCACTGCACCCGCTTCACCCCCTGGTGGGGATTTTCCAACCCCACCGCAAGATCTACGTCAAGATCTGCGTCAAGGGCTGGATCAGCGGCTGCCGGGGGCCCGTCCCAGCTTTCCCTTTTTTGATCAAGACAATCGCCACGAATTGCACAGTCCCGAATTGCGCCACAATTGTTACCAAGAGGCGCGCAGTCGCGCTGATGGCTACCGCTTGCTGATGCTGGCTGAAATCGAAAACGCACATCAAATGATGCCCCATATCAAAGCCGGAGATCTCTTACACGAGGCCTATCGCGCCGCTTTGAGCAGCAACGACAGCCGCTTGTTAACCCGGATTGCCGAGTTAGAAAACAGCCAGTCGCTGATGAAAGGCGTTCCCGCTGGAGAAATCCTCCAAGAGGCCTACCGCACAGCCACCAAACACGGGGACGCGCGCTCGCTGGTCGAAATCGCCATTATTGAAAACGAGCAGCAATTGCTGCCCCATGTTAAAGCCGGAAATATCTTAAAAGAGGCCTACCGCACGGCGCTCAAACAACAAGACCCCGGCGCTTTGATGCGCATTGCTGAATACCCAGATACAGATTCGCTCTTAAAAGGCACCAGCCGGGGCGAAATTATGCAAGAGGCCTACCGCATGCCCTATCGCGGGCAGCGTGGCGGTGGGGTGTATCGCAACCCGCCTTTTTAGCCAAACAAAAAGCAGAGCATATCGTCCACGCGTTGGGCCCAGGCCGCTTCGTTGTGGGACGCGCCTGCCGCTTCGGTATAAAGCAGGTTGAGCCCATCTGTAAAACCCTGGTGGCGCAGGCGATCGACAAAAACCCGCACGTGCTCCAGGGTGCTCTCTTGGCTGCCCATATCCACCCAAAGGCTGAGGTCTTGGGAGAGCTGCCGGGCGCTGTAGAGCAGTTCTTCGTGCTGCCACCACACCGAGGGTGAGAGCATGCCAATTTTTGCAAAAACATCGGGGTAATAGAGGCCGAGATAAAACGAAATCAGGCCCCCCAGCGAGGAGCCCGAAACCCCTGTGGTTTCACGTTCGGGCCGGGTGGCAAAATGGGCATCAATGGCGGGTTTGAGTTCTTCGACCAGAAAGCGGGCATAACGCGGCCCATCGCCCCCTTCAAAGCCGTCTTCGCAGGGCCGGGGCAGCCAGGTATACTCTTGGTTGCGCTCACGGGTATTGTAAATGCCCACCACAATTAACTCAGGCAGGCTGCGGGTTTGGCAGAGTCTTTCGAGATGTTCGTCGACATTCCACTCGACCTGAAAAGCGGCGGTCTGCGGGTCGAAGAGGTTATTGCCATCGTGCATATACATCACTGGGTAGCGCTGAGCGCTTTGGCCATAACTCGGCGGCAGATAGACCATGATCTCGCGGGCTTCGGGTAAAAACTGCGATTCAAAGCTTGGGCAGCGCTCGAAATGACCAGAAAGGTGGGATTTGGGGGCAACATTTTGCCACAGCCGCGACATAGACACGTTGAAGGGCTCCTTTGGCTATCCGTCTGATGGGTTATCTTACAAAATTAAAATAGGGCTGGTTCGGCCCCTGCATGGTGACTGAGACATTGCGAGACGCTTGGCCATTGGTAAAACTCACTTGCCCCCGCGTGGGACTGCTAAAGGTGACCGAGGCGTTGTTGGCGGGCATGGCCAAGACATCGCCGGCCTGAAAAGCCATCTGTGTGGAATAGCCCCATTGATTGGCATCGAGGCTGAGCGTGGCGTGGTAGTTGGAGCCATTGCCCGTGAGTCTCCCTGCCGTGGCAGAACTCATCGTGAGTTTGCTGCCATCGTCGTTGACCAGCACATCCCCCGATTGCAGGGTTTTTTCGGCTTTAAATTTGCCATCGGGTTCGGGTTTGACGGTGACATGAAAGTGGTTGCCCTTGGCATCGCTGTAGACCCCTGCGCCATTGGGCCCCGAAATCGTGATCTTACCGCTGCCCATCGGCAAAACATCGCCCACCTGGGGATCGATGGTGCCCGCGAGCTGGCCCGAGGCGGAATCTTGGTCCATGCGCAGGTGGTAGCTGTCACCGGCGGCATTGCTTTGGCGCACGTGCAGGCTGTTGGGGCCGTCGATGCTGGTAATCGTGGTGGTCGCCGGGTCGCCATTGACTTCGTCGGTGAGCTTTTCGCCCACGCGGAATTCAGCGGTATCGCGCAACATGGCACCGTTTTGATCGGCCACCGGGTCGGCAAATTGGCCCGGAAAACCCGCCTCCAAAATTTCGGCATCTGTGCGGCCCGCACCGCCGGGCACAGGCACCACTTCGTTATTGCTCAGAGCGTAGGCATCGCTGCCATCGCGGAAAATGGAGACCTGGTGATCGCGTTTGCTGCCAGGCCCGCCCGTGGCCACCCCAAAGGTCGAAAAGCCAGAATCCCCCAAGAGCGTGCGGGCCACTTCGGCATAACCTTCGCAGTCGAGATAGGCCCTGCCGTGGTTGTCGCGGGGCACGGCATCGATGCCCTCTTGCAGGGAGACACCGTTCCACTCGATGTTTTTGCCGGTGTGGTTAAAATTGGCGGTCATATACGCCTGCAAAAAGCGGGTTTTGTCGGCACCGCTTAAGCCGAGTTGATCGACAAAGGCTTTGACATCGGCAGGCCGCTGGGGATTGAGAGCGGCAAAGGCACTGCGCTTGGCGGGGGGAATCATTTCCAAGAGGCTGCGGCGGGCTGCAGCAATATCTCCGCTGACCTTTTTGCTGGCGATCGGCGCATCGGTAAATTCGAGCGAGATGTCTTTGCCTGTGGCGCTTTTGACCTTGGCATTGCCCTCGGTGATAAATGTAAAATTGTTGGGGTCAAAATCTGCTTTCGTGACATCGTGAATAAAGGTCCGGCTGCCGCCCTGATCGGCCAGGTCTTGCAAAAAGACCTCTTCGGCCCCGGTCACACCCCCTTCGCTGTTGGCAATGTCCCGCAGCTCGGTTAAATCTTGAGTGCTGAGCTCGCCATCTTTGGCCCGTTTAACCGCTTCGTCCATCAAGTTGCGGCCTTGATTGACCATGCCTGCGGTATTGCGTGAAATGTCTAACATGGTTTGAACCCCAGATTTTTGTTTTGATGGGATCTTTATTCCCTGAATCGGGTAAAAAATATCGCTCCACTTGAGCTACGCGACAAAGTAAATGAGGCGGATGCTCAGGCACTCTGAATTATTTTGTGCAGGGGGGCTTGCAAATTTAGAGTATTTGCTCTAATATGAATTTAGAGCAAATGCTCTAAAAAGTTCAAACCCAATCATAACAACCTGAGGAGACCCTTTTATGAAATATGCAGCCTTAATGACAATGATGACCTCTCTGCTGTTCGCCTGTGGACAGCCGATCGCCAATGATGCTATCAGACAGGCACCCGCAACCCAGTCGCTCAATATTCAGCAGGCCAAAACGATTATCGAAGCGCGGATTCAGGCTTCGAATAGCCAAGATTTCGCCAAATGGCAGTCTTTTCACAGCTCAAATGCCTGCCGTACGGCGCCTGAGCTGCCCGGTGAACTCTGTGGCTCCGACAAAATGCGTGTCGCCATCGAAGAACTGGTCAAAGCCTTCCCTGATTACCAGCTCGCTCTGGTTGAGATCGTGGGTTCTGGCAACCGTTATATGGCTAAAATCCACGCAAAAGGGACATTTTCAGCCCCCATTCAGATTGGCGATGGTAGTATAGTGCCACCGACAGGCAAAGCCTTTGAACAGGATTGGATTGCAAATATTACCTTTGATCAAGAGGGAAAAATCACCCGTTTTGAAGAGTTTCATGATCAGCTGGATGTCTATTACCAGTTGGGCGTCATGAAACCCTGATCTCAAGCAAAAAACAAGGAGAACGCCATGTCCAAGAAGCGACAAAACATCCTCGACGCCGCGCTGAAATTGTTTAACCAAGAGGGTTCGGCCCGGATTACGACCAATCATATTGCCGAGGCAGCCGGAATCAGTCCAGGCAATCTCTACTACCATTTTCGCAACAAAGAAGACCTGATCCGCTCGCTCTATGCCGAGATGGCAGAGGCTTGGCAAACAGGCTTTCAGGTCCCTGCGCATGTGCCTACGCTCGCAGATCTGGATGCCTTACTCAGCCTGAGCTTTCAGCTGATCTGGCGCTATCGGTTTTTTTATCAGGAATTTGTCTCCCTCTGCATGCGAGATCCAGATCTGGCTGACCAGTACCGCATCTTGCGCCAGCATGGCCAGACATCATTTGGCAAACTCGTCGCTCTGTTTGGCGAGCATGGTGTCTTTCGGCGGCTGTCAGAGACTGAAACTCAGGATCTGGCAGATCTGAGCTGGTTGCTGACCGAATTCTGGTTGCCCTATCTGCAGCTCGGAGGCGAGGCCCCTGGCGAGGAGCATATTCAGCGGGGGATCGCGCTCTTCCGCGCACTGCTGCGGCCTTATCTTGCTACCAATACAGGAGGACGGGTATGAAGAATCGTCAATTGCGCATCACAGCCTGGGGCTCAGACCCCCAGATCCACTTGGCCCAGAAACCAGAGCCTGGGCCCGGCGAAGTGCTCGTTCGCGTCGAGGCTTCGAGCCTGTGTTTTACCGACACCTTGATCAGCCGGGGGATATATCCCGGTCTGAAGCAAAAGCCGCCATTGGTTCTGGGCTACGACTTTGTTGGCAAGGTCGAAGCGCTGGGCCAGGGTGTCAGCCAGTGGCAGAAAGGGGATCGGGTCGCCGCATTGAGCATCACGGGTGCCAATGCCGACTGGCTCAGCTTGCGTGCAGATCATCTGGCCGCCGTCCCGGCAAGCGTATCGGCCAGCCAAGCCGAAAGCCTGATTCTCAGTTGGGTGACGGCCTGGCAAATGCTCGAACGTCTGGGCCAGGTTCGCCCGCATGGCTGGATTCTGGTGCAGGGAGCTGCCGGGGCTGTGGGCAATGCCTTGGTTCAGTTGGCCCGCTTAAAGCAGCTTCAGGTCGTTGCGACGGCTTCTCCGCGCGATCATGCCTGGCTAAGTGCCCAAGGGGTCGCAGCCACAATCGACTACAACGATCCTGAGCGCTGGACCAAAATCAAAGCGGCAGCACCGAAGGGCTTTGACGCGGTATTTGAAAGCATTGGCCCAGGCAATATTTTGCCGTCAGGGGCTTTACTGGCACCGGATGGCATTCTGGTCTGTTATGGTTTTGTTGCCGCTGCGCGAGGTGTCAAGGGCCCTTCACCGCTCGTGATGCTGCGCAGTCTGCTGATGGTCGGCGGCACCTTTGCGCGTTTGGCCTGGTTGGGACGCCGTCAGCGTCAGGCCTTTTACGATATCAAAGCCAGTGCTGTGAAAGATCCTCAGGCCTTCAAAGCGGATCTCGAAGCCCTGTTTGAACTGCTCGCGGCGGGTCAGATTAGGCCACAGGTCAACGAAGTGCCCTTTGCTGAAGCCGTTGCGGCTCATGCACAGCTGACCCAGGGCGGTATACGTGGGCGGCTCAGTCTTGTGCATGATTTGGAAACCCTTGGGTTGTTTGGCGATGTCTGATACCCCTGAAGACATCCTGGCAATCCAACGCCACATTTTTCATGCTCTCTCACCCGCCGAGCGTTTCAAACGGGGCCTGGAGCAAACCGAAGCCATCCGCCAAGTGGTTGAAAACAGCGTGCGCATGCAATATCCGCAGGCCAGTCAAGCCGAGTTGAAAGAACAGGTTTTTCGCAGGTATTACAGCCACGATTTGCCGCCCGCAGAGTTGGAAGCAGCTTGCCAAGCCCTGCGCCGCTATTGGGAACGTCAAGGACTGCGTTAAGGCAATTAGAGATAATTATTTTTTGAGAAACGTGTTAAAATCTAATCATATTTTTAGCACGCTAACGATTTTTTGGGAGAAATACCCTTGGATAATCTTTTGGGTTATCAGGCCCTGGTCAAAAAGTACCGACTGAATGTGATTCCCCATTACCACGCCTCTTTTTTACTCGGCTCAGGCATTCGGCGCGTTGAGACAAAAGCGGATCAAATCAACACCTATTATCCGGCCAGCTATTGGCCTGGTGAACGTGATGGGGATCAGCTCGCCTTTGCGTTGAAATACGAAGGGGTGAATCTTGCCATCCTAGCCAGTCTTTTTCAGGTTTTGTCAAAGGATGAACTCACAGATTTTATCCAATCCAAACCCACAGGCAAATACGCCCGGCGTCTGTGGTTTCTGTACGAATATCTCACAGGCAATCCGCTCGAAATTGAAGACCTCAAACAGGGCAATTATATCGAATTGCTTGACTCTGAGACATACTATACGGCTAAGTCCCCCGAGAAAGTACAGCGCCAGCGCATCAATAATAACCTACTGGGTCAACCCAGTTTTTGCCCGCTGGTGCGTAGAACAGAAACCCTGCTGCGCTATGAAGCGCGGGATTTGCCTAGCCAGTGCCGGGTGTTGATAGCGGGCTATTCAACACACCTGTTGCGACGTGCGCTCAGCTATCTGTATAAACGTGAAACCCGTTCTTCCTTTGAGATTGAGCACGAATCGCCCCCCACGGATCGTCAAGAGCGTTTTATGCGCTTGTTGCAATTGGCCGAAAAAGAGGACTTCTGCCACAAAACAGCATTCATTGAGCTTCAGAACCTGATTGTGGACCCCCGTTATCAGGAAAAGGACTATCGCAGCAATCAGAATTATGTCGGTGAGACTGTAAACTGGCAACGCGAAACCATCCATTTTGTTCCGCCCAAGCCCGAAGACCTTGTTCCCCTGATGGCAGGTCTGA
>JBIKWL010000186.1:0-8898 GCA_044356335.1 Candidatus Sericytochromatia bacterium
ATGTCTGCCCTGTTATCTCCCCTGTTGTCTGCTCAACGGATTGCCCTGCTCACAGATTTTGGCTATCAGGATGCCTATGCCGGTATTCTCAAAGGGGTGATCAGCCAGATCTCACCCAGTACTGCGATTTTAGACATCAGCCACGGGATTCCCGCTGGCAATATCCGCTGGGGGGCGTATACACTCATGACTGCGCTGTCTTTTTTTCCCGCCCAAACCGTGGTCGTGGGGGTGGTGGATCCGGGGGTGGGCAGTGAACGGGCGGGCATTTGCATTCAGACAGAAAAATTTTACTTGGTGGGGCCCGACAATGGGCTTTTTAGCTATGTTTTACGCGAACATCCCCCCTTGGCTGTCTACCGCTTGGAGAACCCGGCTTATTTTCTCGACCCTGTCAGTGCCACCTTTCATGGCAGGGATATCTTTGCTCCGGTTGCGGCCCATCTCTGTCGCGGGGTTCCGGCCTCTGAATTGGGGCCGCCCTTGGCTGCACCCTTTTGCTTTGCTTGGCCCGAGCCAGAGGTCAGTGCTTCAGAAATTTGGGGCGAAATTGTGTTGTATGACCATTTTGGCAATTTGATCAGCAATATTTCCCGCCGCCAAGCGCTGGATTTTTTGGGGCAGAAAGCCTCGGTGCATCAGGCCCTGCACTGTGAAATTGAAATTGCCACGACCCGTTTGGAGCGGATTGAACCCACCTATGCGTCTGTTCCACCCAAAACTTGCCTGGCCCTCTGGGGCAGCAGTGATCTGCTTGAGTTTTCAGTCAATCAGGGCAATGCCCAGGCCCAACTGGGGGTTCAGGTGGGAGATAAACTGGTTCTGCGCCGACCAAATAGATTGATCGACAGCTGACCCAGAGCTATCTTGGATCTTGGCTATTTACCCTGCATGCGCCGATAGGCGGCCTGTAACTCGGCATGGGCATATTCGTTGATGCGTTTGAGTTCATCTGCAGACAGGGCTTGGTGGAAGCGTTGGTATTCCTGGCCCTGAAGTGAAGCCACCAGGGCTTTGATCAGGCGTTTCTCGCTGTTGTCGACCCCTTCGAGAAACCCCTTGCTGGAGGCCAGATAAGCGGCCATCACAGCACGGTTTTCAACCGGGTAATTTCGCCATGCGCTTTCCGTTTCGAGGGCTTTGCGCAAGACATTGTCGTAATCGTTGCCCACAGCTTCGAGCATCTCCCGCAATTGAGAGACACTGGCCCGTTGAAAGAGTTTACGGCTGGTATCGCTGCCGAGATCTTCAACCATTTCTTCCAATTTGTCTGTGCTGCGCTTTTTGCCAGAGGCGTCGCGCAGCAGCGTTGTTTCGACCTGATTGATTTGGCGGGTGCGGGCCCCGGCGTTGTATTCGGGACTTTCGGTATAGGCAAAGTCAATCTTAAATTGGTTATTGGGATCGAGGGTGACTTTGCGGATTTGCAAATTGTCTTTGTGTAAGATCGCTTGGGTCAGATCGTTGAGCGAGAGGCTCAGGCGGTTATCGTTGCGTTCAAAGCCAATTAGGTTGTTTTCGAGTGAAGATGCGACTTTGCTCGTAACCAAACCTTTGGCACTGATAAATCGCAGCAGCTTGACCTTGTCGAGTTCGATAATCATGCGATCGCCTTCAAAATCTGCTTTGACCAGGCCATCGGCAAACCAGCGATCGATTTTGATCCGGAATTCACCATTGACCATTTCCACAGAGGTATTCAAATTGGGCAGGCCCCAATGGGCGAATTGTTTTTTCAGCATTTCGTTGATCGATTGGTTAAAGGCCGGCTGTTGGGGGGTAAAGCGGGCCTGACCGGAGAGATCCACTTTGGGCGGGGCTTTTTCATCACTTTTGAGGGTCAGGTGTTTGAGATGGATGTCCAAATCGGCGGTACCAATCGCGGTTTTGAGACCCGGTACGCGCAATTGACCCGAAAAATCTTTGGGGTTGCGCAGGGCATCTGCCGTGCCCTGGCTGCTGCGCAATTGGCCTTTCTCCAGAGAGAGGCTGATGGCGTCATTGGTAAACAACTCACCGGGTTTTTGACCAAATTGAGCGGCCACTTGGTTGATCACGGCCAATGCCTGGGGGCTGGCTTTGAGCATATCGCGGAATTTATCCATGCGAATTTTGACTTTGCCCTGAATACCCTCAACTTGGAGGTCTTTGGCTGTTACCACACCATCTTGGGCCTGAATGCCTGTCATACGAGGGGTGCCACTGAGCTGAATATCTGAGCTGGGGGTTTTGATCGTGGCCGAGAGTTCGGCCTGGGTCTGAGCCACTCTGACTTTGCCGTCTTGGGCCTTTAAATCGTCCATTTGGCCGTTGCGAATCTGAGCCGACAGGTTGGCTGAGCGTTTGCCATTTTCTTGCAACTGGGCGTTGGCACTCAGATTCAGGCGGCTGTTTTGAATGCGCACTTCGTCATCAGCCACGCGGATATCGCCAATACCGGCATTGACTGTAACCTGGCCATTGTCCTGTTGGCTGCTGCCCTTGACTTGGCGGGTGCCAGAACCTGTGTATTCGCCGTCGATCTGCATTTGGCGCAGACGGACCTCGTCGGGACTGGTTTCGATGCCTGCAATATTGACGCCCGCTTTGAGATCTGTGCTCTGACCTTGGCCCTCTATTTGGATTCGGCCCCGGGTCTGCAGATCTGTGATGGCCAACTCCGCTTCCTGGCCAGGTTGATTGACCGTGGCGAGTGAACCGATTTGGGTCGCAGCTTCGATTCGAGAACTGTGAATGCCAGGGCCTGACATTTGGGCCTGAGCCTGGGCCTCAATTTTGCCAAACTCCAATTTGGAGACATCACTGGCAGAATCTGTGGTGATTTTGCCGGGTTCATAGCTGACAGTGCCTTGGCCTGAGAGCTGTTTGCCTGTTTTGTCCTGCGCGCGGGCCTGTGCCTCGATCCGGGTTCTGCCCCAGGTGGTTTGGCTCTGATCCGCTGTGCGTTCACGGCGGGTGTCACTCTGGGTGGCGCGGATATCCAGTGAGGTCGTGCCTTTTTGGTTCTCGCTTTCGATATGTAAATCGGCTTTGAGCCCACGCAGACCCAGCACCATTTTTTTATCGTCTTCGGACCAGTTTGCCCCTTCGCTGCTAAAATTGACTTTGCCCTGCAAACGGGCCTGTTCGAGAATACCCGAAAAATTATAGATCTCTTCGAGCACCTGGGTAAATTCCTGATCGTGTAAAAGGCCGGTGATGCGCTCCAATTGTTCGGGGCTGATGCCCAATTGCT
Source organism: Candidatus Sericytochromatia bacterium (assembly GCA_044356335.1). Taxonomy (GTDB): domain Bacteria; phylum Cyanobacteriota; class Sericytochromatia; order UBA7694; family UBA7694. Next base: position 3,236 of record JBIKWL010000186.1, read on the forward strand.
GAGAAATGGATTGGATTTGCTCTTTGTCGGCCCCAGAGAACAATTTGCCCAATTGCTCTTGGCCGAAGGCCTGCAGCAGATTTTCGAGCTGTTGTTTGCTCAATCCAAAAGAGGTGAGTCGCTCTTGCAACTCGTCTTTGAAATTTTTGAGAATATCCTGCATCTTTGTCAGGGTTTCGGGATCCAAGACCGTGTCCAATTGGCCTTGGCCTTCGATTTTGCCCGTAGTGATTGATTTTTTGGCATCGCCCCACTGGCTGCGTAAATCTTGAATACTGCCCGAAATTTTGGCAAAAGGCTCGCCATTTTGGCGCATCCCGCGGGTTTCTCCGCTGATTGTATTGGCATTGATCTGGGCCCCGTCTTGATCGACATGCACACCCAGCCCCTGAGCCTGGCCTTCTGAACTGAGCACGGTCTGACCGCTGCCTGTTTTCACGCTGCCTTGCATCTGGCCTGTGCCCTGGGCATCGATCACCGTGCTGCCACTGGCATTGTCCACTTTTAGAGAGGTCTGGGCTTGGACTTTGATTTCGAGGGTTTCACTTTTTTTCAGGGCCTCAACAAAATCGCTGGTGCCGAGCAGGGCTTTGACCTGGGGATGCCAGAGAATGGACAGGGTTCGGGCCATTTGTTGTTCGGTCAGGCCCATGGTCTTTAAGGCGCTTTCAAGATCTTCGCGGCGGCCTGCATCGACCAGATTTTTGAGCTCTTGTGGGCCGACAGCTTCGACCAAAAGCGCAAAGTCTTTTAAGACCAAGCGCACTTCGGCTTCGGATTTGGCCTGGGGTGCTTCGAGCGTAAATTTGCCATCAGCGCTTTTGCTAAAGCGGCTATTGGCCAAGCTGGTCTCTAAATGAAAGCGATTGCCCTGGCCATCTTGGTAATCGGCTTGGGCCTTGAGGCTTTCAGCGCTGAGCTGAGAGCTGCCAGGTGTGGCATGACGGCCTTCAATGCCAGTGGCGGAGGCCGAGACGGAGAGCGCATTACCGCCGGTCTCTCGGGCTTCGAGCTGAGCTGTTACTGCGCCCTGTTTGAGATTCAAACCCAGTTGATTGCGTACCGGCAAAAGCTCCAATTTGGCGATGAGATCAGGGTCTTTGGCCAGGAGAACCAGAGCTTCGGCATTGCCGCTGCGCAGGGTGTTTAATTGGGTCGGTGTCATGCCGGCCTCTTGCAAGGCCTCAGTCAGGGCCTTTGCGCCGTCGTTGCCCGCTTTAAGACGGGTTTGCAATCCCTGCAGGACTTCGAGGGTGATCAGGTTTTCGCTGGCATCGAGGCGGACCTGGCCTGCTTTGAAGCTGGCATTGGCAGAAAGTGAGGTCTCGGCATCAGCGCGCACGGCTTTGACTTCGCCCTGAACCTGATCCAATTGCAATTCCAGATCCGACAAAACCGATTGAACCCGTGTGGGCAGGTTTTCGGCGTTGAGCAGGGCTTCGAGGGCCTGGGTATTTCCGCTTTTGAGGGTTTCCACTTGGCTCTCACTCAGGCCCGCTACTTTTAAGCGGCTGAGCAGCTTTTCTTGCAAGCTGCCAGGTGTTTGCAATTGGCGCTGGAGGCTTTGCAGTCCCTCCAGATTGGCCGGCAGCAAAAGCGAGTGTCCAGAGACCTTTTCGGCTTTGAGATCCAAACTCACACCGGTTTGTCCGGCTTGGGCGTCGCGGGCTTTGCTTTCGGCCTGCAGTCGCAGGTCTTCACCGCTGACCTGATAGCCTTCGCGGCTGATATTCAGATTCCACTGACCCGCTTCGAGGCTGATCAGGGCTTTTTCCAGACGGGGCAAAAAGTCGTCGAGTTTGAGCAATTGGCCCAGCTCTTTGCGCGAGCCACGGGTCAGTTTTTCCAGGCTCTCGTCACTCAGCCCCACAGATTTGAGGGTCTGCAGCAATTGGGCATTGCCTGTTTTCAGGGCGGCTTGCAATTGTTCCAAGACGCGCAGATCAATTTGGGCCTTGCCCTGGGCGTTTTGGAGGCTGATCTGGGTGGGTTGGTTGGCGCCTGTCACAACTTCACCTGTATGGGCCTTGAGTTCGGCCTGATGCACCTCGCCTTTTTGACCGGCGGGCTGGGTGTATTTGAGGTCGGTGCCTGCCAGCGAAATGCGCTGACTGTCTGTTTTGCCTGTATCCAAGCGGGTCTGAAAATGGCTAAAGCCCTGGCTTTGGCTGGTGGTGCCTGCAATTTTTCCCGAAAGCGCGCCCCTGACGCGGTTGTTTTCGTCCACACTCAGATTGCCGCGCAATTGCATTTGGGCCTGGCCCTCTTTGCCCAAAACCGTTTCGGTCTGGGGAATAAAGGCAAAGTCCTGCATTTCATCGGCTTGGATATCCAGTTTAAAATCGGCAGATCTGATCACGGCCTCTTGTTTGAGTTTGCCGCCTTTGCCGATATTGATATCCAGACCATAGTCCAGCTCTAAACGCGCACTGTCAGATGCGCGGTCGCGCTGGGCTGCTGCTTCTTGGCGGGAGTTGAGATCAGAGCTGCCAACGACAGGCACCTGATTGAGTTGCAGGGTAATGCCTTTGGCATCGACCCGCGCTTGGGTATTGCTGCGATCGGCTCTGAGATCGAGCAACATGTCTGCCGGGGGCTGGCCGTCGCTGCGGGGCAGCGGATTCTTGAGTTTGAGTTCGAGGCTGGGCTGCAAAACCAGACGCTGGCTGACCGGGCCGCGCTCTTCGGCAAAATACCAATTGGTATAGGTGCCTTCAACCGTTTTGACATGGGGATGCAGCTTGACGCCCATATTTTGCTGATCAACGGAGCCATTGACACCACTGGCCACGCGTTTGAGCAATTCATCACGCAGTTTCCAAGCGGCGGCGCGTACGCCCGGCACTGAGACATTGTCCAAGGCCGGGATTTGAATATGTAACTCCCCTTCGGGGGTGTGTTTGATCTGAATTTCAATCGGGATATCGTAAGAACCTGAAAAACGGGAAACCCCCGCCGAGAGGGTGGTGGTGGCATTGACCACATACACCCCGCGCTGGGCGTCGTAGCGTTCGTTTTGCAGGGCAAATTTAAAGCCCCCGCTCATGCCGAGGGCCGAGCCTGACATATTTGGCATATTGGGATTTAAGGCGTCGCGAATCACCTCAGAGAGAAAGGGATAGCTGATCTGAACCTTGCCATTGGCTGTGCCTTTGATATCGTTGCGGCTGAGATCATTGACCCCGTCGATGTCTTCGAGCACGAGTTCACCGCTGAATTTGACATCTTGGGCCTGCCCCGACAAGCTGGGGGGGCGATCGGCAAAATAGAGGCTGAGGGTCTTTTTTTGGGGATCGTAAGCCAGGGTGGTCATGCCATCGTCGAGGGCTGTGGCCAACATGTTCAGGCTGGCATCATCACCCAAGCCTTTGAGAGCGGCTTTGATTTTTTCGCGCTCGGCCCCTTCAATCCGGCCATTGCCGTCTTGATCTGCCTGTTTAACGGCTTCCAGCAGCTCTTTATTGGGTTGGAACATGGCTGCGCCAATGCCTTTGTAGCCATTGTTCTGCTCATTGAGCTGAAACGAGACCGAAGACAGGGCTGAACCTTTGCGCGAGAGTTCTTTGATGGCGTCAGATATACCCGTCAGGGCCAGATTGTCGATTTTGCCATTGAGGGAATCGAGCAAAAAAGCGTCAAAATCGCCATTGGGATTTTCTTTGAGATAAAGGCTTTTGAGTTGTTCGTATTCTTTGCGCGTGAGTTGGTTATCAGAAAGCGCTTTGGCCAAGGGATGGTCTGCCATGTCTCCACTGGGGGCTTTGCCCGCCTGTTTGGCAGCCCAGAGTGCGCTGACGGCATTGGCCTGGAAGCGAATATCTGACATAGGGAGTGGTATCCTTTGCGCATGGAAAAATCCAGGCTGCTTGAGCCTCTTTGTATTGTAGCAAAACAGGAGACAGGCCTTGCTCAGGCGGGGCAATAAAAACAAAAGAGGGGCAAGTTCTCACACGATCCGCGCTAAAATAAAAGCAGCAACCCAGATCGTTGACCCAGATCGATAAACCAGATCGTTGATTACATGAGGAGGCTCCCTTTGAGCAGTATTCGTTTTAATGGCAGTGCCGGTCAGCCTGTCAAACCCGAGGTTCTCAACCACCAGACCGCCAGTCCCTTTCAAAAACACAATATTCAATTGCATGTGGGCAGCAGCTATTTAAAAGATTTTAGCGACGCCGGGATTGAAAAATTTATCGAAAGCCAGCCAGGCGCCAGCAAGCTCGATAAAGCAGAGGTCAAAGCCTTTGTTCAGCGCTTGGCCCAAAACCCCGAAGCACTTGCTGGGATGACAATTGATCTGGCTGATCCCCAAATTGGCCTTGCCAAAGGTGACGGTGTTGAGTTGCGCCATCTCAATGGGGCCTTTACCCTCAATCTGATTGATAAAAAACACCTGCCCGAAGGCAGCTCTTCTCAGAATGTTAAATTTGTTGATGTGACCGCGGTCAGTTTTGATGTGTTTGAACAGGAAAAGGCAATCAAACAGGCCGAGCAAAATCTCAAAACCCTCGAAGGCCAACTCGAACAGGTCAAAAAATCCCATACCGATGTCAAAGACGAGCGCGATACAGCTGCCGGTCGCATTGGCGACAAATCCCAGGATCAGCTCAAAGAAGCCCATGCCAAGCTCAAAGAGAGCGAAGAGCAATTGGCCGCCCTTGAAGGTGATCTCAAGCGCTACAAAGGCGATCTTGAAGCTTTAAAAGCCAATAAAGATATGCCTGCCGCAGATAAAGCCAAACAGCAGACGCTCTTAGAGCGGGCGATCCGCGGTGCAGAGAGCGAAAAGACCCGCTTCCAGAAACAAAAACAAGAGAGTGAAGCCCAGCTCAAAGACAAACACGGGAATATTTTTGTCAAATCTTACTCCCTTGAAGATCTGGAAAAACTCAATACCCGCGTTACCAACAGTGAAGCCCGTGTGCAAAGTGTGCAACAGCAAGTAGACAAGGCCAAAGCTGAGTTGGAGGCCCTGCGCAAAGGGGGTAAACCCGCCACTGCGCCTGCTGATACGGCTGCGCCCACACCAGCCACACCAGCCGCTGAAACCCCTGCCGCAACCGCGCCAGCGAAGCCAGTTCCGAGCAATGAAGACTTTGCCAAAATGGACGTGGATCAGAAGACCTTGGCCTTGGCTGAGATGTCTGTGGACGACCAGAAAAAATTCATTGCTTTGCTCAGTACCGAAGACAAGACCCAAGTGGCCCGGCGTGCCACTTACCTTCTCGAAAACATTAAACAGACCCAAACCCTGCCACCAGGCACGGCACAAGGCCTGACCCGTGAAACCCAGATCGCTAAATTTGAAAAATTGGTGCAGCAATTCCAAACCTCTGCGGCTCCGTCGGCTCCCGCTCCGGCAACGCCTGCGAATCCGTCGACGCCTGCGGAGACACCCACAGGATCTGCTGACCCTGCTGCCCCAGCCACTCCCGCACCGGCAACTCCCGCTCCGGCAACACCTGCCGCCCCCGCAGCTCCGTCGGCTCCCGCTCCGGCAACTCCCGCACCTGGGATCAATCCCGGTGAAGGTATTGCTGTGGCTGAACCTGTGGCCAATATGCCCCCCGATACCCTGCTCAGTGGAGGCAAACCGCTGACTTTTCAAGGCCAGATTCTGACCCTGAGCAACTTTAGCCAATTGGCCATTCATCAGCAATTCG
>JBIKWL010000118.1:0-16606 GCA_044356335.1 Candidatus Sericytochromatia bacterium
CTGGTCATGTTTGCTGAAAATCGCTATGATTTGTGCGTATATCTACTCAGAGTGAAAAAATGAAATTTACAGATATTTTTACCGAACTCGACCATCAAGAAAGCCTCTTTCTTGACGCCACAAAACGTGTATTTCAGCCTCCTGGTTGGCTTTTTCCCATGGTGCATTTCAGCCTGTTTTTGGGCACCCCCTTGCTGTTCTTTGGCACGGGCATAGCCATGGTCCATTTTGAACTCGCTGTCCCCGACCTGCTGTTTTTAGGAGTGATGTTTGGTTCGGTGCTGCTCTGGGGGATTTTGCATTTTGTGCTTTTAGCCACAGTTAAAAGTGCCCTCGACTACCACCAAAATGTGGCGATTCAAATCACAAAAATCCAGCTTTTGCGCGGGCTGTTGGGGTTTTTACAGGCCGATATTTTACCAGGAAGTGGCATCAAAGTGGATCTGGATTGGGGAGATGTTTTTGCCCAAACCCCGATCCGGATCAAAAACCGGTCCAAAGGTAAAAAATCGCTCTATTTTCGCCAACGCTGGGCAGATCTGCGCTGTCTCTTGATCGACGGCTCAGAGTTGCGCATTCGCTTTGATGATAAATACAAAACCCAAGCGAATATTGTCAGGTCCCTGCGCCTGCAACGCGGCAGTCTGGACTATAATCAACTGCTTTATTCACCCTCACTTGCCGCGCAAAGGCTGGGTGTACCTGCAGGCATGAGTTTTCCCCAACAATATTTATATTGGATTTACGATTTGAAGCAGATGCGCTTTCGCCAAGAACAGCCCACAGGCCTTGAAGACAGCTATGGGATGCAAGAGGCGATTTACGCTTTTTTAATCACCTCGCGTCAATCCTATCGGCTCTTATTGCCAAATTCCACCAAACTGACTACCCATAGCGCGGCCCATAGCGCGGGCATACAGACTCCCCCCAAATCAACCCCTGCCCCTATCAATTTTTCAAAACCACAAGCGGTTCAAGCGGAACCCCCAGATAAGAAAATCACAACCTTGCGCTCCCTCAAAACACCCTCTGCCGGTCAAGCCAAATTGCCAACAAATACCTCCCCTGCGCCTCAAGAGCCAGCGTCGTCTCCCCTTTCCGAATTGGCGGAATTCATTGCAAACAGCCGACTGCGCCCCAGAATTACCGGTCAAAGCAAATCAGGATATACCCTCAGTTGCCAAGGCGAATCGATAGAAATCCGGCTAGAAAAAGTTAAATCGCTCGACTATATTAGCCTCAGGTTAGATACCCCTGCTTTGGACACCTTGCCTACCGCAGATCTGCTAAGGGCCAATCCAAGTCTGGCTCAGATACGCTTGGGGCGGAACAGCCAGGGACAAACCGCTTTGACAAAATCCCATTTGGCGACAGAGCTCAACAGCGAGGAGTTCGATGCCTGCTTACAAGAGTTGGGGTATTTCAGTTCCCAATTTCAGACCCATCAAACCTTGCCCAGCCACTTAAAGCGCCTAAAAACAGAGCCTCCTGCCAGTTTTTTGCTCTTATTAAAACAGGTTTTAATGGGTTTGGATGCGGAAAGCAAACAAGAGGGCCCCTATTTTAAAGTCAAACTCAAATTCGAAAGTGGCAGAGCACAAAAACTCTTTTTACGCACAGATCGCAGCGATTGCCTGGGCCGTCCTGTGCTCAGCCTCCAGACCTTCATCCAAGCGGTATCAGCTCAGACGCATTTAGACCCCTATTTGGCACTGAATTTGCAAGCCGGTTATGGTGCTCTGGGTTTGGCCAAACACGGGGGTGTGGAACATCTAGTGATGACTGAATGCCAATTGCTCCAGAGCGCAAGCGCTTTGGAATTGGAAACCCTGCTCATTCGTTTGGCTGCCAGTGGCGATCGTTTAGAGCGGGAACTCAGCGCATCAGACACGTTTTAAACACTAACTCTGAATTGAATGCGTTAAGCAAGCGATTGATAGGCTCTCAAGAATTGATCTGCATCAATTTCAATCTCCAATTCATATACTATACTGGGTATATTATAAACCCCAAACAGGAGTAAAAAATGAAAATTGAAGCCTTTTACGATTCCCAAACCTATACGGTTACGTATATCGTCTTTGACCCTGAAAGCAAAGATGCGGTGATCATCGACCCCGTGCTCGACTATGAACCTTGGGCCTCCCAAATCTCATTTGAAAACCTCGAAAAATACAAGGCCTTTATCCAGGCCCAAGACTTAAAACTGCATTATATTCTCGAAACCCATGCCCATGCAGACCACCTCTCCAGCTCTCAGTACCTCAAAGAGGCCTTCCCCATGGCAAAAATTGCCATTGGCGAAAATATCACAAAAGTACAGGAGGTTTTTAAAGGCCTGTTTAATTTCAAAGACCTAAAAACAGATGGGTCTCAATTTGACCAACTCTTTGCTGAAGGGGAAACCTTTTCTGCTGGCAGCTTAGAATTCAAGGTAATCAATACCCCTGGACATACCCCCGCCTGTGTCAGTTTTCTGATTGATGATGCTGTGTTTACAGGCGACTCTCTGTTTATGGAAGATTATGGCACCGGGCGCTGTGACTTTCCCGGTGGAAACTCGGCAGATATGTATGTCTCGATTCACGATAAACTCTACCATTTACCAGATGAAACCCGTGTATTCGTGGGACACGATTACCAGCCAGGCGGGCGCGAAGTAAAATTCGAAAGCACAATTGGGATTTCCAAAGAAAAAAACCCTTTCTTGCAAGCAGAAACCAGCGCAGACGATTTTGTCACGCGTCGCAACAACCGCGACAGCAGTTTAAAAGCGCCCGTGCTGCTTTTGCCCAGCGTGCAGGTCAATATCAATGCTGGGGCCTTTCCAGCACCTGAAGACAATGGCATGAGCTATTTAAAAATACCCCTGCGTTAAATGATGAGAGGCCAATGCTGGGATCTACTGTGCGAAACAGACATTTTTAGGTTCTGTAAAAAAGCGCAGGGAATCCCAGCCCCCTTCGCGTCCCAAACCTGACATTTTGACACCCCCAAAAGGGGTACGCAAATCGCGCTCCATCCAACAATTGACCCAAACCACTCCAGCCTGCAATTCGGGGCTCAGACGCATAACTCGTGCGTGGTCGTTCGTCCAGAGTGTAGCAGCCAGGCCATATTCAGTGCCGTTGGCCAAATCCACAGCTTCACCCTCAGTTTCAAAGGGCATCAAACTGACCACAGGACCAAAAATTTCTTCTTGATTGGTGCGGCAGCTCGCAGTTAAACCCGCCAAAACGGTTGGCGCGAAAAACCAGCCCTTTTCAACCCGGCCTTGCATTTGCATGGGTTTGCCCCCACAGAGCACGCTGCCCCCCTCTTGTATTGCCAAATCCACATAACTGCGAACCTTTTCGAGATGGGGCAAAGAGACCAGCGATCCCAACCGAGATTCAGGCAAAAGAGGATCCCCGACCTGTATGGCCTGGGCCCGTTTAACAAAATCCGACTTAAACCTCTCAAAGAGCGACGCTTCAACAAAAACACGTGACATACACAAACAAATTTGGCCTTGGTTGGAAAAAGCGGCACGCAACAAAGTCTCAAGGGTATTTTCATAATCACAATCCGCGAAGACAATTGCTGCGTTTTTGCCGCCCATTTCAAGTGAAAGTTTTTTAAATTTCGGCGCAACTACACGGGCAATTTCAGCCCCAGTCCGGGTACTGCCTGTAAACGAAACCGCTTTTATGCGTGGATCAGCGGTCAGGGCAGAGCCCGTTTTGGCCCCGCTGCCCATCACCAGATTGAGAACCCCTGCAGGCAAACCAGCTTGATTCGCAATTTCTCCCAAAAGGGTCGCCGTCAAAGGCGTGATTTCAGAAGGTTTGGCCACCACCGTATTGCCCGCAGCCAAAGCCGGAGCAATTTTCCAGGTGAGCAAATAGAGGGGCAAATTCCAAGGGGAGATACAGGCCACCACTCCCAGAGGCTGTCTCAGGGTGTAATTGAGAAAGCCCTGGCTGGAATGGGATTCAGAGGCAAAATGAGGCAAAGCAGAGGCAAAAAAACGGAAATTACGGACAGCCCGGGGAATATCCACGCTTTGTGCCAACCATAGTGGCTTGCCTGTGTCTTTGCTTTCTGCTTCCGCCAATTCAAACAGCCGGGACTCAATCGCATCGGCCAATTGAAAGAGATAAGCCGCCCGCTGCTCTGCCTCTAAGGCTGCCCAAGCAGGAAAGGCTGTTTGAGCTGCCGTAATCGCAGCACCCACAACAGCGGCATCTGAATCGGGGATCTGGGCATAAACCTCACCCACAGCGGGTTCCCAGACATCGACTGTGGGGCCCTCAGGAAAATGGAAGGCCCCGTCGATAAAATTGCCCAAACGGCTCAGTTCACTCACCACTTAGACCTTAGGGCTGGGATGAAGCGGAAGGACTCGGACTGGAAGTCGTGTTATCTGAACTGCTGAAGTCCTCACTGCCCGATTCGGACAAGGGACTCGCCGAAGCCACGGGGGGAGGAGGGATGACTTTGGGTGCAGGCGGAGAAAACAGACGCCCCAATATCAATACCATAAACACAGTAATGGCGACCGTTAGAGCCTGATACAACCAATAGGGGCTCAAGAACTGGTTGACGGTTTCATTGGTTTTTTGTGACCCACTGAGGTTCTTCTGCAAAACATCCACAGTGCGGGTCAAATCTTCGACCTGCTTTTGGACTTTGGCCAGGTTTTTTTGCTCTTTGACCATTTCAGATTGGGTGTTTTTTAAATGAAATTGCATACTGACTATGCGCATTTCCATCTGCCGAAAGGTCTCTTGTAAAACCTGACGTGAATTGGCCCCAGCCTCTGCATTGGGGGCATCGGGAGGAGGAGGTGGTTCGGGCATGGGCACAGCTTTGCGAATATCTGAAGCTTTTTTTCCGGCGCTGAACAGAGCTTTGACTTGCTTGAAATAAGCAATCCAGGCTTCGGGAACCACGGTCTGCCCAGATTCATCGCTGTTAAATGTAATTCCCAGCTCTTTAATCCAAGCAGAGAGTTTCTCTGGTGCAATATCCAGTGTTTTTGCGAGTTCTTGCGTATTCATAAGTGCTCAATTCTCCGCAGTTTCATCCATTACTTGGCCCAAAATTCATCTACTCGGCCCAAAATTCATTTACCATTCGCCCATAATAGACATCAGGTTTTAGGTGGATCTACTTCCCCCATAACCAGCCCCATTGTACAGTACCCACCAACGATTTAACAGTCGGGAAAGCGAAAAAAAGTATGCATTTGGATCGAAATTCATGTTTGTAGATATCCTGTATTGCAGCTTTTTATTTGCCCTCTTAGGGGGGCTTTGGTATTTAAACCAACCCAGGGAAAAACCCATGCGGGTTACAAAGCCCTTGAAGTACAGTCTCAACCTCTTAGGGGGAATATTGGCTCTGGGCACAGTTATTTTCTGGCTCAATGCGATCAACACAGCCCCTTTTCAACCGATTATCAAACCGGGTACCCATCGACTGGCGATCAGCGCAGAACAATGGGGCAAAACCTGGCCTTTGAGAGTCCCTTCGGGAACGCTTGAATGTCTCCCTGGTGCAGAGGTCGTTTTTCACACCCAGGGAAAAACCTACGCAGTGAATGGTCAAGCCAAGCTCAAAGCCCTTCCCAAACTCGAAAATTTGGCATCACCGGATCAGTACATCCCCAAAGCACGCAAAGATTTAAGTGCTTTTCAGCGCATGGGACTGCGGCTCTGCAATTGAAAATGTTAAACTGAGTGACATTGCCTCATTTCAAATTCGAGCTATATCACACAGGAGCGAGCATGAGCGAAGCCAGCCAATTGCCCCCGATTGTCAATCTCAAAGATATTGAATTTACCTTGCAACAACAGGGAGATCATTACGAAGCCCGATTTGCCAAACTCAGCCAAAAATTGGGCTCGCGCAAACTCGGTTCACAGTTGGTCATCGTTCCTCCCGGTAAAAAAGCCTGGCCCTACCATGCGCATTACGTCAACGAAGAAATGTTTTTTATTCTGGCAGGCAGTGGCCAACTGCGACTGGGCGAGCGCGAATACCTGCTGGCCAGTGGTGATTTGATTTCAATCCCACCGGGTCCAGAGTACGCACATCAAATCGTGAATAACGGCGAAGAAGATTTGACTTATTTGGCGATCAGTACGATGGAAGAACCAGATATTGTGCTCTTTCCCGATTCGAATAAAATCTCGGTTGTGGCGGGAACCCCTCCAGGGGGAGACAAAGAACAACGCACCTTGAATTTTATTGGAGATCTCGAACAACAACTGGGCTATTGGCACGGTGAAACTTAAGTCTCTTTGATTTTTGCGAGAAATTTGACATAGATTTATGTAAGCGTTAGAATAAAGTTAAGAAAAGATTATTCCTTTCAACTTTGTCCTGAGGGGTTCCGACCTATGAAATTTCAAACCCGTTTTTTGCCTCTTGTTTTGGGAGGGCTGTTTTTATTGCCCGCCTGCCAGCAAGCCAGACCACTGCCCAATATGAGCCCAGCGGCTCAACTCTCCCGTTTTTCGATGCCAAGTGGCCAACGGGCCCCTGGAGATCTGGTCGAAGCCCCTGGATTTAAAGCCGGGGACAATCTGAGTGTCAAAGGCCCCGTTTTTACCTCTGGTCAAGGCAAAGTCCACGCGTTAAACGCAGATGCCTTCAAAATTGAATTTTCAATTGCCACTTATCACTTGATTGTTTCCGCTGAGCGCATCAACGCCACCCAAGCCAAGTTCATTACCATTGATGTCAAACAAAATCGCACTGTAGAAGCGATTGGCACTTATGTGCGGACCGGCAATGTGACCGTCTTTGATATGGGCAAAGGCTCAGAAGTTGAAAAACTGACCGTCAAAAACCAACGTGCAGGTTATTTTGAAACCGATGTGGTTCAACCTGGCAAACTCAGCATGCTGAGTGGCGATGCCCGTGGTACTGTTAATTTGAAATTCAGCAAAAAATAAGTATAGGTTGAGACGGAAACGTCTTGGGTTTTAAGGAACAGATCTTCTGCCTTTGACCGATAACCGCAAAGCCCCACTCTCAATAGAAGGTGGGGCTTTTGTCTTGTGGTGGGTTTGAGCAGACTTCAACTTTCCCCCCAAAACCGACTCACTCAATACCGGGTCGAAACCACCTGGTAGACAAATTTGTGAAAGTAGCGGCCTTGGGTACCCTGTAAATAGCAATTGATATCCTCTTCAATCGCACGAATCAACGCATCGTCACCTGAAAATTGCGCAGCTTGAGCTTTGTAAACGGGTTTCATACCCGCAAAGCGTGATCGTGCCATTTCCATGGGATAAATCCCAGGGTTGATCTTTTTCAGATCCTCAAAGCGAATCCGAAAGCGGTGTTGCCAATGGCCCTTTTTGAGTATGCTAACAGCTTCATAGACTGAGACATTGCACAATCCACCTGTGACAACCTGGCTCTCGTAGAGCTTCATCTGGTCAAAATAGCGCAGTAAATCGGGATCATCAAGAATTTCCAGAGGCAATTCCAGTTCAGAAATGGCGGTGGTGCGGCTGATGACCGGGCCATCGTATTTGGCTTTGGACTCCGGCATATTGGGCCGGATCATTTCCGGTGTGCGGGAATTGCTTTGCAAAGTACTCAGCGTCGTGATTTTGGGTTTTTCGTCTTTGGGTTTGCGTGGCGCTTTGGGAACGGGAACTGCAACCGCTTGTTTTGAGGCAGGGGTTTGCAAAGGTGGAACGGGAGCCACAATATTGGGCACAGGGACTTTGGGTGCCAAGGGCGGAACCCCAGAAGGGGTACGCGGAGGGGCGAGGGTGTCCTGATCGAGCAGGCCACCGCCCTTTTTCTTGCTGCCAAAGAGATAGTCTGCTGCATCGTTGACCAAATTGTCGAGCTTCCCGAAGACATTGTCTACGACCTTGCCGACTTGCTCTGGGACATAATCATCGATTTTTTCTTTGGGAGCAGGGGGTTTGGCTGCAACCACAGGAGGATTTTGTTTTTTTTGAGCATCACTGGGTTTTGCTCGGACAAAGGCGTCCTTGTGATACTCGGTAAATTCATCTTCAATCGACATTATCGCCCGCCTCTCTCTTTGAGAAACTCCGAAAGATCTTCCATGCGATCTTCAAGAGTTGGTTGATCATCTCCTACATTATGTCGCTGGAGGTGCTTAACCTGCAAGGGTTCCAAATGCACAGGCACCGCATCGGACTTGAGATCGTCGGGATTGACAATAATATTGTCTTGCACAGCTTCGGGTATATTCAAAAGCGACAAACGTCTTAAAGCATTATCTGGGCCAGGGGGAGGGGCTCCAGGTACCAGCGATTGCACCTGGGGAAAAAGTTTATTGTCGAGCAAATGACTGGCCCCTTTTTCAAGGCGCTGCTGCACATCACCAAAGGCCGGAGTATCGCGCTCTATCGCCACCAAAGCCTGTTCTTTGAGATGTTGATAGGTCTCGTCATAAGATTGCCAATCGGTGAGCTTGTTGCGGGTGGTGAGTACTTCACGGCGGTAATCAACAGTCAGTGCGGCGATGTCATCTTTGCTGAGATTTTTACTGCTATTGGCAGTGGCCAATTTATCATCTTCGATCATCAGCGATTCGAGCAGATCTGGCTGGGCCGTCTGCATCTCCTCTTCTTCTGCATTGAGAGAAAGCAAACGCAGACTGAGTTGATCTTGAACCAAATCAATGGCATACCGAGAACTTGAAGTGAGCGAAATTTGGTCGCGCATCAGTTCTTTGGCCAGGGAGCGAATCACCAGCGGAGAGAAAAATACGCCCCTCCCCGCCGAAGAGAGAAAGTGACGGGTGTCTTCATTGAGCAAATCATAATAATCCCGTTTGGAACTGTCACTGAGACTGCCTGTCAAGAATAAGATGATGTACCAGTAGACCAAATCTTGAACCGCATTGGCATAGAGTTTGGCGTGGCTCTCACGGATCGAACTCAACCCCTCACAAATACTGATCCGGGCGCGCAATTCGCGCTCAGAGAGAGACATTTGCAAACCAGAATAATTACAAAAATCAATGGCATGTTGCATTTCGTGTAAGAGAATCAGCTGTAGCAAATAGATGTCTTGCAGACTGATCTCAGAGACCCCCACCAGCGGCTTGCGTGTTTCGGTGGTATAAGCTTGGGTACCCAGACCGAAGCGACTGGCAATATCTGAGTAAAAATTGAACCAGATTTTGCCCCGGCTTAAAAAAGAAACATTGAGATGCAGACGCTCGCTCATCCAATCCAAAAGCAATTGGTAGCGGTGAGCGGCATTGGCGATCAGCTCTTCGCGCTCATCGGGATAGGTGCCCGCTGCCGCGCCAAACTCATCGGCCTCTTTGAGGTATTCATAATACTCAAAATGCTGACGTTGGCTGTAGATAATACAATGATGATGAAAACCCACCATCTGGGCTCTCAGATTGCGTTTCACAGGCTGCAAGCGGCTCCTTGGTTCTGGGTAAATGCCTAATCAGGGTTGATTGGCAACAACAGATTTCCTCATTCTAACAAATCTGCCGTCAGAATCTGAGCCAATTCCACTATAATAGAGTACAACCCACTTCATTTGGAGTTCTTGAATGCAATCTGTGCAGACTGGCAATACCCCACTTTTACCTACTTCCATCGGCTCCGCTCAGGGATCCCTTGGAAAGGCTACACGGGAAACTGTGGGCCCCCCTCCCGCAAACGAAGCCCCAGCAAACGCCCTGAACGCAGACAAAGGGAGCGCCCTGCGCGGAGCCGAAGGGCAAACATTGCAACAGGCCAAGAGCTTAAACGACAGCCTGACCATTAAAATGGCAGTTAATGCCGATCAAAACAAAGCCCTTGCAAACGTTCAAAGCCAACTGTCCCAGAGCTTTGGCCCGGAAGAATTTGATCGTCTGTTTTCTGGACAAAAGCAGAATATTCAAGACGTCCAAACCGTTTTAAGTAACCGCCCAGATTTGGCTGCCCGGATCCAAGCATTGCCCCGCGGTGCAGATACCTTGGCATTGCTCAAAACGGCTGCTACACGCCCCTTAAAAGCAGCAGAAGTCATGCAATTGCAAGCATTTCTGATCGAAAGCACAGGCGCCAAAATTGGTTACAAAGGCCATGCAAGTGGCCTCGACGGCGAATATGGCAGCCGTACCCACGGAGCGCTGTTGCATTTTTTGCGCAGACAATTGGCTGAGGCGCCCATTTCCACAGCGAAGCCACCCCCACAGCCCGGCTCGACCGACACGCCCCATCCACCGAGCCAGTCAAATCTTGCCAGAACAACAGATCTCAGTCCCGAACGCCTGAATCAATTGTTAAAAGGGCCCCAGCAATCCCTTAAAACCGTGTCCAAGGTCGTGATGCAGTTGCCCCAAGCATCCCGCGAGCGGATCACAGCCACCCCAGAAGGAGCTGCATTTTTGGCCAGTTTGGAAAAGGCCGACAAAACCCCGCCCAGCAAAGCCGAAATTCAGGCAATACAGGCCTTTTTGGTCAAGCAGGGCGCCTCGTTGCGCTATCCGGGTCACCCCACTGGCATTGATGGTCAATATGGGAGCAAAACGTTCCAAGCTCTCAGAACATTTTTGGCTGAAAGTCTGCAAAGCCCAACCCAAACCTCCCCAGCCGATGGCCCCTATCCCCGGTATGACCGCATGGTAGAAGACGGCCTGTTGGATATGACAGTGGCCCTGGGCTACGACGAAGGCGCCCCAGGCTATGCCCCTTCCCATCTCAGTGAAGAAGTTCGCCTGACCTCTGAAATTCAGAGCCGGGGTTTTGTTCGTGACGATGCAAAAGCCTTGGAATTGCTCAAAAAAGCGGGAAAAGAAGTCAATGGCAGCTATTCCGCTTTTTACCTCAAAGAGAATATTGCCACGGCCAATGGACAACCTGTGCACAGCATTTTGCGGGTGATTACTTCTGGAGATGGCCAATCCGGGGCTCAAAAACGCAAAACCGCGCTTGAAGGCATGAACCAAAGTGATGTGTTTATGTACGGCGGCCATGCCCGTTTTGGTACGGGTCCTGATTTTGACAGCAATCTCTCAGTCACCATCGATTGGGAAGGCGTGCCCAACCCCAAGGGACAGGGCAAAGTGACCTATCACGACGAAACGGCATTAAAAGAATTGCTCTCAGCCAGTGGTAATGACAGTCAAGCCCTCGATGCTCTCAAGGGTTTGCAAAAAATGGGCAAGGTCACGATTCAAGGCCAAAATGCAGGCAATTTACGCATTGGCAGTGAAAACAAACACCCCTATGAATTTGGCTCCTACCTGATGAACGAGGCGCTCAAAGACACTTCCTCCCAATCTTTGACAGAAGAAATCTCAGGAGACCAATACCGCCTCTGGCTGTTTAATGGCTGCCGCACCCAAGATTACCAAACCCCGATCCGCACCATGGGCCAAAAGAACAGCGCACTCAGTTCTGAAAATCTGGATCTGTTTATGACCAATCAGACCCTCTGGTGGGAAAACACAGCAGGCAGTTTAATGGCATTTTTGGATGGAGTGAGTGCCTTTGAAAAAACAGCAGATCTCAGTGAGCGCCTGCAAAAAGCCAATCCAGAACAGAGCCAAAACGGAAAAACCCATGTGCGCCAAGGGTTTGACGACAATCCCTTAAGCGCTCCTTTTCGACCCGAATAGATTTTAAGTCCGTGAATGACCTGGCTAAACGCATTTGCTTAGGCCTATTGGCGGGGTTTTTAAGCATGGGGTCGGCACTGGCCCAAGAGTCCCTGCCCACCCCGGCTAAAACAGAAAAAAGCGCACAGTTTCAGTGGCGGTTTCATGCGCTGCCACTGGCCAATTTGGTTTACCAATTGGACTGTTTGAGTGGGCAGGGCCATTGTTCGCTGGAAGCCTATCGCCAATTGTGGCAGAGCCAGCTGCAATGGAATGCCTCAGATCAAAACCGCCTAAAACAATGGCAAACCCTCAAATCGCGATACCAAATGCAGTGGATCTTTGAGCCCGGCAAGAGCCCGACTTCTCGCTTTCCCCTGCGCTTTGAAGGCCTTGATCTGACCCGCAAATTCCGTTTACCAGCCCTTGAAGCCCGCGATTTGGATGATTATCAAAGCCGGGTGGCCTTGCTTTTGCATCCCAGAGACGCCGAGCAAATCTTTGACCTAATGGCCCATTTTTATCCGCGTTTCGAAGCCTGGTGGCAGAAACAGGCCGCTGCCAAAACAGAATTGGCCGCAAAAGAATTTCTTCAAATCATGCAAACCCATCAATTGGCGAATTTGGCCGAAAAATCAGCGCAATTTTATGCCAGTCAATGGCCCGCTGGGGGCGTTTTAAACTTACATTTCTTTTTCAGACCTAGTGATCTGGGAAGCAGTGGCAGCCAAAATGGAGAACAAATAGAAAACCACAGTCTGATCGAAGTGATTCCTGAAAAACCACTGCAAAACCAAGTGGCGGTTATATTACACGAACTCAATCACTATTTTTACAGCCGCAGCGACCCCAAACAACACGCTTGGCTGGTAGGGTGGTTTGCTTCCCGCCCAGAACCCTGGGCCATTCCCGCTTACAATTTGCTCAACGAAGTCGTGGCGACCAGCCTGGCCAATGGACTGGTGATGCGCAAAGTTCTCAGCCAGGCAAGTTATGCCCGCTATTTTCAAACCCCTGGCAGCTTTTATTTTGATGCCTATATTGACCCCGTTGCCAAGGCGCTGATGCCGCACTTGGAGCTGGCTCTCAAGCAAAATGAAACCCTTTACAGCCCAACTTTTTTAAGCGCTTATCTCAGCACTGTAAAAAGCGCCTTGGGAGATAAAGCCTTGACCCCTGAGCTTTTTTTACGCACCTCAGGGCTTGTGAGTGAAGGCCCAGAACTACAGCCTGTGATGAAGGCCTTTCAACAAGCGCTGCGGATTGGTACCAGTTGGGGCAGTCAAAACCTCAGCCAAGGTTATCAGACCTTTCAGAACTTTCCAGCCCTCAGTGGCGCCGTCTTTTTAAAACCTGTTCAAATCCAACAACTTGAGAGCTGGTCACCGCTCTTAAATGCGGCAGAGCTGAAAAAAATGCACAGCCTGAGCCAAATGAAGCGGCCCTTTATCTGGGGTCTCCAGCGCCAGCCCAGCACCTGGATCTATTTCTTTGTGGCAGATACCCCCGCAGATTTTCAACAATTAATCCAGAGATTTAAAGCCCAAAAACAGGTTTTTGCTGGCCCTCTTTAGCCTGGATCGCCTCATTTTTAGAGCATTAAACCGGCAGAAAAGAGCAGACTGTGGATCAGCAAAAGTCGGTTGGTCTGACCCAGGACGGGGTTTAAACGGGGATCGGCATCCAAGCTAAACACAGCTTGTAAGGGCTTGCGAGCTGCAAACAAGACGCCACAGGCCAAGAGCGAAGCGGGGTGTTTGACTGGGGTCAGAAGGTAGACAAACAAAGGAGCCAACGTGCCCAAGACCAAGCAAAAGAGATATTCTGCCCGCACAAATTTGACACCAAAGCGCACTGCCAGGGTGTGTTTGCCTGCCAAGGCGTCTGTTTTGTGGTCGCGCAGATTGTTCACCACCAAAATGGCGGTAGCCAAAAGGCCGGGAGAAAGTGAGGCCAAGACTGCCGCTTGGCTGATTGATTGGGTGTGCAGCCAGTAGGTACCCAAAGTCGCCCCAAAGCCAAAAAAGAGCAAGACAAAGAGGTCGCCAAGGCCTTTGTATCCCAAGGGATAGGGTCCACCCGTATACAAAATGCCACTGAGAACCGATAAAATACCCAAAATCAAAATCGGCAGCCCGCCAATCCACGTCAAATAGGCACCGGGCAGAGCCACCAATCCAAAGGTCAAAACAAAGGCATTGCGCACCTGTTGTGGAGTCATCCAGCCCGCTTGGGTTGCTCGGGTCGGGCCTATCCGGGTCTCGGTATCTGCACCTTTGATAAAATCGAAATAATCATTGGCAAAATTGGTACCTACCTGGATCAAAAGCGCACCCAAGAGGGCTGCTGCAAAGACACCGGGATGGGCTTGCCCTTGAGCCAGCGCCAAGGCCGAGCCCACCCAAACAGGGGCCAATGCAGCCCCCAAGGTACGGGGCCTCGCCGCCAAAATCCAGCGTTTAAACAAACCAGGCTTAGATTCAACCCTCGTCACGGCACGATCACCTTTCCAGGCAAATATTAAAAATATGACAATTCGTCCATTATTTTTGTGATAAACAGATTTTGATCTGATAGAATAAAAAAATGTTCATAAAAGAAGTTATGTTTACTTTCATAGCTTACTCCAGCCCTCAAGTTTAGTGCCAGTGTTGCAAAGAATAACTGTCGCTTTCGGCTTTTCGCATTATTTGAGAAACAACGAATCATGAGAGGAAAATGACCATGGAGTCTAGCGAGCAAGTGGCAGATGCAGAAACTCCCATTTTACCTCCAGAACTCGATCTCCCCTTACAGCGCATGGCCCAAGAATGGGGCTTACACACTGACTTACTCAGAGTTGCTGCAGAAATCATTGAAAAGCAGACCTATTTTAGTGCCCGCGCTTGGTTGCGGCTCTTGCGGGAAAGCCAAGAAATGCCAGAGAACAACGCCATGTTGTGGCGCATCAGTCATCAAAAAGACCTGCTGCTGTCATTGATCAGCCTGCCCAGCGTCGGTGAATCAGAAAAAAGTCTGCTCACGACCTTGCTCAAGCAATTGGAAGTTCATTCCCAAGTTTCAGCAGCCTGAGTCATTTTGCTCAGCCCGCCTGTCTGACCGAAGACTGAACTCCGCAATGCCTCCCTCTCTCAGCCTGTGCTAGAATAGTGTGCTTAGAAATGACGCTAGATGCGCCCTGGAAACACAGGAGAGACAAAATGCAGCAATTGAACTTGGCTTACGTGATGGATCCCATCCACAGCATCAATATCAAAAAAGATTCTACCTTCGCTCTGATGGAAACAGCCCAAATGCGGGGCCACCAGAATTATTATCTCTTACCCGAAGGCCTGATTTTTAAAGACCAACAGGTCTGGGGCCTGATGCAAGCCATCAAAGTGGCACGGGCAGAGGTGTTTTATCAGCTTGAAGCCCCACAATGGCGACCCCTCAAAGCCATGGATGCTGTATTCATGCGCAAAGACCCCCCCTTTGATATGGATTATATCTTTAATACCTATTTGCTCGAATTGGCAGCCCAAGAGACCCGCGTCTTAAACAACCCTGCCAGTTTGCGTAGCGTCAACGAAAAACTCTTTGCCCTGCACTTCCCTGATTTAATTCCCCTGACTTTGGTCAGTTCCGATCGCGAAGCCATTCGCCAATTTGTCAGCGAGCAACAAAAAGCAGTCTTAAAGCCGATCGACGCAAAAGGGGGAGAAGGCGTCTTTATCCTTAAAGACAACGATTCCAACTTGAATGCATTACTCGATTTAATGACCCGCGACGGGCAACGCAAAATGGTGGTTCAGCAGTATATTCCCGCCGCTACAGAAGGCGATAAACGGGTCTTGATGATTGATGGTGAGGTTTGTGGGTGGTTTCGCAGGGTGCCTGCCCAGGGCGAGCACCGCGCCAACCTCAATGCGGGTGGTCAGGCTGTGGCCTGTGAACTCACTGAGCGCGATCGCGAAATCTGCGGTCGGGTAGGCCCCCTTTTAAAAGCTGCAGGACTGACTTTTGTCGGGCTGGATATCATCGGTGATTATTTAATCGAAGTCAATGTTACCAGTCCCACAGGCATTCAAGAAGCCCTCAAGCTTACAGGTGTCAATGCAGCTGAACGTCTGATTGAAATCCTGGAGCAAGCATGAATACCTCATTGGAAATCACCCAGGGCAAAATCCTGGTCTATTATATTTTTGACCTCGCAGACTCGGTTGAGATGGA
This sequence comes from Candidatus Sericytochromatia bacterium, assembly GCA_044356335.1. Lineage (GTDB taxonomy): Bacteria > Cyanobacteriota > Sericytochromatia > UBA7694 > UBA7694. The sequence goes on from JBIKWL010000118.1 coordinate 15,806, forward strand.
GATTCTTCGCCAAAAATGGACGGGTCGCTCAACGGCAATCAAACTGGTTTCACGGCGCTCATCCCCCTCTTATTTGCAATTTGACACCGAGCCTTTGCTCCTGCCCATGGGCCAGCAAAAATTGCAATTGACACCCGACCGTTGGCTCGATGCCGAAGTGCGGGCCAAAGTCTTTGAATTTGGGGTCGTCTCCATCGCCTGGGAACTGCCTTTCCCTGATGATTGGGACAGCGCCGTCGAAGACGCCCAACTCTACATCGACAACCAGATGATCGCTGAAGAATCCGAAAAAATGCTCGAAGATTTAATGCCTGCCCTACAACCGGCGTTGGTCAAGCCCTATGTCGAGAATATGCGTGAAGACTACACCATTTTTTATGTCTATGGTTTTAAAGACCCCAATATGGTCAGTTCAGACGCCATTCTCAAAGAATTGGGGTCAGACATCGCTGGCATGGTGCGGGGAGAAACCAAAACCCTGGCAGAGTCGGAAAGACAGAGCATTCTTGACCACAAAATCACCTATTTCGAAGACGATTTGGTGGTCGTGGCCTGGAACAGCTCGTTTATCTACGATCCCGAGGGCAGCTCCGAACATGTCGATATCCTCGAATTTGCTAATGTCGAATTGTTGGAATTGCGCTCTTATGACAAATTGCTAGATGCTCAGCTCGAAACTATCTACGATGAAGTCGAAAACCTACCCAAAACCTGGGTTGGTCTCTTTAAAAGCCCCCACCAGCCCACGATTCAAAAGCTGATGACCTTGCTTTTGGACGTGACTGAATTGACCGATCGGAT
>JBIKWL010000144.1:0-13216 GCA_044356335.1 Candidatus Sericytochromatia bacterium
GCGACCCTATTGCAATTGCGTGACTGGCAGGCCAGAGTAGATGGCAAATTAGAAAGTGCCCGGCAAATCTATGACACACTCAACAGCGAAATGCAAACCCGACGCTCGACGATCATGGAAATCACAATCATTGTTTTGATTGCCATTGAAATCGTTTTGGTCATGTTTCCTGCCGCAGTGCGCCATTAAGACTGAATCTGAAGATTCTTCAATCAGAAAAAAGGCCCGCCAAAAGCGGGCCTTTAAATTGTCAGAGGTCAGGTCAGTTTCACCCAGGAGAAGCTTGATTTGCCTGGATTTGCCTGGGTCTACTATCAATCAAAGTTTAAAATCCGGAAACGAGATAGACCTCTCGGCTTTTTAAGCGGGGATCACTGCCGCGGTTATCGCGGCTTCTGTCGCGCTCTTGGGGCGCACGGCTGCTCACAAAAGGGCGAGAGTACTGAACTTCGATACAGTTATTTTTATACCACGAGCGGTGCAGGGTATCACAGGCCCATTGGGCATCGGCTTCGGGCATTTCAACCACGCCAAAATTTTGTAATTGGCCGGTTTTTTGACTGACAGCCACCTGAGCTTGAACCACCTGACCATGACGGGAAAAAATCTTTTCGAGTTCAGCGGGGGTGGTTTCAGGGGGTAAATTGGAAACAAAAAGCGTTGGCATAGAGCATCAATCTTTCGATGTATTGGTAAATTGTGATGGACAACCCATAATTAAGTTTTATTATAATCGTTTTTGCAAAATATTTAAACCCCTGTCACAGAAAAGTTATCTATTTTTTGAAGGTTGAGAAGCAGTGGGCAACTCAGATGCAGAATGTTAGACTGAAACTGAAATGACACGAATAGTCCCAACAGAAGTGAGGATCGCCATGTTTGCAGATTCCCCGACCCTGATCAGCATTTACGAAAAAATGCTGCTCTGCCGCAGCTTGGACGAAATTCTGGCCCAAACCCGAATTCTTGGCAATCCCTTTTATATTGGTTCCACCTTTGAAGAACCACTGGTGATCTTGGGTATGGCCATGAAAGTGGGCATGGGCATCCAATATGACGTATTGGCAGCTTATTACCGCTCCTTGCCCTTGCTCGTGGGTATGGGAGTCGCTCCTGCTGCTTTTATGCGCCAAGCGGCGATGTCTGAGCAGGATCCCTTTTCCAAAGGTCGCCAAATGGTCAACCATTTTTGTGAGCCCGAGTTGAATATCATCCCTGTTTCGTCCTGCGTGACGGTCGAAGCAGGCAAAGGCTTTGCCTCGGCCCTGATTCAAAAAATGCACGCCCAAAATCAACCTTGCTCTGTTTTGACTCTGGTTCATCTCGGTGATGCGATGTGTGCCGAGGCAGATTATTGGGTGATGTTACAAGAGATTGCCCTGCGTGAATTGCCTGTGTTGGTGGTGATCAGCAATAATGCAGCAGGGATTCACACGCCTTACAATCAAGGCTCTGCTGCCCCTTGTCAGAGTGCCTGGGGCTTGGCTTGTCAAATAGCGACATCCTCGCGCCCAACAGATCCACACCTCAAACAATACGTGGCCCAATACAGCCCATCCCTGCCCGAAGCGGTTCAATTCAGCCCCAGTCCCAAACCAGGCTGGGAAATTGTCGATGGCAGCGACGTTTCATCGGTCTGGCAAGCATCCCAAGTGGCCTTTGACTATATCCGCCAAAGTGGCAAACCCTACCTGCTCGAATTGCGCACCGAAAGAGGACGCCACCATTCCTCTTCAAGCAACCCTTCAGGCCAGATTTTGGAACAGGTTAAAACCGCTGATCCACTGACAAAATTTGAGAACCAGCTTATTCAGGCGGGCGTCTTGAGTGCCAAACAGATCTCAACCCTGCAGAGCGAAGTCAAAGCCAAACTGATGGCCGAAGCCGAGGCCATCAAAGCCGAGAAAGTGTCTGATGACGCCTTCTCTGGCATGTATTATGAAGGGGTTTTACCAGTTTAAAATCTGCAGGCCCAGGCGCAGATTATCACCTTCGCGCAGATCTGGCACGCCGTTGCCGTTGGCATCGTCACTGCTCAAGCAGGAACTGTCACCCACCAGCACCAATTTGCCAGAACCATAGGTGCTCGCCAAAACCGTGCCAAAAGATCCGTCATTGCTGGCAATCCGGAAAGTACCTGCGCCACTGCGCAATAAGATTGAGGCGGTGTTTGAGCCTTGGCTTTGAACACTGCCACTCTGGTACATGGTGACCTGCTTGAGACTTTCGGTAATAGGATGGCTGCTAAAGCTGGAAAAGTTGAGCATGCCCGAGTTGTTTTCACGCAGGGTATCTTCACCAAAGGCAATGCCAAAGGGCTTGAGCATGAGATTTGTGGCTGTGGCATTAAATCCGCCAAATCCTGCCCATTCTCCCAAAACGACCACTTTTCCCCCACTGAGAACAAAGGCTTGAATGGCGCCAATTTCTTCGGCAGAAAAGGCCTTATTGGGGCTGGTCAAAAACAGAATATCTGTCTCACTCAGATTCTCCATATTTTCAGCAAGGGACTTGAGCCCAAAACCAGCTTTGACAACCTCGTCTTGAAAGGACTTGAGGCGAGCCAATGCGTTCTCTCCAGTTAGGCCAAAAGGGGCTTTGCTGATATCAAAACTGACCTGTACCTGCCGGTTTTTAGGGGACAAGGCAATCGCCCCCAATTGAATATTTTGATTGGGCAAAACCGCCTGGGTCTTGACCTGATTGATAAAACCCTGTTTAGAGATACTCAGGCGCAATTGCACAGACTCAGAATAACTCAGACTGAAATTGCCATTGGCATCACTCAGGGTGCTCTGTTTGCTATCGAAGATCACCGCCGCAGACAATGGCTTGCCTGAGCTATCTGTGACTTTGCCTGTTAAAGTCGAGATTTTGGCGTCGAGTTTGATCGCGACAAAATGGGCCTGATCAGTTCCCACGGGTGGCAAGGCACTGAAATTGACATTGCGCACGGTTTCGACAAAGCCGGCAGCCTTAACCCGAATCGTATAATCTGCGTCGAGGCGCAATTGCTGAAAAGTGACCAAGCCATTGCCATCGGTACTGGCTGTTTTGCTGACAATACCAGCAGCGCTGATCTCAACCTCTGCACCACTGACATTTTTGACATTGGCATCGGTGATCAACAATTGGACATTGGTGGTGGGAGCAGGTATGACCGTGCCCGAAACAGCGGGTGTCGGTGTAGCTGCAGGACTCGGGCAGACAGCCGTTCCTGGGGTGCCACAGGGATCGGGTTCAGCAGGGCAGCCACTGAGGCTCACAAGCAGGGTCAAGGCTAACAATCCCGTTCGTTGAGAACCCATCATTGAAATGAAATTAATCTTTGGCATTGTGCTCAGTCCATTTTAACGCCCGCAAGGCGTTGAGTTTGCCGTAGCCACTGGCTTGGTCAAAGCCCAAGGCATCCATATCGTCGGCAGTGGCAATCAAGCGGCTGCGAATTTGGGCCGGTGTCAAATTGGGTTCACGGCTCAACATCAAAGCCACCACACCCGTCACGTGGGGGCAGGCCATGGAGGTGCCCGAAGTGGCAGCATAATAGGTACTGGTAACCCGTTTTTGGTAATATTCGTAAGTGGGATACGAGGGCCAGGTGGACCAAATCTGTTGGCCTTCTGCCGCAGTGGCACTTTGGCCCCCGCCACCGGGTGCGACCAAGTCGATCTCGGGCCCGCCATTGGAATAACTTGCAATTTTATCGTATTGGGTATGGGCCCCCACAGCAATCACGCCAGGATAAGCGGCGGGCACTGTGATCGGCGAAATGGTCCCGACCAAACGGGCACTTTCATTGCCTGTGGCTGAGACGATCGAGATATTTTTTTGCAAGGCCAATTCAATCACATCCACCAGAGCCTGGGTGCTTTTATTGGCGGGTCCACCAATGCTGATATTGATCACCCGCACATTGCGATCGATCGCCCGCTGAAAAGCGGCAGTCAAGACGGCGGCATCGGTATTGCCAGCATAGTCAGTGGCTTTGATTGGGACAATTCGCACCCCTTCACCACTTACACCGGCAACCCCTATTTGGTTGTTCATTTGGGCCGCAATCACACCCGTAACATGGGTGCCATGACCATTGCCATCCATCCCACCATAGTTTTTGCTCAGACCCGTCAGCGGATTGCGGTAGACATCCGGGCCTTTTTCTTCGTTCCAGACATCTTCAAATTTTTCCAAATGTTCGATTAAATCGGGATGGTTGGGATCCACACCTGAGTCGATCACCGCAATTTTGAGATTTTTATTGCCTGTGCTTAAGGCCCAGGCCTGATCTACGCCGCTGCTCTTCATATTCCATTGCAGACCATAATTGGGGTCATTGGGCCGCACCAGGGAGGACGACTGCATGGTTTGAAAGCCGGGCAGCTTAAAGCTGGGATTGGGCTCAGCATAAGCCACTGAAGCACTTTTTTCGAGCTGGCTCATGGATTGCAGCAAAGAGGTGCGCGCGGGAATTCGCAATAAATAAATTCCCTGATCTTTTGAGATCAAACGGGCGTCTTCAATTTTGACATTTTCGGGCAAAACATTGTGGAGGTCAGCGGCTTTATCGCGCAATTTGAGCAGGATATCCCGGCTGTGGGCCAGATCGACACCCGCCAAGGGCATGGCAAGAGCCACCTCTGATTGCGCCATTGGTGAAGTGGGGGCCAAGCCGTTAAGCGAAACGCTCGAACAGGCGCTCAACACGGTTAGACCCAGGGCAAAGAACGATTTAGGAGTAGAGCCTTTGAACATTTATCACTGCAGGGTGGAGCATTAATATCCTGACTGCTTTATTGGCATTCATACTTTGTGGCAGTTGCAGGCGGTAAGAGTAAAAAGAGCGTTTTTCAACTTCGCGGGTTCCATAAATCTGGTGAAACAGGACCAGGGTCTCGGGCCGGGTATCGGGGCGGAAATCCACGATGATTTGATTGCCCCCATCAAGGGGTATGGGAGTGATAATTGCAGTGCCATTGGGGATCTGGTTCTGATTATTGGCATTTCCTGCTGTTGCTTGGGGATCGGAAGGGGCAGGAGAAGGAGCACCCTGTGCGTTGGTCGCAGGGGCGCCCGAAGCCACAGGGGTGGGAATTTTCATGCGGTAATTGGGCTCAGCGTACTCGACCAAGGGGCTCTGGGCATAGAGTTTGACCGCATCTTCAACAGAGAGATTTTGGGGCAATCTCAGGCGGTGCACCTTGATCCCGGAAATCACACTGAGTTGACTCACCCCGTGGTGGCTGTTGATAAAACGGATATCATCGGGGGTGGCATTGGCCTTGAATTTGACCAAAAACTCATTGGGCAAATAATCGGTGCTTTTGACAGGAGTGCCAGGGTTATAGGGCTGAATATTTACTGCCTGGGGATTGATATGATCGGCCACGACATAAGCGGGCACAGGGTCGGTATCGGTAACATAAGCCAAACTGGCAAAGAGTTCAGCGTATTGGCCGCGGGTGCGCAAAGGCGGCACCTTAAAGGTCCAGACCAAAGGTCCCATTTGCTTCGGCGTGGTTTTAAAGGTTTTACTCAAAGCCTCAATAAAGGGCTTTTTGACCTCGGGCCGAAACGTCACGGTCACAAATTCGTCTGCGGCTTGGGCGATCAAACCCATTGCACAGACCGAAGCGCAGACAACAGTGGTTAGAAAAAGTTTAAGCTGTTTCATTTGAGGCAATTATAGCATGTGGACCAGGCGGAAATGGAAGCTTATCTTGAACTTAGGCTTTTTCTTTTTCGACAGAATAGCCCAACTCAAGCAGTCTGCGGCGTTCATTGCGCCAATGGGGCATCACTTTGACGAAGAGTTCAAGAAAAATTTGGGTTCCTAAAAAGGCAGAAATGGTCATGCGGGCCGCTTCGCCAATTTCTTTTAATTTTTGGCCTTGTTTGCCAATTACCATGCGCTTTTGCGAATCCCGTTCGACCACAATCACGGCAGAGATATAGATCAAATCCGCGGTGCGGTGTTTAAATTGCTCGACATAAACCGAAGCGGCATGGGGAATTTCGTCGCCGGTCTGACGAAAGACCTGTTCGCGCACCAATTCTGCCACCATCACCCGCTCACTCTGGTCGGTGTATTCGTCATTGGGGTAAAGGGGGACGCCGATCGGCAATTCCTTGTAGAGGGCAGTCAAAACCTCGGGCAGGCCATCGGAGTGTTTGGCAGAGATCTGAAAGACCCGTTTAAAATGGCCCAGATCGGTATAGGCCTTGAGAAATTGCTCACGTTGGGCCTTGGGCAATTTATCGACCTTGTTGAGCAATAAAAAGGTTTTGGGGGCTTTCTGAGCCAAGAGATCGGAAATAAACTTATCCCCAGGGCCAGGGGCTTCGGTGGCATCGACGAGAAAGAGGTGAAAATCGACTTCATCTAAGACATGCAGGGCCTGCTCAATCATATTGCGGGCCATCAGATGTTTGGGTTTGTGAATCCCTGGGGTATCGACAAAGATGATTTGGCCCCGTTCGGGCTCCGTTAAAATCCCACGCAGACAGGAGCGGGTGGTTTGTGGGCGCTTGGAGACAATGGCCACTTTTTCGCCAATCAAATGATTCAAGAGGGTCGATTTTCCCACGTTGGGGCGGCCAACCAAACTGACAAAGCCGCTTTTTAAGCCTGTTTTTAAACTCTCGGGCACAGATTATTCCTTGCTCATTTCAAAATTGTGGGTCAGGCTCTCGGTGCGGGTAATGGTGATTTGAAAAACCCGTGTCTTAAAGCCCTGTTTGTTCAGGGAGAGGCGATAGGTGCCTTTGGGAATCTCACGAAAACTGTATTGGCCTTCGGCGCCACTTAAGGTGATCACCATCAGATCATCGTTTTCGAGTTTGAGTCGGACCCCAGTCAAAATCTGGCCTTTGTCATCTTTGACCTGGCCTTCAATCAGGGCCGAGACCTGGGCATTGTTGGGCGGTACAGCTGTCGCAATCGGGGTGGGACTTGTTGCGGGTGTCGGTTGCGCAACCGGGGTCGGCGATGCAGGCGCAGGCGTGGGACTGGCCTGGGGGGGCTCTACTGTAAATTCCTGAGCCAGGGTATTGGCAGGCAAAACCTCGACGCTTTTACGCGTGACTATTTTGCCTTGATAGAGCAAGGTCAGGGTGTAATTGCCGGGCACAATCTCGGTAAACAGATAGGTGCCATTGGCTTCTGCCATGACCTGATTGACCAAATTGCCCCTGCTGTCCGTCAATTCAAGCTGTGCGCCTTGATCGCTGACGGGATTGCCGTTGGGAAAGACCACCCGGCCCGAGATGCGCCCCATGCGCTTGGCAAGCGTGATCTCAATAAAGGTCTCGCGGTTCTCTTGAATCGAGATAAAGCGCGACTCAGAATACCACCCCTCTTTGGCCACTTCGGCCTCATAGGCCCCCGTTGGCACCTTGAGATAAGCAGCTTCACCGATCAGATCCGTCAGGGCGTTGACCCGCAAGACCAAGTCGGGGCTGGAGAGGCGAATTTCTGCGCCACTTAATGCCGTTTGGGTATGTTTATCGAGCACCCGCACACGGAAACTGCCTCGGGTTGCTCCCGGAGCCTGAATCTCAACCCGTGAGGGAGGTGTGGCACTTGCAGCTGGAACAGGGGTCGGTGTCGGGGTTGGAGTAGCAACTGGACTGGGAGAGGCAGAAGGCGTTGTTTCAGGCGCTTTAAAGCCAAAATTGCCGCTGTAACCCACTCCCAGAATAAAGTCACGGTCCCAGAATGTTCGGCCCGGAACTTGCATCAGGGCCATATCGATATGCAAAAAGGGCAGGGGAGTAAAATTGAGCCCGAGATTAAAAGCTGGGGTGCTGAGATCGTTAAACGAGCCCATATACTCCATTTTGATCCGGCCATAGTCCAGGACAGGGATTTCTAAACCACCCACCAGCCGGGCACCGGTCAGGCCCCCCATAAAACCCGCATGGAAATTAGCCACGTGATAGGTCTGTTTTTCGTAGGGCAGAAACAGAGAATGAGAGAGTGTCAAGAACAGGCTATTGCCTGGCAAATAGCTGCCAGCAGGGTCTGCTCCCAAGAGCGTCGCACCCATGGCCAAGGAGACCGGCAGGCCTTTGGCCTGGTCAATCAAACGGTATTTTAAACTGCCAGCCATCGAAGCGAAGCCATTGGCAGGGGGGGCACCAAAGACCAAACCTGCTTCGAGATTTTCGAAGAGGCTCACTGTGGCAGAAAGAGAAAGACCCGAATTGAGGGGGAAATAGCGCAGAGAGGCGACATACGAACCGTCAGCCATAATCTCTGCGGTGGGAACATTAAACAAACCCGAATACCCCCACAGGGCCGGATTCGGGGCTTTGTGGGGGGTGGGCTCAGCCCAGGCCGCCATTGCGGCGGCCTGCAGGCTCAGATACACCCCGGCGACTCCGAAGAGCCGCCGGAGAGGGGCGTTGCCCATCTTAGGCATCCCGTTTGGCTGCGGCTTTGGCTTCCGCAGCTTCAGCGTAAACCAAAGCGGAGGCAGCTTCAGCGGCTGCGGTATTTTCGGCAACAAATCGCTGTTTTTTGAGCAATTCGTCGCGCATCGCTTTGGAGCGCATACCAGTACCGGCGGGAATCAAACGACCGATGATCACGTTCTCTTTGAGACCGCGCAACCAGTCGCGTTTGCCTTCGACAGCCGCTTCAGTCAGAACACGGGTGGTCTCCTGGAACGATGCCGCAGAGATAAAGCTCTCGGTATTGAGTGAAGCTTTGGTAATCCCCAACAGAATCGGGGTGTACTCAAAGGATTCGGTCTCTAAACCAATTTCTGCCACACGTTTTTTCTCCTGCTGGATGCGGGTTTCGCTGACGATTTCGCCAGGCAGGAAAGTGGTCTCACCGGGATTTTCAATCCGGCATTTGCGGGTCATCTGACGCACAATGACTTCAATGTGGCGGTCGTTGATTTTTACACCCTGAGAGCGGTAAACCATCTGTACACCATCCACGAGGTAGCGCTGGGCAGCGGCCACATCTTGGATTTTGAGCAATTCGTGCGGGTTGACAGAGCCACTGGTGAGGCGCAGGCCTCGGGTGATCTTCTGACCATTGACGACTATCGCAGAGGCCGTGTAAGGCACTTCGATGGCGTACTCTTGCTCGTGTTCGAGCCCCATTTTCACACCCCGGATTTTGATCGTGGTTTTGTCGTCGTCACGCAGGACGTCGAGGACTTCTCCTTCAAATTCCGAGAGGATAGAGGTTTCTTTGGGCTTGCGGGTTTCAAGCAATTCCTCTACGCGCGGCAGACCCTGGATAATATCCCCAGTTTTCATCTGCTCGTAGGTCAGAATTGCGATCACTTCGCCCTGGCGAACCATGCTCTGGTCGGTAACGACCAAGTGTGATCCCTGGTTGACCAGGTAAGGACGGGCGCGGCGAACCACAACCGAGTTTTTATCCACGTTGGTGACAACACCCGTTTCAAGTGAAGGCAGTCCTTCTGCGATCAAATCACCTTCAAAGAGTTTATCACCCTCTTTGACCAGCGGTTTGCTCACATCAGCGTAGACCTTCTCGTGTTCATTGGTCAGCAACATCATGCGGAAGACACCGGTATTGGAATCTTCAAAGACATGAATGGTGCCGTCGGATTTAACCCGGTACTCGGTTGATGCCACTTTGTGACGGGCTTTGACCATTTCGCCATCTTTGACCAGGGGATCGATATAGATATCGATCTCTTGGTACTCGGGCGAGAAGGTACCACGCAAGGTGCCTTTTTGACCAGAGAGCGCTTCGGTCGAAGACAAATTGAGGAAATAGGTGTCTTCCAGTTCGGGATGGGGCAGCAGGTTAACGCGGCCCCCGAGGGTCACCAGTGAACCGAGCAATTTGAATTGCAATTCAATTCGGCTCAGGGGAGAACCCGCTTTGACGCGGTCGCCTTGGCGATGCAGCAGACGGGTGACTGTTTCGAGACCGATGTTGTCGGACTCAGTGCGCACCTGGAAGAAGTTTTCACCGGGTTTGATTTTGTACTTCTTAAAGGGACGAATCACAATCAAGGTCTCAGCTTCATCCACAGGAATCATCTGAATGAATCCATCGATTTCGCTGTGAACTTCAGCCATTTCACCGCTATCGGGGTCAAGGCGTTTGCCCAAGAGCTTACCATGGCGGATACTGGCATTTTCTTCGACCAGGATTTCAGAACCATCGGTAAAGCGATAGGCCACAGCACCTGGATAGAAGAGCAATTCCTGTGATGTATCGGGCTCGTAATAGACAAATCCGGCTTCTTCAACCTTTTCGCCTTCCATCAGCTCGGTACCGGCAGCCACTGTTGCACTTTCTTCCAAGAAGAGCGTTTTGTCTTTGAGACTGTAACTTTCTTCAAAGAGCAGCAAAACTTCGACTTCTTTGGCAATCGGCTCTTTTTCATTGACTTCATGCACATAATGCACAATGCCATTGCGCTCAATTTTATAGCGACTTTCAAAGGCCTTGGCAATCACCTGGTTGTTTTCCAGTCGGGTGCCATTTTCAACAAAGAGTTCAAAATTGCGCACCGAGAGATCTTCGTCGAGGAAGTTCAAGGTGGTTTCGGGACGGGTTTTGTCCACAAGTGCGCCTTCGAGCTGCAATTCCGCAGTGATGATCGAGAGGTTTTTGGTGCCATCTTCGTTTTCAATCAGCGAAACACGGCCACCGTATTCAGTCGAGGTGCCAATACTGGCGATGGTATCGCCTGATTTGAGCACGTCCCCGTCTTTGACACGGACTTCACATTTGGGAGGCATGGAATACACGTCGCCGCTGTAAATCCAGACCAAACCCTCTTTGGAGGTGACAATCGTTTCATCCTGTTGTTTGGCACGGTTGCGGCGTTGTTCATAGAGAATGCCGTCGTAAACGATTTTACCGCTGACACCGCCGACCACTTCTTTCTGTTTGCGCTCAATCGACGAGCGACCAAACTTACCAGACTCACGGACAGCAATTGCCAAAACTGAAGATTCATCTACTTCATCTCCGTCTTTGGCGCGAATGGCAAAGCCGGGCATAATCACGATTTTTTTGTCTTTTTTGCGGCCACCGGGGGACAGGGTAATTTCAAATTCTTTTTCCAAGACCTTGAGATTGTCCCCTGCTTGGGTACGGATATCCTGGGTGATCATCTCAGCGGCATTGTAAGAGATTTTGCCTTTTACGCCTTTGCCGGGATAGATCTTCTCAGCAGAAGCCCCTTCAAATACGCCCCCTGTGTGGAAGGTACGCATGGTCAGCTGGGTTCCGGGCTCCCCAATTGACTGAGCAGCAATAATGCCGATCGGCTCACCGCGATCCACCACACGCTGGTTGGTCAGTGACCAACCATAACAGAGGCGGCAGACACCAAAGTGGCTTTCACAGCCCATGGGCGAACGCACATCGATAAACTGCTCTTCTTCGGGACGGGCCACGATCCAGTCATTGATATCGTCGAGCTTGTCAGGTGAAATCACTTCATTGCGATGAACAATGACTTTGCCTGAATCGCTGATAATATCACGGGCAGAGGTACGGCCCACCAAACGATCGATCAATTTCAAGTGAAGATTTTCACTCTCTCTGACATCGCAGAGGCGGAAAAAATTCATGGTGCCGCAATCTTCGTCGAGGATGATCACGTCTTGGGCCACGTCTGCCAGACGGCGGGTGAGATAGCCAGAGTCAGCGGTGCGCAACGCGGTATCTACAATCCCTTTACGGGCTCCGTAAGAGGAGAGCACATACTCGGTCACGTTCAAGCCCTCTTTAAAGTTGGACTTGATCGCCATATCGATAATCCGACCTGAAGGATCAGACATCAGACCGCGCATACCGATCAACTGACGAACCTGTGAGATATTACCACGGGCGCCAGAGAAGGCCATCATATACACAGAGTTGAGCTTGTTCTCGGGATCGTTTTTATCGATCAACTTGGTCAACGATTCTGAAGCTTCATGCCAGGTATTGATAACGCGGGTATAGCGCTCGGTTTCGGTGATCTGACCGCGGTGGAACAGGCGTTCGGCCTCGGTGATAATGTCTTCAGCCGCTTTGAGAATTTCGGGTTTGCGTTTGTTGACAACCAAGTCACAAATCGCAATCGAAACACCGGCTTTGGTCGCGTAGTGGAAGCCTGCGTCTTTGAGGTTGTTCGCCAATTCGGCGCTGCGCTCATTGCCGTAGACCTTGTAACAGCTCTCAATCAGCTCAGAAAGCTGTTCTTTGCCAAAGGAATAATTCTGGTAAGGCACTTCTTTGGGGAAAAGTTGATTGAGCAACAGACGACCTGCAGTGGTGCGGATATATACCTGATCGCTCATTTTCACTTCGCCTGACTCTTCCAGATCGCCCAGGGGAATACCTGCAAATTTAACAACCATTCGGCCCTGTTTGTCGCGTTTGGGCTGGCCTTTTTCATCGATCTGAGCGGTGGAGTGCAAATGCACCATTACAGGCTCATCCAGATCGAGACGGGGCACAGGAAAACGCACCAAAACTTTGGCGTGGATATCGACCTGACCCGCTTGGTAAGCAGCCAGCATCTCATCAGAGGAGCTGAAAACTTTGCCATTGCCAATCAGGGTTGAGTCTTCTTTGTCGGCCTCAGGATTGTCGATCGTCACATAATAACAGCCGATAACCATATCCTGTGAAGGACTGACAATCGCCTTACCAGTGGCGGGCAACAAGATATTGTTGGTGGCCATCATCAACAAACGGGCTTCGGTCTGCGCTTCAATTGAAAGCGGGACGTGAACGGCCATTTGGTCACCGTCAAAGTCAGCGTTGAACGCGGTACAAACCAACGGGTGCAATTGAATCGCGCGGCCTTCAACCAGAATCGGTTCAAAGGCTTGAATGCCCAAACGGTGAAGGGTTGGAGCGCGGTTAAGCAGGACGGGGTGGCCTTTGATGACTTCTTCGAGAATGTCCCAAACGAAGGTGTCTTGGCGCTCAATCAGTTTTTTGGCTGATTTAATATTCTGCACCACGCCACGTTCAACCAATTTGTTCATGACAAAGGGCTTAAACAGCTCAAGCGCCATTTCTTTGGGCAAACCGCATTGGTTCAATTTGAGTGAAGGTCCGACAACAATAACCGAACGGCCTGAGTAATCGACACGTTTACCGAGCAGGTTCTGACGGAAACGGCCCTGTTTGCCTTCAACGATATCGCTGAGAGATTTGAGGGCGCGGTTATTGGGGCCCACCACAGTGCGACCACGGCGGCCATTGTCAAACAAG
>JBIKWL010000069.1:0-29470 GCA_044356335.1 Candidatus Sericytochromatia bacterium
AATATCTTTGGCCGTGATCAAGCCAATGATCTGGCGCTCGGCGTTGATCAGCGGGAGTTTTTCGAGTTTGTGGGCCTTGAGCAATTGGCGGGCCTGCTCGTAATCCACCTCTTTGTAAGAGCCCACCTCTTTGTAAACCAAACGCTCAAAAGGCGTCATCATCTGGCTGAGGGGCGTGTCGAGACCATCTTCAAACATCATGTCGCGGGGAGTGACAATCCCACAAAGGCGGTTGTTTTGATCCACCACCAAAAATGAGGTGACACTGCGCTGGTACATCGCATCGCGTACATCTGCCAAGGTTGAGTCCTGCTGAATGGTATAAGGGTCAGGAATGACAAAATTGTGAGAACGTTTGACTTTGGCGACTTCGCGCACCTGCTCAGCCAAGGTCAGAAAGCGGTGAATAATGCCGATGCCTCCCAATTCCGCCATGCGGGTCGCCATGGTCGACTCGGTCACCGTGTCCATGTTGGCACTGACAATTGGGATATGGAGTTTTAAACGCCGGGAGAGGCGGGTGTGGGTCGAGACATTGCGGCGGCTTTCAATATCTGAATATTGAGGCACCAGCAAAACATCGCTGTAGGTCAGTCCTTCGCGCATAAGAAAATACCCTTTCTTGGCTGAGGCCGAGAGCAAGACGGTCTAAATGTCTTTTGAATCAGGCCGCAAATACTTTGATAATTTTGGAATAACCGTAGGTTTTCATTTCTTCAGAGGTCCAGTTGAGCAGTTCGGCCATGCGCCAAACCCCCATGGCAGGCACCCGATCACAGAGCTGCAAGGGCCAGGACTTCTCCAGCCAAGTGAGCAGCGGCTGACGCTCAAAATTACTGGCCTGTGCCAGGAATTCAGCCAAATTGACGCGGTCCAGATTTTGTCCACCCACATGCTGGGCCAACAATTGGGCCATTTGTTGGGTGTTTTGCAAGACCAGCAAACTGGTGCGATCAGCGCTTAAATCTGCTTTGCGCCGCCAGAGGAAGAGCGCATTTTGCACAGGTGGAGTAATACTGTCCAACAAAGCCTGCATCGGGCTTTTTTTGAGCAGCTTGCCTTTGAGAATCATCAAAAAATCTGCAGCCACCTTCAAGGCATGATGATTGCAGTGAAGATGCCCGATCTCATGGGCCAAAACCGCCAGAACTTCCTCTTCAGTCAGCATGTCTAACAAAGAACTGGGAAAGACAATAAATGGCCGCTCCAACCCACCACTAAACGTACCCCAGGCAGAGCCTGGAACCAGTCCATCCGGCGCAACATAGAGCTCAGGCACCGTGGTCATACCCAGGGTTTGGCAGGCGACCTGCAATTTGGCATGGAGATCGGGGAATTGTTTGGCGCTGGCTCGCAGGCAATTCATGGCAAAAAAAGTGTCGCCAAAAGCCTCTTGGGAGTATTCCCAGAGTTTTTTTAAGACATTGTCCACCCCAGGCAAGGCCTTTAAATAGTCTTGTGCCGCGTGATCAAGCGGATGGCGGTAAACAGCGGGGTCCATATGCCGAAAATGGCTGTGATGATCACTTTGCCCCAATAACAATTTGCAGCGGGAACAGCGAATCTGAATCTTGTTCAGGGTTTCAGGCTTGATCGCATGAACCTGCCCACAATAGGTGCAGGTCACCTGAGACTGATCGGAAGCCTTGGAAGCACTTGAATTTGTCATGATTGTTAGGCCTGTTCGCCGCCCAATTTGCTCAAGGCTTCAGCCGCAATGGTCTGAACACGGGCATCTTCATCTTCAGCCACACTGAGCAAAGGGGCCACCGTCTGCTGGGCCAAATTACCCAAGGCTTTGGCTGCGCGGCTGCGCACCCGATTGTCCTCGCTCGAAAGAGCATCGATCAGGGGTTGAATCGAATGGTAAGCCAATTTTTCAATTGCCTCAGCAGCCGTGGCCCGCACACGGCGGTCAGAATCCTGCAAGGCATTGATCAAATGGGAGAGCGCGCGTCCGTCGCCGACTTCCCCCAACACAAAGGCCACACTGGAACGCATCCGGCTGTCGCCATCTTGCAGAGAGGCAATCAGGCGTTCAACGGCATATCCACCCAAACGGCCCAGAATAAACGAAGCACTGGTCCGCATGCGGCTGTCTTCGTCGCGCAGCGATTCCAGCAAGAGCTCAACCAAATTGGAGTCACCCAAGGCGATCAGACTTTCGGAGGCATTGGTACGCACATGGCTGTCTTCATCGCGCAGCAGTTCCAGCAAAGGCCCAACAGACCGGCTGTCGCGGGTATTGCCCAAAGCATAAGCAGCTTCAGCGCGCACCTGGGAATCTTCATCTTGCAAAGCTTCAATCAGGGGCTCAACCACCACTTCACCTGCCGATTCAGCCAAGGAATAAATCGCCTCTAAACGCACACGGCTGTCTTCATCGCGCAGGGCGTCTACAAGTGAGAGCAGGGCCTGCTCTTCCAGTTGCAGCAAGGCTTGAACAGTCTCAGCCAGACGGTGGCGCAGTTTGCGGGTGGCTTTGGCAGATTCCAAACGTACACTCTGGTCATCGTCATTCCACAGGGCATCCCGCAGGGGGCCAATTGCGCGGTGATCCCCCAATTCTCCCAGGGACTTGGCAGCGCCACAGCGCACCCGGCGAATCGGATCTTGCAAAAGCTCTTTGATATCGTCAACCGCATCAGACAGTTCCAAATCCGTCAGGGCCCGCACGGCCTCTAAACGCACACTGCTGTCCTCGTCTTTGAGGGCTGCCACCAAAGTGGGGGCAGCTTGCAGGCTTTTGAGTTCGCGCAAAGCACCTGTGGCGCGCCAGCGCACACGTTTTGCTTCGTCTTGGGTCACACAGCGCATCAGGGCGGGAATGGCTTCATCAGAACCCAAACGACCCAGTGCCTGAGCGGCACGGGTTCGCACACGGCGGTCTTCGTCTTCAAGCGCCTTCAGCAAGGGTTGAAGGGTGCGGATATCGCCAATTTCACTCAGGGCTTTGGCAGCCCCAGAGCGCACACTGCGGGTTTCATCGGCCAAGGCCCCGGTCAGGGCATCCACGGCGACAGGGCCCAGTCGGCCGAGAATAAACGCAGCAGCGGAGCGCACCATTTGGATTTCATCGGCCAAAGCGGCCACCAAGGGGCCGACCACAGTCAGGTCACCCGGCTGGGCCAAGGCCTCAACGGCACGGGCCCGCACACCACTGTCTTCAAACTGCAGGGCAGCGATCAAAATCGGAATGGCACGTTCATCACCCAGACGGCGCAGGGCCTCGGCAATGCGCAGACCGACTTTGGGATTTTCTTCTTTTTCAAGCGCCTCAAAAAGCGCATCACAGGCCTGGGGATTGTCTAACTTGCCGAGCGCCTCAGCGGTGCGGCTGCGCAAACGATCGTCAGGAGAAGCCAAAAGCGGGCTCAATCCGCCCACCGCTTCAGCGGCACCGGTTTCGCCAAGCGAAAAAGCCACAGCCAATTGCACATCGAGATTTTGGTCTGCCAAAAGCGCAATCAAAGGCTGAACCACTGCGGGATCTTGGGCATATTTCCGCAGCGCAAAAGCAGCCGCCGCACGGACCTTGACCTCAGCATCCTGAAGAGAGGACAAAAGCAATTCTGCTCCCTGGGGGAAAGGGGTTTTGCTGAGCTGTTCAATGGCAGCCAGACGCTGCTTCATTTCGGTCGAATTCAGGGCGGCTTTTAAGGTCTCATCGCTAGTCATGATTGGTAATGCCTTTCCAACGTGTAATGGGCTGCAATTTGCCGATTTTTACCAGCATCATCTTAACACAAGAGGCAGGTGTATCCAAACTCACAAAGGGTTTTCCTGCGAAAAATACGAAGGACTTGGAGAGGGGTTTAAAAAAGGCTGGGTGACCTGTTCTGGGGTCATCAAAAAAATCGCGACCAAGGGACTGCAGCCCACCAAAAGGCTTCCAATCAAGAGGCCGACAGAGAGGTAAATCCAAATTCTTATGCGCATTGTGTTTTAATTGCTCCCCGACTCTGAAGCCAGAGACAAAAAATAGGCGCTGAGCACATCGGTCAAACTGAGCAATAAGAGCAGCCCGCCCCATTGCTCCCGCGAAGGCACACTCTCCTGGCGGGAACTAAAGCCCAAATAAGCCAAAGCCAGATAGCCACTTAAAAAACCCGCTCCCAAGAGAATATTGAGGGGCTTGCCCTGATAAAAATGACCGGCCCCGGGCATGATCAATGACAAGCTCGCCGAGAGCCCCGGGCTTTGCAATGGGGTGGCAACAGCCGTTCCCAAAATTTGAGCAGCCAGCCCGCGACACAGTGTTTCCAACTCATCGGGCCGATCTTTGGCGACTTCGGCAAAGACCAAAGCCGGTTCGGGTCCATTGCGGGCCACAACCAGATTGACAATCACACGCTCGGCCTCCATTTGCACATCCCCGAGAACCAAACTTTGAACTTCGGGTAGGGCTTGCAGCAGGCCCTGCCAATTTTGGTTGTCTGAATTGACCAGACGCTGACGGGTATACCAACCGGGCCAGACATTCAAGATCTGAGAGCGCACCAATTCTTGGCGAATGCTGCTGGCACAGAGCAGACCTTCGGGGCTTTGGGCAAAATCCACGACCACCACCGTGTCTTGTGGGGGAATCACCGGGACCGCCGTTGCCGCAGAAGCAGCCCAGACTGGCAACAGTGAAAAATTGAGCAAGCAAGCGGCCAAACCCATCACCCCAAGCGAGCTCAGAGAATCGCTCAAGGTGACCAACCGCTCAGGGAGTTTCGGCATCAGTGGGGGGGCCAGAATTTGGCTTCAGCGCTTTGCCCAAGGAGCGCAGAGAAGCCCCTTTTTTAGGGGAGAGAGGCTGAGAAGCCTGCTGGATTTCCTCGCGCACAGCCTGTTTGATTTTTTTCGAGACAGACCCCTGCAAGGCCCGTGCAGCATTCGCCAAGGCCTGGGGATTTTGTTGGCTGGCCTGGGTATTTTCCTGCTTGATTTCGACGTAAATCTCTTGGCGATGCACGCTGATATCGCGGGGAGCTTTGATTCCCAGTTTGACATGGCCATCACGCACATCGAGCACAATCACCTCGATCTGATCGCCAATCATAATGCTTTCGTTGATTTTGCGGCTGAGTACGAGCATAAAAACTCAGACGGACTCAGCTGCTGTGGGCTCAGCGGGAAAAAGCGGAAAGCGCAGCGGATAGTCGGCGGCTTCCAAGACCAATTGCTTGCCATAACCTGTGTGGCGATTAAAAATGAGTGGCCCGGCCAAGTTGGCGGTCATTTCCTGCATATTGTCGGGAATGCGCAGAATCACGAGCACAAAAGCATCTTCTGAATGGGAGATCTCAAGCTCTGTGGCAAGTTCGTCGGGCAGGTCAAAGGCATAGTCGGCAACCAGATAACAGGGCTCCATCACAATAAAAGCCGCCTCTTCATCGGTCTGTGAGCGCAGCCAATAAAAAGGGGTCTGGGGATCATAGACGGAGAGAGAATAAGTGAGAAGATGCTCAAACCCCAAAAGTCCCTGTCCCAAAAACCGCAGCTCTTGGGCCTGTTTTGCTAAATTCTGACTATTGGCTTCAATCTGTGTGCTCATAAGGGGCTTGGGCCTCAATTGTTTTAATCATCCATGCTGACAATCGCGTGTTATGTTCACGGAATCAAACCCTATCTTAACACGACCAGAGAGCCGCCCCAAAACGGGTTAACCCTCGGCCACCGCCAGAAATGAACGCGCCACAGTTTCAAACTGGCTGTCGAGAGTGGCATCAATGGTGCCCGAACGGCTGTGGATGCGGCAGCCACCGGGGGCAATTTTTTCGTCGGGTTCCAAGACAATTTCCAAAGCCAGATCCGAGAATTGCGATAAATTAAAATGCAAGAGTTCCAGATCTGCCGGATGCACAAAGATCTGCACATCAGCCACTTTACTCAAACGCTGCAAGGCCGCGCGCGTCACTTTTAAAATGACCTGTTCGTTGATAATCGGCTCAACCTTGAGCACCTTGCGCACGATGGCCAGAATCAGTTGCACAGCAGCGGCTTCTGAGCTTTCAAGCAGACGCTTGCGCTCGGCCTGGGCCTCACTCAAAACGGTTTCAAACAGTTGCGCAGCCTGTTTCAGTTCACCCAACCCCTGGGCTTCACCTTGGGCTTGCCCAGCCTGCACAGCCTGGGCTTGTAAAAGCTGCATTTTGGCTTCACTTTCGTGAATCAGGTTTGCAGCATCCTGACGGGCCTGCTGCACAATCCGTTCGGCTTCAGCAATGGCCTGCTGAATAATCGCTTCGGCCTCTTGCTGGGTCTTGGTCAGGATCGCTGCGGTCTGCTCTTCGAGTGAGGCAGGCTCTCCGGCTTTGACCGCTGGCTGTAAAGCGGGAATGAGACAGCGCTCGTCTTCGAGCTGCACATTTTTGATAATCCGGGGATGGAAATAGGAATCAGATGACAATATCTTCTCCACCATGGCTGATGACGATTTCACCTGACTCTTCCAAACGGCGGATAATATTGACTATTTTTTGTTGGGTTTCTTCGACGTCTTTGAGGCGCACAGGCCCCATCGATTCCATATCGTCACGCAACATCGAAGAGGCCCGCTCGGACATGTTTCTAAAGACTTTGTTTTGGACATCTTCGTTGGCGCCTTTGAGGGCCAAGGCCAGATCTTTGCTGTCGAGTTCGCGCAAGAGGCGCTGAATGCCGCGGTCATCGAGAATGATTAAATCGTCAAAGACAAACATCAATTTTTTGACCGACTCTGCCAGCTCAGGATCAAAGCGCTCAAGATTTTCGATGATATTGCGCTCTGTACTGCGATCCACCCGATTGAGGACTTCGGCCAAACTCTTGACCCCGCCCACATGGGTGCCGCGATCGTGTTTGAGAATGGAGGCAAATTTCGACTGTAAAATGGTTTCTATCTCTTTGACCACTTCGAGGCCTGCGCGCTCCATCGTGGCCATGCGGGTCGAGACCTCGATTTGCAAGTCGTCGTTGAGATTTGAGAGCACCACCGCCGCCTGTTCAGGCTTGAGATAAGCCAAAATCAGGGCAATGGTCTGGGGATGTTCATTCTGAATCAAATGAGCCACCTGGGCTGGGTCTGCTTTGCGGAAGGCCTCGAAAGGCAGGCTGTTTTTCTCCTGAAGCACATCGAGCTTGCCCAAAACGCGGTTGGCGCGGGCATCACCAAACGCCCCACGCAAAAGCGCTTCAGCATAGTCTTGCCCACCCAAGGCATTCAATTCACCGGCCCGCGCCATTTGGTAAAACTCTTCCAAGACGCGGTTGACCACTTCGTGCTCGGTTTGGCGCATCGTCGAAATTTCGAGCGCAATCTGCTCGACTTCACTTTCATCAAAATGGCGCAGCACCATAGAGGCTATTTCGGGTCCCAAGGCAATCAGAATCAGCGCCACTTTTTTGCGTCCGATCAATTGGGAATCACCACTCCCGGTAGGGTCTAAAACATCCCGATAACTGGACATAACCGTTTATTTATACCCTCTAATTGCCTTCACTCATCCAGGACCGCAAAAGACGGGCCATCCGGACCGGGTCTTCATGGGCCATCTGGGTCAGCCCTCTCACCGCCTGGGCCCGGCGGGCCGTGGCCTCGGTCAAGCCCGCCAATTCAGGCGGTTCATCCAAAGCCAAGAAATCACCCTCGCGGCCAGTCAAGCGGTTTTCGTCGACAAGCTCACCCTCAACGGGGCGGCGGCGGCGGCCAAAGGCCCAATAAACCACAATCAAAAGCGCCAAAATACTCAGTCCCACTACGCCCGTAGTGAGCAGATTTTTCCACAGTTCTCGGTTGGCCGCTTGGTCCATTGCGGCCTGTTCATTGCGCTGACTGCTGTCATCAAAGGGCACGGCATGAATCGCAATCGTGTCGCCCCTTTCGATATTGATCCCGGCAGCCGCCACAGCCAGCTCGCGCAGATTTTTGACAATCGGGTCATCGGGAGAGAGGCCTGCCACACTGGTATTGAGCGCAGGGGACAAGCTGTTGATCGCCACCGACAGAGTCAAACGGCGCAATTGGCCCGGAGATTTGACGACTTTGGTCTGCACTTCGGGCACCTCAAAATTGCGCAGCACTTCTTTGCGCGAAAAGGAATTGTTTTGGTCGCCCTGGTTTTCCTGGTAGGTGGGGATATTGCTGGTTACACCAGGTACACCGCCGGGCGCGGTTTGGGTGCCTTGGCCGGTTTCTTGGCTCTCTTTTTCACTGCGCAGCGACTGCACGGTTTTGGGATCACTGCCCGTGGTCGGCGAAAACGCTTTACTGACACTTTCTTCTTTGTCAAAATTCAGCTCGGCTTTGGCCTGAACCGTGACATTGCCTTCTCCCACGACCTGGCTGAGCATTTTTTCGACATCGAGGCGGATGCGTTTTTCGAGGGTGCGCTGGTATTCCAGACGCTGGGAATTGACACGGGTGACTTCGGTGCCATTTTCGCTGTCGAGCATTTCGCTGTCAAAGAGCAAATGACCCTGGGTATCTGTCACAGTGACATGCTGTTGTACCAGTCCAGGTACACTGTTGGCCACAAGCTTGCTGATGCCTTTGACCTGTTCTGCGGTCAGGGCCGTGTCGCCTTTGAGTTTGAGTGTGACCGAAGCCGTCGCAGGATCTTCGAGCTGGGTAAACAGCTGTTTTTTGGGAATCGCCAAGTGCACCCGCGCCCGTTCGACGCCATCCATTTGCATAATTGTGCGAGAGAGTTCTCCTGCCAGGGCGCGCTGGTAATTGAGATCGAAGAGATTGTTGGTGATGCCCATGGTGTCTTTGTCAAAGAGTTCAAAGCCCACCACGCCACCCTCTTTGGGCAAATCTTTGGCAGCCATCTCTAAACGCAGGTCGTGGACGGCCTGGGACGGCACCAAAATCTGCGTCCCCTGAGCCTGGCTGCGCAATTGGTATTGGACCTGTTTTTCTTTGAGCAGCTCCACCATGGCGCCTGCGTCTTTGCTACCGAGCTCGGCGTAGAGCGTGGTCCACTGGGGCTGCTGGGCCCAAAGCACCAAACCAATCAGACCGCCCACAACTGCGACAGAAAGGCCTCCCAAACCCAATTTTTGGGTTAGAGAGAGTTGTGTTACAAATTTTGTACTTTCTTCTCGCAAGCGCTGGAAATAAGAGGCGGCCATAAAAACCCTTCGGAGAAATTTTGCCAATGCACGGCTCTAGCCCAGGGAATGTTTCGGACTAAAGATGATTCGGACTTCATGCATGCGCCGAAAGCATTGTAGCAAACCCCAGATCACTCTAACATATTCGCAGGCAGGGGGCTGTGGCGAAGCCACAATTGTGACAGGTTTTTTACATATTCAAACGGGCATGCGGATGATTTCGCGGTAGGCCTCCAAGACCTGATTGCGCATCGTCATGGCCAAACGCATGGCGACATCGGCCTCTTGGCCTGCCACCATGACGTCATGTAATTCGACATTTTCGCCAGCGGCAAAGCGGTTGGAGAGTTCCCCCGATTTTTGCAGAGTGGCATTGAGTTTTTCAATGCCTTCGTTCAAAACCGCTGCAAAGTTATTCTCAGCTTTGGCGGGCGTGCCACTAAAGGGCTGGGCCAGTTCGAGCCCTTCGGGCAGGGGTTGAATGCCAGGTAAATCCATTAGCCTCTCCCGATTTCAAGGGCCTTCATGGCCATATTTTTGATTGTCTGCGTGGCGGTGATATTGGCTTCGTAAGCCCGGGAGGCAGAGATCATATCTGTCATTTCTGCCACCACGTTGACATTGGGGTATTCGACATAACCCTGATCATTGGCATCGGGGTGTTCGGGTTCGTAGACCATTTTGCCTTCGCGGCGGTCGTCGGTCAATGCCACAGCCTGTACACCTTGGCCCTGTTGAGGGGCAGAACCCGTGGCCAGGCTCTGAATCCGGGATTGCAAATTTTGCTCAAAGATCGGCTTAAACACCACCTGTTGGCGGCGATAGGGGCCCCCAGCTTCGGTGCGGGTGGTATTGGCATTGGCCAGGTTATTCGAGATGGTGTTGATACGCAGCCGTTGGGCAGACAGCGCCGAAGCGCTGATACGCAGATCATGTTGAAAACTCATTAGCGACCCCCTTCATCAATCACGTATTTGATCCCCGAGAAACGACCTGCCAACATTTGTGAGACCGCAGAATAGCTGACCGAGGCCTGGGCCATACGGGTCATCTCCAATTCCAAATCGACAGAGTTGCCATCATTGCGCATGCTGCTTTGGGGCTGCAGAATGGAGATCGGCGGGTCGGCAGGCAGGCCATCCAGGGGCAAATGTTTTTCGTGGGTGAGATATCCCGCCAGCGAAGCCCCTCCTTGCGTCCGCGCCTGGGCCAGGCCCTTTTGCAATTGGGCCTCAAATTCGACTTCTGAGGCCTTAAAACCGGGGGTATCGGCATTTGCCAGATTGTTTGAAATTACACGCTGCCGCGCACTCAGGCCGTCGAGGGCCCCGTGCAGGGTCTGGGTCATTTTGTGAATCTGGTCAAACATGGTTGTATCTCCGTTTGGGGTTTATCGGCCGAGTTTGTTTAGAACTTAAACCCCTGAGTGAGATTATAACAAAATTAGCCACCCCGTTTGGGGCCTTTGCTGGGTCGGCCCGGAGCCGAAGGCCGCGAACGCCCGGCAGAGGGGCCACTCCGCGATTTGCCCGAAGACCCCGTGCGCGGCTTGTCGGATGACGATGAGCGCGAGCGATCAGCTGAATAGCTGCGGGGTTTGTCTGAGCCTGAACTGCGTGAGCGATCGGCTGAGTAACCGCGCGGCTTGTCCGAATCTGAAGGCCGCGAACGACCTGCAGAATAAGTCCGAGGCTTGTCTGATGCGTCACCTTGAGAGCGCTCAGGAGAATAACCCCGCGATTTATCCGCTGAATAGCCCCGGGGCTTGTCAGAGCTTGAGCTGCGCGAGCGATCGGCGGAGTAACCGCGCGGCTTGTCCGAATCCGAAGGCAGCGAGCGACCTGCAGAGTAAGTCCGAGGCTTGTCTGATGCGTCACCTTGAGAGCGCTCAGGAGAATAACCCCGCGATTTATCCGCAGAATAACCCCGGGGTTTGTCGGAGGACGAACTGCGCGCTCTGGTTGAAAAAGCAGCACGGGGCCGATCTGAGGCCGGGCTGCGTTTTTCTTCGCGTTCGCCCTGCACAGGTCGCGCCACACGTCTTGGCCCCTTCGTCTTCTCTACACGAGGACCGTCTTTTTTAGGCCCCGTCCGTGGGCCAGGCTTCCAATCCAGGGGGGCTTCAGCCTCTTCAGTTTTGACAAATTTGGCCGTGGTGCCCGCATTGGCACTTTGCGAACGGGCGGGTTTGTCTGTCTTGATCTTGGCTTTTTTGATCAGGATATGGACTTCCTCTTCCGTCAACGAGCGCCAAGCTCCCTCACGCAAATTACCCAAGAGCAAAGGCCCAAAAGCGGTGCGTTCGAGGGTCACGACATCGAGGCCGACCGAGCGGCACATTCTGCGAATCTGGCGGTTGCGGCCCTCTTTGAGCCCAAATTCAATCCAGCTATTTTCGCTGCGCTGCTTGAGCCGCACCACGCGCGCTGGCTGGGTTTTGCCGTCAGAGAGATCGACGCCGGTGCGCATATAGTTGAGGGCCAGATCAGTGGCTTTGCCTTTGACCTGCACCTTGTAGACTTTTTCGAGCTTAAAGCGCGGGTGCAAGAGTTTTTCGGTCAGCTCGCCATCGTTGGTCAAGAGCAAAAGGCCGCAGCTGTTTTGATCGAGCCTGCCAACGGGGTGCAATTGCTCAAATTCTTTCGGCAAAAGGGTGTAAATCGTCTTCGGCTGATGGGGATCCGAACGGCTGACCATATACCCTTCGGGTTTGTTCAGGATAATATATCTCTTCTCATCGGGCATCAAGACCTTGTTGCCATCGAGAGTAACGGTGTCTTTTTCAGGATCAATCGTGGTACCCAGGGTCTCACAGACCTTGCCATTGATCGCCACGCGGCCAGCCTGAATCATTCGCTCGCTGCTCCGGCGCGAACCCAGACCCGCTTGGGCCAGGTATTTGTGTAAACGCACAACTTCTTTCATTTTTTCACTCAATCGCTACCCATTACAGGGTGATATTTCTAAATCTTCGGGCAAATCATACAACCGCCGCAAACTGGCACGATCCCGCTCGGTGATCTCCCAGCTGCCGTCAAAGCGGGCATACATGGCATGGTACATCAAATCTTCGGCATGGCCGCTGTGGCCGAGTCCCAGCGCGTGCCCCACCTCATGGGTGGCAATCGCCAGCAATTCATCTTCTGAAAAGAGCGCTTCACCGGGCGCCATCGCCGTGCCATCTTGGGCCTTGATCGCCAAAAAGAGCGTACTCTTGTGGCGAATTTTTTTGGTTTTCTTGTCGAGGTAAGGCGTGGGATACGCCGCCCGCCCCCAGGTCACTTCACTTTCGGGGTATTTCTCTTGCCAAAGCACCTGAATCTGGGCCTGTTTGGGGTTGTTGACCCATTGAAAGCGCAGTTTGGGAACGGCTTTGCTCCAATTGAGAAAGGCCTGCTGCACCAGCGGCGTATACATAGCCAAATTCTTGGCTCCCCAGGCCTTGTTCACGGGCGGGATATACACCTTCAGCGGCATTTCAGCCGCAAACCAGCGGTAATTCTGGTAAAAATGCAGATCGTGTTTTTCATAACAGAGGTAGTCTTGCCCTTGGTAGGTCTGGTTGGGGTCGCGCTGAGCCCGTGCCTCAAAGTTCCAGGCAGGCAGAGAGACAGCCAGCAAGAGCAGCGCAAGTCCACATTTTTGAATCGGTTTGCTCATGTTAATTCCGCCCCCTAATGACTCACCTGCCCGCGAATCTCCCCAGCGGGATAGGCCTTGGAGTGCACGTTCAAGTAGAGATTGCCTTGGAGCAAATCTTGCAGCAGGGCAGCCGTCAAGGGTTGGGTGGCATCTGTTCTGCGCCAGGTGCCACTGAGGCGATTGCCTTGAATCTGCAAATCTTTGACCACAGGCCCGTTGGCGCCTTTGGCTGCTTTGTGCAAATGGGCCCCTGTCGCTGGGCCACTCAGATTGACAAAGGCAGCAGAGATCGTGGCTTCGGTCTGTGCGGCATTGAGGCTGACGCGGGCACTGCCACTGGCCCCAGATTTGGTGGTTGGCACTTCTTGGTCGCCTTCGAGCAAGACGGCAAAATCTTTGCCTGTGCTGGCCAGCAATTGGCCGCGAATTTCGCCATCGGGCTGGGCCTGGGTGTGTAAATTGAGATAGAGATTGCCTTTGGTCAGTTCATCCAGCAATTCTTTGCTCAGGGGCTGATCGCTGTCGCTGCTTTTCCAGGTCAGGGCGAAGCGATTGCCTGTGACGGTCAGAGTTTTGACGGGATCCCCTTTGGCGCCTTTGGCCCCTTTGTGGATATGCGCCGCTGTCACCGCACCGCTTAAGCCGCTGACAACGCCATTCAGGCTGAATTCTGTTTTATCTGGGTTGAGGCTGGCACTGGCCACACCAAAACCTGCCGTGGTGACCTGGGGTGTCTCTTGGCTGCCATCGAGTTCAGCCAGAAAGCTCTGCCCAGCAGGGGAGGGAGAGCTGGTGGGGGTACTGAGTGGCAGCGGGCTGGCTGTTCCGGGGTTGGAGGCTGTTCCGGGCGTGGATTTGGGCACCTGGCAGGCAGCCAAAGTCAGCAGCAAAAGCGCGGGGACAAGGGTTTTAAAAGAGGGGGTTAAACGGGTCATAAAAGGTCCTTTCGGGCACAGACTGGAAAACAGCAAGCGAAATTAGCGGGCTTGCTCCAGTATACCGCTCTCCGCTTGAGCGGGCCAATTGAGCGCAAAGAGATCGAGCAGGGGCGCACTCTCTGTCAATTGCACCTGGGTTTCAAAGACCATGCCCAAACGGGTCAGCAAGTGAATCGAGCGGCGATTGTCGCTGTCGGTGATCGCCACCAAACGCGCCAAGTGAAACTGCTCCCGGGCCAAAACCACACAGGCCTGCGCCGCTTCAAAGGCATAACCCTGACCACAAAAGCGCGCCAAAAAGGCAAAGCCCAAATCCACATCGGGCAAAGTCGGGCGTTTGATCAGCCCAGAGAGCCCGATCAGCTCCCCCGTGCCTTTGAGTGCCACCCCATAGAGCCCAAAGCCCCGCTCCTGATACATCTTGAGCGGCCCCTTTTGCAAATAAGACAGGGCATCTTCCTCTGTTTTGACTTGCATTTGCCCAATAAAACGCAACCAGCCAGGCTCATTGAGCAGGGCCAGAATAAACGGGGCATCCGCCGGTTCAAGCCAGCGCAGACAAAGACGGGGGGTTTCAGCGACAAGCATCATGATTGAAGTATAGCTTCCTTCGACTCCTTTCGACAGGCTCAGGGAAACACTCAGGAAGCATTCGAACTTTGTTTAGGACGCATTCAACTCCGCTCAGGACGGGGCGCGGGCGTTGAGGTCGAGTTTGTAGCAAAAAAGGCTTTCTCTTTGATGCTTGAAAGATGAGAGCAAGGTTTGGCCTGGGCTGGAGCAGTGAGGGCAACAGGAACCCCGCCGTGTCAGGATGACGAAAGGCGGGGTGACTTTTAGCGAATGGAGCACATGGATGTGCGCAGTGAGCGGCCCGAACGCTCAGCCCAGGCCCAATACCTACCCACCCCTTTGCAACAGCTTCAACCCCCCCTGACTCAGCCCAGCCTCAAAAAATCAAGGCTGCGCCACAGAGATCCTCCAAAGCCGCCCCTCAACACTGTCCACCACCATCAGCCCGCCATCAGCCGCCTGCGCCAAGCCCATCGGCCGGTACTTTGCCTCCCCCGGACTGCTCACATTTTTGCGACCCGCAAAGCCATCAGCAAAGACCTCCCAGCCCGGCCCAGCAGCCGCCGGATTGTATTTGCCCTGCTTGTCAAAAGGCACAAACACCACCTGATACCCTTCCTGCTGACTCCCGCGATTCCAAGAGCCATGAAAGGCAATCATCGCGCCGCCGTGGTACTTTTCAGGAAAGGCACTGCCCGTATAAAAGAGCAAATCATTGGGGGCATAATGGGCCGGAAAGCCAATCAAAGGCGCTTTGACTGAAGCACAGCGCCCCACTTTTTGACCCTCGCCGCCATATTCAGGCCCCAGCACTTTCTGCTTGCGGGCCGGATCAAAATAACAATAGGGCCAGCCCAGATCGTCTCCGGATTGAATCTGGGCAAATTCTTCAGCAGGCAATTCGGCATTTTGAGCTGCGCTGTAAAGCTGTGGGTAGAGGGTGTCCAATTGATCGCGGCCATGTGGGGCCAGGTGCAAGCCCGAAACAGGGTGCCAGTCCAAGGCAACCGCATTGCGAATGCCCGTGGCATAGCGCAGCCCGGTCGCTTTGGTCTGATCCCATTGATCGGTTTTAAAGCGCCAAATGCCGCCAAATTCAGTTAAAAGCGGGCAGGGGTCTTGCCCCGGCGAGCCCGGACGGCGATCTTGGACCTGACAGGCATTGGAAGGCGCGCCCACATTCACATAGACATAACCTTTGCCATCCAGGGCCAGGGAACGGGCATTGTGCTGGCTTGGGTTGCCCAGGTCTTTGACCAAGCGCTGAGGCGGGTCTGTGGGCACGAGCAGGCCATTTGCGCCATTCATGCCCCCACTGGGCAGGGCCACCCGCCAGAGATCTCTGCCGCTGGCATAATAGAGAAAATAGGTATCAATCGCCAGCCCCGTGCCACAGACAGACCCGCCAAAGCGTTCCAACTGCTCGGCTCTGCCATTTTTATCCGCATCGCGCAGGGCCACCAAACAATGCCCTTGAACAGGCGAACTGAGAATCACAAAGACATCCCCATTGGCGCGGCTGACAATATGCCGAGCAGAGCCGACCTGATCGGCAAAGACCTGCACCTGAAAGCCCGTGGGCACGGAGATCTCTTGGGTGAATACAGGGCTGTTGGACAGAGCCTCTCCTGCTGCCGGGCCCTTTTCAGAGCCCGAGCTTGAGTCTGAGCCAGAACCGCCAGGCCCCTGACAGGCCAGCAAAAGACAGAAGCCTGCCCACAAACCGAAGCGAGACAGACGCTTCAAGGGCTATTTCTGCAATTGGGTCACAACCCAATCCATGGCCTTGGGTTCAAAGATCAACTGCAAATGGTGCATCGGCAAAATGGTCTGATCGAGCAATTTGGCGCCACCGGCAGTCAGGTCTTCAGCAGCAGCGACACTTTTGACCAGGGCCAAACCATCGCTGGGGCCGTCGGTCTCATTGAGGATGCCGGGAATCGTGGGGCTGTTGCCCGCCAAAATACCCACCTGAATTTCAGGACGCACAGGTGAGCGTTTCATTTGGCCAACAATATCTCCCGAGGCCTTGATCACGGCATCAATGCCGGGGCTTTCGCTGACAAAACCTTTGCCACCGTTATAGGTGGTATACCAATCGGGATTGGTGGGGTTGATCATATAGGTTTTGTCCCAACGGGCCAACATCTGGGCCTGGCCTTTAAAATAGGGGCCCGCAAAATTGCTGCGCGAGGCATCGCGCCAAGTGCCGTAAATAATCGCCTTGGTCCAGGCCACGGGCGCGTATTTAACGGGATCATCGTCTTCGGGAATCAGGGCCCAGTGCACAATCGAGTGGCGGAAGGTATAGTCAAGGCCACGTTGCGGCGCACCAATAAACAGCGCTTTGCGGATCGATTTTTGGTAGGGCTTCATACCGGGGGTGAGCACATCGGAGGTATACAAACGCAGGCTAAATCCGCCTTTGCTGTGGGCCACGGCATCAACCAAGGGGGCTTTGGTGATCTGTTTAATGCGGTTGACTGCATTGTGAATGTGGTTGACCCAGACAAAATTATCGCCGTGTTTATTCGCAAAAGTTACAGCGAAGACGCGGTAGCCTTTGCTTTTGAGGTGTTGCATAAGGCCACTTTTGCGGCTGGTATAGGGCGGGGTGGCCCAATTGGAGGTGGCATTGACATTGGCACCGTGAATCAGCAAAACAGGGATTTGCGAGGCGAGTTGAGCAGGGGCACCGGCATCGTGCAGGCAGACATCGGTCGAGGGGGGGAGTTCATTGCCAAAACAGCTGACGACTTCGGGATCGCGCTGACGGCCCCGATCTTGCATAATCTCAACGGGCAGGCCGGGGGTGCGCAGCAATTCCATGTTTTCCCAGTACTGGCCTTTGGCGGTTTTGACCACCTGAAAGTTTTCAAAACCGGTTTGGGCTGGGCGCAGATCGGCCACCGCAGCAGAAGATGCGTTCAGACGGTTTAAAGATGCGGGGGTTTGCGAGCCAAGCGGCGCTGAGACAGGACCCGACTGACAGGCAGTGAGGGCGGAGAGGACAAGTGAAGCGCCAATCAGGCGGCACAGCGGTGAGAAGAAATGCATATGAACCGGATCTCCCTGGATAATCCCAAAACTAATAAGCCGAAACGAAAACTTAACAGTATCTTAATCAAGATCAAACAATAAAGCACTTACAAGCCACTTACAAAAGCGCCTGCGAGAAGATTTCGGCCCTCGGAAAAAGCTGTGAAACTGAGCCGTGTTCAGCAGAATCGCACTGATCTATCTGGCTCATTTTGATACATTGGGTTTGCACAGGTTCGAGAAGGGAAACTTCCTCCGTTCATTATAGCGAAAATTTAAATAAACTTAGCAAAGGTTTTCTATATACTTAATAATTTAAGACGGGCCCTGAGCGCTTTCAGATCCAGAAATTCCGCTTGTAAGTGGCTTGTAATTCAAAAGTATTAAACTTTGGTTAAATTTTCAAAGATTTCAAGGAGGCGCGCTGTGGCCCAAGTAACACAGATCTCTCAGCCCCCCGCTTTAAGCGCTCAGAAAAAATGGAGCATCGCCTTCATTCTCTTTGGCATGTATGTCACCTTTGGCATGAGCTGGCTCGGCATTGTGCCCGTTTTGCCCGAATTGCTCAAAACCCTTCAGATAGACGTTTCACAGGGTTCTTCGCTCTACTCGATTGTCTCTTTGGCCAAAAGCATTGTGCCGATTTTGGCAGGTATTCTTGCCGCCCGCTGGGGCCTGACCAAGACCATGCGTCTCAGTGGCGCGCTGATATTGATTGGCCTGCTGATCCCGTTTTTGCCCGCTTATGGCATGTGGATTGTTGCCCGCTTTATTTTTGGCATGGGAGGCGCCATTTGGGTAGCCCTGATGGGAGCTGTGACCATGCAGATTTTTGAAGCGAACCAGCGCCCGATTATCAACGCCTTTAATGGCGTGGCCGTGAATATCGGGATCATTCTCGCCCTGCAATTGACCCTGCCCCTGAGTGCTTCACTGGGTTGGAAAAACACCCTGGCACTCTACAGTCTGCTCAGTGGCCTGTTTTTACTCGGCCTCTTTGCAGTAGGGCCCCTGGCTCCGGCTCCAGCCAAAGCAGCCAAAGGCGAAGCGGCCAGCAATGCCCCCAAAGCCGAAGGCCCCAAATACCTCGACACCCTCAAAATGCCGGTGACCTGGATTGTTTCACTCTCCTTTGCAGGCCCCTTGGCCCTGTATCTGGTGCTGAATTATTGGCTGCCGATTTATTTCCAAGAAGTGAGCTGGCTGGTGCCCGCCGCGCAGGGTCTCGACGAAGTGGCCCGCAAAAAAATGATCAAAGGCGAGATCAATCAATTGATGAGCTGGCTGAATCTCTGGGGCTGTGTCAGCTCGATTGCCACCGGCTTTTTGCTGCAGCGCTTTAAAAAGACCAAACCGTTTATTTTGGCTGCCGCCCTGCTCTTGCCTGTGGCCTCGTTGATGGCCCTGCAGAGCAGCAACAAAGGCCTGCTGACCCTGATGCTGGCTCTGACCGGCGTGGGCATGTTCTTGAGTGTCTCGCCGCTGGTGACCCTGCTCCAGAGCCAGCCGAAAATGAACCCCATGGTGATTGGCATGATCATGGGCACGATGTTCAGCGTGACCTATATCCTCTCAGCCATGGCCCCCGAATTGGTCAGCATGGGCTACAAAGCCAAAATGCCACTGCAGACGCTTTTAATGATCTGCTGCGTGCTCACGCTGTCACCCGCCATTGCCTTGACCCTGCCCGAAAAAGCGGCCGATTAACCTACCTGGGCTTGAGCCTAGACTTGGGCCTAGACTTGGGCCTAGACTTGAGCCCGGCTCACCAGCGCTTTTTCCAAACCCGTGACCAGCTCTGAAAGGGGCTGGTCACTGTCTTTAAGGGCCGTCAGCGCAGGCATCATCACCTGAATAAAAAAGCCCAATTGCTCCAAGATTTCAACAATCAGCGGAATGCCGATATTCTGGTTTTCCGCTTTGAGCGCGTAATTCAGGTAGACCTGCTGCTCCTGGTTGATACCCAGATAGCCAATCGGCAAAATCTGGCTGCAGGTCATGAGCAATTGGTAAGCCTCCAGCAGGCGCGGAGAAGAGAGCCCGGTATAATGCAGCGGCAAAGTCACCAAAAACTGCAGGGTTGAGGCCCTTGCCAACTCGGGTTGCAACTCAACCAAATCGGCCTGTTTGAGAATATCTTCGCTGAAGAAGATCTGGGCCACATACTGCGCCTCGGGTGGGGGCCCTTCGCTTTCGGGCTGGACAGGGTCGAGCGCCACCAACAGGCTTTCAAAATGTAGCTCTGGGCCAGGCACCAGACGCTCAGCCGCATAACCCAGATAGAGCAAGAATTCAAACAGACGGTGCAATGGCGTGGTAGTCGTTTCTGTCATGGCTAAAATGTCCTTTGTTGGGTTTAAAATGGGGGTTTATTTGCTCGGATCGAGGCTCATACCACGTTTAAGCAATTTAATCGCATCGGCTTCGGGCAGCATATCGACATGGGGCACCCCCAAGACGGTTTCTGCCAGGTAGCGCATTTCCGCGTTACCAGCTTTGACGCCGGCAATAATCTGTTTGGCTCCTTCATCGGGAGATGCGCCCAATAATTGCACACTGGCTTCGCTTGAAATCGCACGCAAATCCCGCACCTCCGTTTGCAGGGTTTCAAGTTGACCCTGCAATTCTGCCAGGGTGGCTCGGCTCTTAGAAATAGAACTGCCCAAACTCTGAAAACGCAATTCTTGCTCGGGGCTGCGGGGCTCAGCCAAACGATTTTGCTCATGAATTTGAGGGGCCAAACTGCCTTGAATCTGTTGAATTTGACCCTGCAATTGCTGAATCTGCTGGCCTTTGGTCTCTTGTTTAAGAGCGCTCTGTTCGATCACCCCTTTGAGATCGTTAATTTTGCCTTGGCGCTGAGAACCTTTGACCTTGCAATAAATGGCACAGCCCACAGTGGCAGCCAAAGCAGCCCCCGCCAAAGCCCAGCCCACGGGTGTGGCCATGGCCCCCACGGCCACAGCAATGGCTACAGCCCCGGCCGCAATGCCCAAAATATTTTTCATGATTTTGACGGCTTTAAAGCCAATATCTGCGCGCTTAACCACCTGTTGTGCCACAGCTTTGGCTTCATCAGAGATGGGGCCTACAGGCAATTTGCGAATGGCCGCCGCTTTGGCTTTTAACGAGGCTACTTCTTCTAAGCGACTGCTCTTGCGGCTAAAAAACATACCGATTTTGCCCAGGGTGCTCTGGGGATTTTCCAATTCTTTGGCTTTTTTCTCAAATTCGGTCGCCATTTTATCTCGTCCGGGACCATCTGCCAGCAGACCTCTTGCCATTTCGACGCGATCGAGGGCTTTATTGACCAAACCAACATTTTGGTAAAGCTCAATGCCTTCACTCACGATCTGCAGGGCCCCGCCCCCGACCATAATCCCGGTCAGGGCACTCCCCTGAACCAACTGCCCCGCACCCGAACTCAAGGTATCGGCAAAATTTTGGGCCTTTTCAGAGGCCGAGACAGCCTGGGCAATAAAATTACTGGCGCTGATCATCGGGGTGACCTTTTGCACCACATCAACGGTATTGCGTACAGCCCCACGATTGCCTTCGTGGGTGAGAGAAGCGCCCAAATCACCCAAAGCCTCAGATTTACTCTGGGCAGAGTCCGCCATGGCACGCATCACGGGCATCGCCGCAGAAATGGTGCCCAAGACATCACGCACTTTGGTGATATCCCCATACAGAGCCTGACGCGCAGCGGTCACACTCTCAGTCGGCAAGCCCGCTTTTTCCAATTGCGCCCCCACGTCTTTCAAGACCCCGTCGATCTTGCCCCAATCGGGATCATCCGCGTTTAATAAATCACTGAGTTGGGTGCGCTGCTGAGCCAATGTGTCTGCTCCGCTGCGCAGATCGGTAGCCCGTGTTTGTAGACCTTGGGCCGTTTGTGAGACATTGCCCCCCAAGCTGCGGTTATCGTGGGCTTCAATAAAGCCCCCGGCAAAGTAATTTTTAACCGCCCGACCAGCCCCAGCAATCCCGCCGCCGACCGTACTCAGAGCCATACCGCCATATTTGGCAACCGTATCGAGGGTGCCCAATTCAGGCGGCGGGGACGCGCCCTGCATATCCATATTCTCAACCCGTGCTTTGAGTGCATCAATTTGGGCACGGGTGCCCACCTGGCCGAGTTGACTGGCCTGGGCCGATTTTTGTTGCAATTGCTGAAGTTCTGTTGCCGTTTTTTTCTCAACCTTGATGCCTTCTGGCATTTGAATCGGCGCACCTACGCGCTGGACCGGTTGGGCCTGAGGCAGTGGTTGAACCTGTTGATTCATACGATTGACGTCACCCATTTGAGTCAACTCCTTCGAAAATAGTATTCAGGTCAGATTTCAGGGCAAAAGAATATGTTAACAACATTAACATAAAAATTCAGAACTTGTCACGCTTTTTTTAGGTCGCCTGTTCGTCAATTAAATTTTGCAGATTTTCCAGATCTTCAACCACCGCTTCATAGCACTCCAAAAGCTCTTTCAGGGCATAGCCTTTGCGTTCATATTCATCGAGCTGATCGGCAAAGGCATCACAGCGGTCGAGTAAATCATCGACCGGAGGCAGAGCCGCTGCAGGAGAAAAAGTCTGGATCTGCCCTTTGACCTCGGCGCGAAACCCCATTAAAGCCTGATAGAGCTGCTTCAATTCTTCTGCCCCGGCCAGCAATCCCTGACAGCGTTTGAGAAAGACATTCAGACGGGCCACCTGTTGCTCCAATGGCGCGGTGTCAAACTCACTGTGCAAAATGCGCAAATCCCGCTGCAGGCTCTGGCTCAATTGCTGATAATCCTGAAACAATTGGGCCAAAGCGGGAGATTGGCTCAGCGCCAAAGTGGGTTTGGTTGGTAGCACTTCGCGTTGAATGCCTGCCAAGGCGGTTTGCAATTGGCTCTCGACTTTGTCGTAGAGTTCATCATACTCGTCTTCGCTTTGGATGGGCTCCGAAGGGACGGCGGCACCTGTTCTGGTCAGTGGCATGGCAAGCATCCGCTCCGAGCGCTGCTTGAGATAGGCCAACATCTGCTCAATATCTGGGTGTCCGGGGGCCAAGCGCTGAGCCTCTTGCAAATAATTAAAGGCCTGGGCAAATTCCTGTAGGCTGATCAGCAAATAGGCCAAACCAATATAGATCTCGGGATTGCTGCGCTGTTGCTGCAGGGCATTGCCAAAGGCTTCGAGAGCGGCTTGTAATAATTGACGCTTTTGCCTGCCCGCCTGGGGGTCAAAGGCTTTACGCATAGCTTCAAACGCCGACTTCATCAATGTTTCGGCTTGGTTTTGGCGTCTGCTTTCGAGCTGCTGACGGGTTTGCTGAATACTGGCAATAGCACTAAAATCCAAGTTTTTTGTCTCCTTATGCAAAGTGCTTTCACACCCGATGGTGTGATGAAATTGTACGCGAGAAAAGTCCCTAAACACACTCGCAACAAAAACATCACAAAAAAATCACACAATTTAAAATTTCTTGGGATGACGCTCTTTCATCTTTGAACTATAATTCCAGCAAGATGTAGAGAGTCAGAGAGAAGTACTTGCAATTAGCTATTCGACCAAATTTATTTGCAAGTGGCAAGGAAAAACCAAATGAACCAGTCCACTGAAGACGAACAGGTTGAACTGCGAGCCCTTTTAAATACCTTGCCGGATTTGATTTGGGTCAAAGATACAACAGGTTATTACAAGGCTTGCAATCCGCGCTTTCAAGCCCTCATCGGCCAAAGCGAGAATGCCATCTTAAACAAACGCGATCAGGACTTTGTCCCCGCAGAACAAGCCGAGCGCTATTTAAACGAAGATCAACACGTCCTCAGTGAAGGCAAAAAACTGCGCAAAGAGGAGTGGATGACCTTTGCCTCCGACGGTCATCGAGAACTGGTCGAAGTCCTCAAAATTCCGCTCAATACCCCTGAGGGCAAGTGTCTTGGCATACTTGGCATGGGACGAGATATTACTGAGCGCAAAAGATGGAGCGATTTAGAACAAACCCGTCTGCATATTTTAGAAGCGATTAACCAACAGATTCCGCTCAAAGAAATCCTGCACCAATTCTGCCTGAACTGCGACGCCCTGTTTGAAGGACTGATCTCTTCGGTGCTCTTGTATGACCCCCAAAGTCAAAAACTCTACCACGGAGCAGGCCCCCATTTGCCGGATTTTTACAACGCGGCCATCGACGGTTTGACCATTGGCCCCGAGGTGGGCTCCTGTGGCAGCGCGGCTTACTCTGGCCTGCCCTTCTTTGTTGAAGATATCGACACCCACCCCAATTGGCTGCCATTTCTGGATTTAACCCACAAAGCAGGTTTGCGGGCCTGTTGGTCGACCCCCGTTTTAGATGCCCAAGGCCAGGTTTTGGGGACTTTTGCATTTTACAATTCCCATCCAGGTCTGCCCGCACCCGAATTCTTAGAATACATTCAATTTGCGGTTAAACTCGTGGCTCTGGCCATTGAAAATCACAAAAAAAACCAAGCGCTCAAAGAGAACGAATTCAAATACCACAATTTAGCGGATGCTACCGCTGGCTTTATCTGGGCAGTAGGCCCACAGGCCCAACCCCTCTTTTTTAACCAAAGTCTGATCACCTATTCAGGACGAAGTCTCGACGATTTAATCCAAGCGGGCTGGATGGATTTGATCCATCCCGATGATTCAGATGCAGCCATGCAAGGGTTTCAAACTGCCTTTGCAGAGCGCAAACATTTTAATACCTTGATGCGCCTGCGCCGCCACGATGGGATCTATCGCTGGATCCAGGATGATGGCGTGCCTGCTTTTGACAGCCAA
The DNA here is from genome assembly GCA_044356335.1 of Candidatus Sericytochromatia bacterium. Taxonomy (GTDB): domain Bacteria; phylum Cyanobacteriota; class Sericytochromatia; order UBA7694; family UBA7694. The sequence continues at coordinate 24,069 of JBIKWL010000069.1, forward strand.
GGCCAATTTAATGGTTTTATCGGCTTCGGGATCGACATTACCGAACGGGTAGAGGCCGAACAACAGGTCCGAGAAAGTGAGCGCAGGCTATCGACACTATTGGGCAATCTGCCTGGCATGGCTTACCGCTGTGCCAATGATCGCAACTGGAGCATGGAGTTTATCAGCGAAGGCTGCTTCAATTTAACCGGCTATGAAAGCGATGAACTGCAACACAATCGTTTGCTCTCCTACAATGATTTGATTGTCCCAGAAGATCAATCGCGGGTCTGGGAAGAGATCCAAACCGCCTTGGCCAACCACAGGCCTTATACCCTGCACTACCAAATTCGCACCCGTTCAGGTGAGTTGCGCCATGTTTTGGAAAAAGGCACGGGGGTTTTTGCCCAAGCGCAATTATTGGCGCTTGAAGGTTTTATTATGGATATCTCAGCTCAAAAAGAAGCTGAGCAGCAAGTGGCCAAAGAGCGCCACCAGCTAGAAATCCTGCTGCAGGCCATTCCCGATCCGGTTTGGCTCAAAGATCCAGCGGGGCGCTACCTGATGTGCAATACACGCTTTGAGCAATTATACGGCGCAAAACAAGCCGAGATCATTGGCAAAACAGATCAGGACTTTGTCGATCCTGAAATTGCGGCGTTTTTCAGGGCCAACGATCTGGCCGTGCTCAAAGCAGAAAAAACAATCAAAAACGAAGAATGGCTGACCTTTGCCCAAGACGGATATCGGGGACTGTTTGAAACCAGCAAAACCCCCGTTTATCTGCCCGATGGCACACTTTTGGGCATCTTGGGAATTGCCCGCGATTTAAGTGAGATCCGGCAGGCGACAGAAGCGTTGGCCGAACGCGAAAAAATGCTCACAACCATGTTTGAACAGACCACCGATGCCATTTTGATCATGGATCCGGTTACCGGTGAGATTGTCAGCTTTAATCGCAATGCCCATGAATGCCTGGGTTATAGCGAAGCCGAATTTAAGCAACTGAGGATCAAAGACTTTCAAGCCGAACATTCACCCCAAGAAATTGATGCCAATGTTGAAAAAGTCGCCCGCGGACACGCTGATTTTTTTGAAACCCGGCATATTTGCAAAGATGGACATATCCAAGAGGCTTTGGTCAGACTTCGGGATATCAGTATTGATGGCAAGCCCCACGTCAGTGCAGTTTGGAGAGATATTACCGATGAAAAGAAAAAACGCAATCAAGAGCAGATTTTAACCCATCGCCTGCGTTTGCAAAATAACCTCTTGGCACATTTGAGCATGTTGGAGTCGGCCCTCAATGGAGACCTTCCGCGCTTTGCTCACGAGCTAACCCAACGAGCGGGCAAAGAATTGGCGATTGATCGGGTCTCTCTTTGGCTGCTCAATGCAGAGCGCACCCATTTGCACTGCGAGGCCCTGTATCAACCCTTTTATGCCAAGGGCCCTGTCATTCGAGAGATTTTTCTCAGTCCCGAAAAATTGACCCAATTGCAGTCCTTGCGCTATATCGAGGCCAGTGAGGCCCTGCAGGATCCGCGATTGGCGGCCGAACGCGACAGCTATCTTATCCCGCTGCAGATCAGCTCACAATTGGACTGTGTGCTTTTGATTCGCGGCAAGGTGCGTGGTTTATTGAAGTTGGAACAGGTACGCCGCTCGTATACCTGGCAACCCGATGAAATTACCTTTGGCTGTCAATTGGCAGATCAGATCAGCATGGTCTGGCAAAATCAGGAACGCCACCAATTGATGGAATCGCTGCAACAGAGTGAAAAAATCCTCACCCGCGCCCAGGCGGTCTCTCACACAGGCCATTGGCATTTTGATATCTCAAATGACAAACTGGTTTGGTCAGAAGAAACCTATCGCCTCTTCGCTCTGCCCGCAAACACCCCGTTGAGTCTCGCCATATTTCTCAATTGTGTCCATCCAGATGACCGCACACGGGTCGAAAAGGCCTGGAAAGAGGCTCTGCAAGGTGCAGACTACGATATTCAACACCGGATTTTGGCCGGAGACGAAGTGCGCTGGGTACATGAAAAAGCCGAAATCGAATTGAATGCCCAAGGACAACCACACTCGGCCCTGGGGATTGTACAAGACATCAGCGAACGCAAACGCTTTGAAGTACGCCTGCAGCGCCAGAATAAAATTTATGCGGTCCTCAGCAGTGTAAACGAAACGATTGTACATCAACATCAGCCCCAAATCCTGTTTCAGAATGTCTGTAAAATCGCCGTCGATCAAGGGGAATTTAAAATGGCCTGGGTCGGACAAGTCAGCCCCGATGGCGGCCATTTAGATGTCTTGGCCAAAGCAGGCCAAACCTCAGATTATCTCGAAAAACTCAAATTGCCATTAGATGATCCCACCGTCCCCGCAGCCGAGGTCATTCAAACCGGTCAGGGTCAAATCTTTAACCATTTGGCCACAGATCCCAAAATGGCACGCTGGCGTGACAATGCCTTGGAGCACGGCTTTGAGTCCCTGGCACTTTATCCGATCAAAGTCCAAGAGCAGGTGCGTTTTGTGCTCTTTGTCTATGCCGGTGAGCCAGCTTATTTTGGCAATGAAGAAGCCACCTTGATCCAACAATTGGTTCTCGATCTGGGCTTGGCATTGGAATTTGCCCAATCACAGGCCCAAGTGATGCAAGAACAACAAATGCGCTCTTCGTTGATGGAATCCATGGCTGCGACCATTGTGATTTGTGACAAAAACGGAAAGTACCTGCTGTGGAATAAACGAACAGAAGAAATTTTGGGTTACAGCGCCGAAGAGCTGCGCACACAAACAGCGGTGGAGCATTTTCATCCCGAAGAGCAACCCCTCGTGGGCAAAAAAATCGAACAGGCCTTCAAAGAGGGCGAAGCTGGGGTAGAGCTTCATCTCGTGAGCAAACAGGGGCAGATCCAACCTTATTTTTATCGGGCCTCTAAAACAGAATGGCTGGGCCAAGAAGTGATTGTGATCACAGGAATGGATGTTTCCGAATTGGTGGCCGCCAAACAAGAGTTAGAACGCTACCGTTTACATTTGGAAGAATTGATCCAAGAGCGGACCCAGGAATTGCAACTGGCCAAACAAGAGGCCGAGTCCGCAAATCGGGCCAAAAGTCAGTTTTTGGCCAATATGTCCCACGAGATTCGCACACCGATGAATGCCATTATTGGCTTTACCTATCTCATGAAACAAGATAGCCTCAACCAACGACAGCGCGAACAATTGAGTAAAATTATCCAGGCCTCAGAACACCTGCTGCAAATTATCAACGATATTCTCGATCTCAGCAAAATTGAGTCTGAAAAAATCCAACTTGAAGCCTCAAATTTTGAATTGACCCGGGTGATTGATAAAATCAGTGGAATTATCAGTGAAAAAGTGTATAGCAAAGGGTTGGATTTTTTGGTTCAAATCCAGCCCGATCTGCCCAGTATGTTGGTGGGTGACCCCTTGCGACTCGGGCAAATCCTCATGAATTTGATAAGCAATGCAGTCAAGTTCACAGAAAAAGGGCAAATAAAACTCAAAATATTTGCTCTTTCTCGCTCTGAAAACCAAATTTGTTTGCGTTTTGAGCTCAAAGACACCGGAATTGGTATGAGCGATGAGCAAATGAGTCGTCTGTTTAAGGCCTTTGAACAAGCCGATGCCTCTACCACCCGCCGCTTTGGTGGGACCGGGCTGGGTTTAACGATCAGCAAACACCTGGTCGAGTTGATGGGCGGAACAATTGGCGTCGAAAGCGCTCAAGGCCAAGGCAGCCTCTTTTGGCTGGAGCTGAATTTTGACAGCACCCAAGCTCAGCCCAAAGCCCAGATTGATCTGGCAGAACTCAAGCAATGGCGGTGTTTGGTTGTCGATGATCTCGAAGAAGAACGAGAAAGCCTGTCCATGCTCTTAAATCAATTGGGCATGCGGGCCGATACAGCAGCGTCTGGGGCCCGGGCCTTAATCGCAATCCAAAACGCCGAACAGGCAGACGATCCCTACAAACTGGTGATTATCGACTGGCGCATGCCAGAAATGACAGGGCTCGAAACCTGGCAAAAAATACAAACCCTGTCTCTCAAAACACAACCCCGCGGCCTCCTGGCCACGGCATATGGTTCTCCGCCGATCCCCGTCGACTCACTCAAAATCATGGCAAAGCCCATTACACCGAGTGTTTTGCGTGATACCCTCACCGAACTCTTTGCAGATATTCCCCAGCAAATCCAGCCCTTGAGTGACAGCCAATTGGAAGACAAACTCAAAGCCTTACGCGGAGCACATATTTTGCTGGTCGAAGACAATCTGATCAACCAAGAAGTGGCCTCAGAACTGCTGCGTCTGGCAGGATTCAGCGTTACCATTGCCGAAAATGGGCTCGAAGCAGTCAATGCAGCACAAGCCCAGCATTACGACTTGGTCCTGATGGACATTCAAATGCCTGTCAAAGATGGACTCGAAGCCACCCGCGAAATACGTCAATTGCCAGGTTGGGAAAAAACGCCCATCCTGGCAATGACCGCCAATGCCTTCGAAGAAGATCAGGAGCGCTGTTTGGATGCGGGTATGAATGACCATGTCGCCAAACCCGTTGAGCCCCAAAAGCTCTATACCAGTATAATTCATTGGCTCCCAAGCGAAAGACATTATAACGATAACGCCTTGGCACCAGAAACAGCAGCGGCCCCTGTCGCTGCACCGATCACGCCAGCGCTTATAGAGTGCCTGAGCGCACTGCCGGGTCTCAATCCAACGCTGGGATTACGCCCACTGCTCGGCAAATGGCCTCTTTATCTGCAATTATTAAGACAATTTTTGCAACAGCACCGCATGGATTCGGCAAAACTCACAGCCGCCTTAGAAGACGAAGATTACGAAAAGCTTCGGCACCTGGCTCACAGCCTCAAAGGGGTGGCCGGAACCCTGGGCGCAGAACAGGTTCAGCGATTGGCACAGGCAGTGGAACAAGCGGCGCATCAGCCAGCGTCCCGTCAAGAAATCTGCCTGAGTTTAGCGCTTTTAGAAGCCGCCCTCCAGCAACTGATGCAAGGTCTCGAAACCGCTTTGCCAGCCGAAAGCCTACCCACAGAGATTCAAACCAATGGGCCCATGCTGCAGGCCTTGTTGCAAGACTTAGCGGTTCTTCTGCGGAGCTACGATACCTCGGCAACGCTCTTGTACAGTCAACATCGGGCATTTTTCAACAGCAGTTTGGGCGAAATGGCCCAGGAATTAGAAAAGCAAATTCAAAATTACGACTTTGAATCTGCCCTGAATACGATCGAAACACAACTTTCAGCCCTTTCAGAAGGTATTCCAAAGGCCTAGAGTTTTCCAGAAAAAGATTTTCATCGACTCAAATCGTTTAATAGCAATCCTTTTGACCTAATAGTTGTTTTGCAAAAGCAATGCTCTGTCCCTCC
>JBIKWL010000070.1:0-29143 GCA_044356335.1 Candidatus Sericytochromatia bacterium
CTGAGGCCTGCAAATCTGCGACAAAGCGCTGGGTACTCTGCACATGGCCGTGGTTGACCGTTAAATGCAGGCAGGCTGGGTTTTGTTGGCGATCCAGATGCCAGCCTCGCACGGTCATTTCGTCCCCCACTGCGTAAATATCCAACTCCTCGGAGCCAATCGCAAAGATGCTCATCTCTGGCGTGCTGATCACGTGAAGGCCTTCGATTTTTTCCACTTCTTGCATCAAAAACCGGGTGGCCGTCATGACCTCTTTGGCGATCTTTAAATAGCCTTCTTCGCCCAAAAAATTCATCACGGCCCAGGCAGCTGCAATGCTGCCGCCGGGTCGGGTACCGGTCATGGTGGGGGAGGGATAAATTCCCCCCGGCCAATCGGTATAGACATAAAATTGGTGGCGCCAGAGTTCGGGGGAGCGGTAGAGCACAACCGAAGCGCCTTTGGCGGCATAGCCATATTTGTGTAAATCGGCAGAGATTGAGGTCACACCTGGCAGTTTAAAGTCAAATTCGCGTATAGGATAGCCGAGTTTGCGCACAAAGGGCAGCATCAGGCCGCCCACACAGGCATCGACATGAAAGGGAATCTCACGCTCTTGGCAGATCTCTGACAGTTCTTCGATCGGGTCCATCACGCCATGGGGATAGGCCGGGGCTGAACCCACTCCCAAAATTGTGCGCTCGGTAATGGCTTTGCGAAAGGCTTTGACGTCCACACGCATGTCGTCGCGCAGGGGAACATGTACCGGGGTGATGTCAAAATAGTGGCAGGCTTTGTCGAAAGCGGGGTGGGCACTTAACGGCAAAACCAATTCCGGGTTTTTGAGTTCGGGATTGCGGCTGCGGGCGTAGTCTCTGGCGGTTTTGACAGCCATTAAAATACTTTCGGTGCCCCCCGTGGTCATATTGCCCACGGTATTTTCATCGCCGTTGAGTAGGTTGGCCAACATCGCCACCACCTCGGATTCAAATTTGCGCAAACTGGGAAAAGCACCCGGATTCAGACCGTTTTCGGACATGAATAGGGCGTGGGCCTCTTTGATCACATCAAGCACTTCATCACCCGCATAGAAGACCAGGCTGAAGACTTGACCGTCACGCCAATTGACGTCCTTTTCTTTAAGGGTCTTCATGGCTTTAAACAGTGAGTCTTTGCTGCGACCAGATTTGGGGAATTGAAAGGGCGGCATGGTGTGGTATCCCTGTGTTTTATTCTTAAGCTATTATACCTGCTATTTCTTAACAAACCCTGAATTGATCGCACACAGAAACCCTGCTTCACCGACCAGAGCGGGCTTGATCTTTTTTTTGATCAAACCCTTGGCAATATAGTCGATACAAACGCTGATTTTCTTGGCCGCTTTAAGCCTGCCTTGGTGGCCCTTGGGACCCTTATAGGCCTGCTTTTGTTCCAGGGCCCCAACAATACTCAGACCCACCAATTCTTTGTCTTTGGGTTTGGCCTGGAGCCACTCAGTGGTGGTCTTTTTGATCAATTGGGTATCTACTTTGCTCAGAGCCCAGCAGGGAGCGAACTGCCAGTCAGACAAGAGCATGAGCAAGAGCATGAGCAAGAGCAGCAGCGTTGGTAAACGGAAGGGATTTCTCACATATACCCCTTTTTCTTTTCGAGCTGCAAGATCACGTTGGCATTGTATTTCTCCAGCTCAGAGAGCAGTCCATCATGGTATTTGGGATTGGGTTTATACCAGGGGAAACTTGCAAAATAGTCCTGCAGGGGTTTGTACTGAAAGATGCGGCCATGTATCGCGTAAATGGTGTTACGGGCCACCAGCAAGTCCCATTCGGAGAGGTAGTCAATTTCTGACGCGATCAGTTTTTCACGGGTGCGGGCAAATTCCATCCCAAAAGAGGGCACAAGCATCTCTGCCTGGGCTTTGGAAAGACCCACTTGCATGGCATTTTCGGCATTCATGGCCCCGCCCCCACCGGTCACGTGTTTCCAACTCGAACCGCTCAATTTGAGCAAGCTATTTCCCCCAGATTCTCCACCGCTCCAACTGACCCAGGCCCAGGAGCCGATGATGCGTACACGGTCCAAATCACAATCATTGCCAATCCCACCAAAATGCTGGGGACTGCAGACAATTTTTTTCAAAACTGGGTAATGCTTTTGAGCCAATTTAGTTTGGCCACTGAATTCCACGGCCCCGGCGGGCAGAGAGAGCAGGCTTAGACACAGGCTGGAGAATAATATTTTTCTCATAAATGGCTCATTTCATTTGAAGTTATTTTGATGTTTGGGGGTAAACGCGTCTATTTTGACTTATGTCGGGTCTTCTCTGCAATGGCCTTTTTAGGATTTTGCCGATAAGCTAATCATAGATACACAATCAAAAAATGAGGATCATGAGGAGCGCTGTGTTATGGTCAATTTGAAACGCCAATTGCCTTTGGGACTGACCTGGCCCGGTGCACTCTATTGCCTGTGGGCCACACTGGCAATCGGATTGAGCCTGATCGCGGGTGGGTTAAAACCTGAAAACATCACCCGCTTGATGGTTCTCGCCTTTTTGGCTCTGAGTCTCTGGCAAAGAGCCCCCCTGATCAGGGCTTTTTCTGGTTTGCAGCCCTACTCCCGTTTTGTCGGTTTGGGGTGTCTCTTGGCTTCGGTGGTGGAGGGCTTTCACATGATCTCTGAGCCGGTTTTTCGCTCGCTGCGTGTCACCGCTGCCACGCCTTGGCATCAGGCTTTGCTCAATTTTGGCTTGGATTTGCTGTTTACCTTGCCCGCCTATGTGATTATCTTTTCTCTGATCTGGTTCTTTAGCAATCGCTATGTCTATTCGTTTTGGGGGTATGTGGTCATCATGGGGCTGGCTCAGGCTCTGGGGGATGGGGGGCTCTATTTTTTTCTGGCCGCGCCACCGATGTTGGCTTTTTTGCCCTATCCCATGACCAATTACCATGCGGTCAATCTCCTGCCTTTTCTGGCAGTGAGGGATCAATTGCAACCGACTCAAGCCAAAGGCGGATGGGTTGCCATTCCCGCTGTTGTGGTGGTCTATTTTTTGTGTGGCGCAGTGATTCAATTTCTGGGCCGTTTTTTCGGGCTATGAATCGCGTTCTTCCCCGAAAAACGGCTCAGGGCTGCATGTGATAGACATCTTTGAGCGCATAAACCCGACTCTGCCAGACCCGCTCGAAGCGGGCCTTGTCAACCACCGGTTTGGCGATCATGCGCAGGCTCAAGACTTGTTGCAGCTTTGTGCTGCTGGTCTTGCTATAGAGCTGCAAGGCAAATTTGGAAAAATCCCGGATCATAAAGTCAAAGATTTGTTCGATTAAATCGTCATCGAGACCATTTTGGGGATTGTTGCTGTATTCAAGGATCAGCTGACCATAAGCGACAAGTGTAAAAAGTTCACCGACAATCAGCAGAAAGTCGATATCTTTGATCTGATCGGGATTGGGTGGGCAGAGCATGAGCCACTGTTTAAAATGGGCTATTTGTTTGTTGAAAACCTTGAGATTGGGCAGGTCTTTGGACTTGTAGGCTATTTTATAATCGTGAAAGCGGATTTTGCTCAGGCCTTTGGTGCTGCCCTGATTAAACAAAAAATCGTCATTTTTGAGACCCTGAATGGGTTTTAGTTCGGGATAGGCCTGGGGATTAAAAAAGTAATTTTTCATGAATTTGATAATCAAAGCCATATTTACATGCACGGTGCCTTCGAGTTTGGGCAGCCCGCGAATATCCCGCACAGCCATTTCAAAATAGGTGGATTTTTCGAAGCCTTTGGCGGCGATTACGTCCCAAAGCAGGTTCATCACCTCTTCGCCCTGGGTTGTCACTTTCATTTTGACCATAGGGTTATACAGCAGATAGCGCCGATCTTCAGGGCTGGCATGGCGGAAATAGTCAATACTGCGGGTTGAGAAGGCCTTCATTGCAACGAGGCGGCAATAGGCATCCATGAACAATTGACGAATATGCACAAAGTCGGTCACATAATGTTTAAACAGCGAGCGGTTGGCTGCGTGATTGATGGCCTCATAAAAGGCATGGGTACACATGCCAATGGCGGCAAAACCCAGATTAAATTTGCCAATATTGATGCTGTTGAGCACCATGTCCCAAGCGGCTTGGCCCGAAGCCAAGATCTCGTCTTCGCTCACGGGGTAATCTTTGAGTTCAAATTCGGCAATGTAATTCTGGGAATTGATCAGGTTTTGATGGCAGTGGTATTCGGGTTGTGAGGTTTGAGAGACAAAAAAGACAAATTCATGGCCGTCTGTTGCGTCCACTTTGGGGCGTTTGCCAAAGGTTGAGACGTAAGACGCCAAATTGCCGTTACCGATATAATATTTGCGGCCATTGGCAAGATAGCCCCCCTTCCCATCGGGTTTGAGGGTCATATCACTGGCATAGAGGTCGGCCCCGTGCTCTTTTTCTGAGACGCCAAAGGCAAAGATGCCCCCTGCCTGTAAGAATTTGGCTGTCTGTTTTTTCACGGTTTCGTTTTGGCTGATCCAGATGGGACCCAGGCCCAAAATACTAACCTGCCAGGTATACCAATATGACGTGCTGTAAAAACCGAGAATTTCGTTGAAAGCGCAGATCCGTGTGGTGTCCCAGCGAGAATCTTCTGCGCCATAGCCGGATGGGGTTAGCAAGGTCGCAAAGGCCTGTTCCTGTTTGAAAAATTCCAAAATATCCTCGTACCAAAGCCGTTCGCGGTCGTCGTGTTTGATTTGAGCCAGCCCCTTTTTTTCAAAAAAAGCAACGCTTTTTTGCATCAATGCGGCGCTGTTGGGGTCGAGGTGATTAAAGGTGCTGCGTTGGGGGTTGAAGAGAATCATGGCTACCTGACTTTTTTGTACTGGTATATTGTTCTGGCAGATTACGCGCTGGGTCTTTGCTGATTTCATTGAAGACCATGCTTACAGATTAACATGGGACCATGGCAATGCCTCCCTGCAAAAACATGGACTAATCGAAAATTTGAAGGTAAGCTAGAAGATGAGCTAGAAAATTTGCAATAAGCTCAGTGTAAACAATGTCGCTCAACCTTAAAACACGGTTTTCGGGCCCGGTGTTTTGCCAATCACCCGGCCAAAGGAGATGAGATTTGTGAAAAGAGCCAGTTTGGCCCTGTCCCTGCTGTTGGTTGCCTGTACGGGTTTTCCCCCCGATCGGGCTCTCTCACCTGCCAAAACACAGAATGTGGTTGCTCCAGTCGCTTATTATTTTCCCCAAGATGCCCAAGATGTCCAAGTTCCCGGCAATACCTATGCCTTTTTGCCTTATAATCCCCTCCAGGGGGCCACTTCACTGATTAAAAGCCGCGCGGGCCGAGACGAATTGGGTCTCAAAGTGATCATCGGAACCCCGGGCATGCGCATTCAAAATCTCGAATTGAGCCGTTTTGCCTTTCTCAAGGCCTGGGTCAAAAGCGGAGATCTCTCTAACCAGATTGACAATGAAGAGGGGTATAAGGCTGTCACCAATATTGGCAACAATACCACCAATATGGTCATCCGGGCCGTCCCCAAAGGCAAAAACCGGATTGTTTCGGTTCAGGCCTACGACACCGGCAAACAGGCTATCAACGGCGGGATTCTCAAAGCGGTTTACAACTCCCTGTCCCAGAACCAGAGCGACGATATCACCTTGACGTTTAATTGGCAAAGTACTGCCGTGGCCAACGTGATCGAAGCTTTGCAAGCCTCTCACCCTGATTTACTCAATAATTTAAACACCACTGCCCTGCAAACCCTGATCAATAACCTGGCCTTTGGCACCAATATTCCCAACGGGGCCAATTATGTCTTTCATCCAGCCAAACTGGATGCCGCAGCGATTGCCGCAGCCATCGCCGATAACGACGGCCAAATCCCCGCATATACCCCAGGCAATCCCATTCCCAATGGGTGGCAACAAAATGCGCAACCGATCAACATTGTTGTGCGCACCGCTCAAAACCAGCCGTTTACCAATAGCAATATCTCGCTCCAAATCACCGATCCTGCTTCCAGTACCAATCCCAATGCCATTGTCTCCCAACCCAATGACAAAAAAGACACGGGCAATATTCCGGCGGTCATTCCCGGCACTTGGGACGCAATCGTCAAAATTGATGGCCTCAATGGGGGGGTCACACAGCGCACAACCGTGACTGTGGATACCAATGGCAATGTGACCCTGGGCAGCGGCACCACCGGCAATCCCGTGGTCTTGCCACCCGTGATCAAAGCCCAGAGTGCAAACAGTGGTTCTTCTGGCAGCAGTCTGACCCTGACGGGAGATGGTTTTGATACCACTGCCGCCTCTTACGATCCCAACAATCCCAATGGAAACCGGGTCTTGATTGGTGGCGTGGCAGCCGTGGTCACTGCTGCCACCGCTACCACTTTGATTGTCACAGTGCCCCCAGGTTTAACGGGCAGCAATCTGCCCATTACCGTGGTCAACAATAACCAAACCAGCAATCAAGGCAGCTATTCTGTCAATCAGGCTGTTACAGCGCTCAACAAACCCGGCGGCAAGCCTGGGGATGAAGTGATTTTAACCGTCAGTGGCTTTAAACCCAACGAAACCGACCTCACTGTGCAGTTTACAGGCAGTGCCAACCCGCTTGCGCCTGAAGATATTCTCGAAAAAACGGCCACCACGATCCGGGTTAAAGTCCCAGCAGATGCCCAAACAGGCGTAATCACAGTCACGCCCAACGGTGGCAATGGCTTGCCCAGTCCCACTTATACCATCAATACCCCCGTCGTGACCGCAATGGGTCCCCAAAATGGGGCTGTACCGGGCAATCCATTGGTGCTGAGTGGGGCCAACCTGCAAGGGGCCACCACTGTCAACTTTAACAATGGCAGTGGTGGACAGATCCCCGCCACTGTCACTCAGGTCTCAGCGGATGGCACGACGGTCACCGTCACGGTGCCTGCAGGTGCCAAAACCGGCGATGTGACTGTGGTAACGCCCAGTGGCAATGCCACATTCCAAAATTACCCGATCATCCAGCCTCCGACCATCACCCAGCTCGGTACTGTGGATACCAGCAGTGGCAAGCCTGTGATCACCCTGACAGGCAGCAATTACACCACTGCAACCCAGGTCAGTTTTGCGGGCTTTAATGCCACGGCGTTTGAAGTGATCAGCGATACGGAGATCCGGGCCGTGATTCCACCCGGCTTTACGACAGGTCCCGTAACGGTGACCAACCCTGCAGGAAGTGCCACTTCAACGATCTTGATTGACACCTTCAGTGAAGTGAAAAATTTTATTGGCACCCCCAATCGCTATCTCAGCCCACAATGGGAAGTGGTCAATGTTTCAGTTCGTCTGAATACGGATCCGATTCCCAATGTTGAAAAAGAATATCCAGGCTTCTTCATGTATGGCGCAACAGCCAATCCCGTGATCAGCTATGCCGATTATCTGACCAATTTCTTAACTGTCAACAAAGCGGTGGCATCACCCCACGGCATTACCTTGGACACCAACAACAATATCTATGTGTCCAACCTCAACAATACGATCGATGCCTTTACCAACGATGGGACTCTCCTTTGGCGCAGTGGTGATTCTGTGGTTGGCATGTCAGGTACCGTTAGTGCTCCTGCTGCTGTGGCTGGAACGCCTTGCAATACCCCGCCCACCAATCCAGTGGGATCTGTTCACCGCAGCACTGCCCGCTGGAACACCCCCGAAGATTTAGCCGCAGATGATCAAGGCAATATTTATGTCGCAGATACTGGCAACCACGCCATTCGCAAAATTGATGCCGCCTCGGGCAATGTGACCACGGTAGCCATGATTCTCGGGCCCGAAGGGGTCGACTTTAAAGACGGCTTCCTCTATGTTTCCTCAAATGAACAGCCCAACAGTCCAACTGGATCGCGTTGTGCCTTTGTCTCAAAGGTGGATGTCAGCACAGGTACTGTGACCCGTGTGGCAGGGGATGTGGTCGGGGGAATTGTCAATGCCCAGGGCACCAATGCCCGCTTTAAACATCTCGAAGGCCTCGGCCTCGATGGCCAAGGCAATATTTTTGTCGGCGATGTCGAGAACAATGCCATCCGCAAGATTGATGCGGCAGGCAATGTCACCACTTTTGCGACGATCACCCAGGCATCTACAGGCGCAGCAGCCAGTTTCTTGGTCCACGAAATCCGTGTCGATAAATGGGGCAATATCTTTGTGCCCGGCGAAAACTCCCGCCAAATCTTTAAGATCAGCCCGACCGGTGCCATTTCGATCATTGCAGGGACGGGCACAGCAGGGATAAAAGACGGCCTGCCCCGTACTGTGGCTACATTTGATTCACCCCGAGCCGTGGATTTTGACACCAACCAGAATTTGTATATTGCAGATACCAGTTGGGGCATCCGCAAAATCACACGCTTCCAATGGCCCCAACCCGCCAATTGAGGTCTGTTTGTCTGAATAGAATTATCAAGACATTTGCACAGGTTTGATCAGGGTCTATAATTCCTTCAGCTTTTTAGATTCAGAAAGGAATCCCCTGATGCAATCCGTGAAAAATGTATCTGTTCTGTTGTCTGCTTTGTTGTCTGCGCTTGTGTTGGCCGCCTGTAGTTCTCAACCTGCGACTCCCAACGCGTCCAATCCCTCGGCAGCGCCGTCTTCGGCAGCCACTGCCAGTCCCGCACCCGCATCTAAAAATATTCAAACCCAGACAATTGAATACAAACAGGGCGATCAGGTGCTCGAAGGCTATTTGGCTTACGACGCCAATCTTCAGGGCAAACGTCCAGGCGTGCTTGTGATTCATGAGTGGACCGGCCTCAACGACTTTGTCCGTGGTCAGGCTCGGCAATTGGCTGAAATGGGTTATGTGGCTTTTGCTGCAGATATCTACGGCAAAGGGATCCGCCCCCAACCCCCCGTCGCTTCTGGCCAAGAGGCTACTAAATATTACAATGACCGCAATCTTGCCAAAGCCCGTGCCAACGCAGGTTTTGAGGTGTTGCGGAGCCAAGCCAATGTGGATGCCGGCAAAACCGCTGCGATTGGCTATTGTTTTGGCGGTAGCATGGCCCTCGAATTGGCCCGCAGTGGCGCGGATGCCGATGGTTTTGTGGTTTTCCATGGCGGTTTGCGTCCGACTGAGAGCGAAGGCAAGAATATCAAAGGCAAGGTACTGGTGCTCAATGGGGCCGACGATACTGCTGTGCCTGCGACAGATATCGCTAAATTCAAGACCGAAATGGATGCAGGCGGGGTTGATTGGCAATTGATCAATTACAGCAATACGGTCCATGCCTTTACCAATCCAGATTCTGGTGCCCGCACCGGTCCAACAGACAATGCCGCGTATAACGCCGAATCTGCTCGCCGTTCCTGGGAGGCCATGAAAGATTTCTTTGCTGAGATCTTCCAATAGGTTCTGCCATGGACGCAATGTTTTGGCATCAAAAATGGGAGCGCGGAGAGATTGGCTTTCACCAGAGTGAAGTCAATCCCTCGCTGCAGGCGCATCTAAGCCGCTTAAATGTGCCTGCGGGAGCGCGGGTCTTTCTGCCGCTCTGTGGCAAGACCCTGGATATTTCCTGGCTTTTGGCCCAGGGGTATCGCGTGGTGGGGGCGGAGCTGAGTGAATTGGCGGTCCAGGCTCTTTTTGACCATCTGGCTGTTCAGCCCGACATAGTCAGGCACGAGCATCTGTTGCATTACTCTGCTCAAAATCTCGAGATCTTTGTCGGAGATGTTTTTGCACTCTCGGAAGCGCTTTTGGGCCCTGTGGATGCGGTCTATGATCGGGCAGCTTTGGTGGCTTTGCCGCCAGAGAAACGCCCCCAATATGCCGCACATACCACAGAGATTACCCGAGTGGCTCCCCAATTGCTCATTAGCTATGAATACGACCAAAGCCAGCGAAAAGGCCCTCCATTTTCGGTTGAATCTGTTGAAATTGCCCAGATTTTTGGCTCGGCTTATGAACTTTCGCCGCTGGCCCGTAACCCAGTTACAGGCAGCCAAGGAAATCTAACGACCGAGGTCGTCTGGCACTTTCAAGCCAAACAGACCCGCAGCGAAGAGGGGCATTCTCGGGCCTAGGCCTCGGAGGTAAACTCAGTAACGGGATTGTCTTTCAGCCACAGACAACCCGAATTTGGTGTATTCTTTGAGGGTGGACATTTTAGCAGAAACACGAAAGGGCGGGCCACGCGCACAACCTCTATGAACACAGTAACCAACACACCCCAAAAACGCATATTAACCGGTGATCGCCCCACAGGCCGTTTGCACCTGGGGCATTATGCTGGCAGTTTGGTCAACCGGGTCAAACTTCAAAACGATTACGAAACGTATATCCTGCTCGCTGATGTGCAGGCTTTAACCGACAATTACGAGCGACCCGAAACATTGCAGGCCCACATCCGCGAAGTGGTGCTCGACTATCTGGCTGTGGGCCTCGACCCCAAGCGCTGCGCCTTTGTCGTGCAGTCGTTGGTGCCCGAAATTGCCGAACTCACGATTTATTACCTCAATTTGGTCACTCTGGCCCGCGTCGAACGCAATCCGACCGTCAAAACCGAGATCAAACAAAAATTTGGCAATGAAGTGCCGATGGGCTTTGTCTGTTATCCTGTCTCCCAATGCGCAGATATCACAGCCTTTGGGGCGCATTTGGTGCCTGTCGGCGACGACCAAAAGCCGATGATTGAACTCACCCGCGAAATCGTGGGCCGTTTTAACCATTATTATGGTGAGACCCTGGTTTTGCCCGAAGGCATGTATTCTGAGGTTTCCCGCCTGCCCGGCATTGATGGCCAAGCCAAAATGAGCAAAAGCCTCAACAACGCGATTTATCTCAGCGATGATGCCGACACCCTCAAGAAAAAAGTCATGTCGATGTACACCGACCCCACGCGCATACGCGGCACTGAGCCCGGCAATGTCGAGGGCAATCCGGTCTTTACCTACCTCGATGCCTTTCATCCCGACACGGCCCTGATTGCCGATCTCAAAGAGCGCTACCGCCAAGGGGGAGCCGACGAAAAGGGCAAACCACTCATGGGAGATGTGGTCGTCAAACGCGCACTGATCGACTGTCTCAACGACCTGTTGGAGCCGATTCGCACCCGCCGCGCGGAATTCGAAAAAGACGACGCCTATCTCTGGGACGTTATTTCCGATGGCACCCGCCGGGGCCGCGCCCGTGCCGGAGAAGTCATGGAAGCTGTGCGCAGTGCCATGAAGCTGAATTATCCGGTCAAACTCTGACCTTAAGGGACTTCAAAGCTGCCAATCACAGGTTGTTGGGCGCTTGCGTCGTCATAGACCACTTCATAGTGGCCTGGGGCGGGTTTGGGCAAAATAATCCGCAAGGGTGGCAGTGGCGATGTAGCGCAGAGCCCTTTTTGCAGCCGAATCAAGATGCGTTGACCTGAGACCTGACCCACGGGATCTGAAATGCAAATGGCGGAGTCAAAGGTCGGAATGACTTCCAAAGGGATGTGTATTTCGCTGGGCAAAATTTGAACTGCTTGCATTTTGAGCCCAGAGGATTTGGTCTTGAGATATTCCCAAGTGACGGGTTCTTTGCTGACCCAGACCATCAGGGAGGCGCAACTAGTTTGGGTTAGAAAAAAGAAAGTGCACAGTCCTGGCCAGATCAAGGTGTATCGTTTTGGGAAAGGATTCAAAAGCTTATTTCCCCACCAACCAAGCCCAATTCATCACACCCTGAGCAAAGGCGTTTAAATTCCGTTCGCTGGCGACTTCATCCATTTTATCTGCACTGAGGGCAATGCCCAGGCTGTGCCCGCCGCCCCAGACCTGCAATTGCTGATTCGGCCCTGCGCCAGCGTTTTGCAAAACCGTGTAGAGATAGGGCAAATGGCAGAGGCTGTCGTCATTGCCCAGCGAAACCAACAGTGGGCGCTGAATCTGGGCCAAGCCCGGATAGTGTTTTTCCAGCATATTGATGGGCGGATTGAGCAATTGCCCTTTTTCATCTTCGTTATACGAGCAGACGGGGGTTAACAGGGCCAGCCCTTTGAGTTCGGGCTGGTTTTGAAAGACGCTATAACTGACCAGCGAACCCAGGGATTTGCCTGCCAACAGCACTGGATTTTTGACTCCAGTTTGTTTGAGCCAGTTTAAGGCCGATTGAATATCTTCTTTTTCGCCTTGGAGTTCTGTGCTGGGTTTGCGCTTGTCTTTATCCAAGCTGCAATAGCTCCATTCCAGACGCAAAAGGCCGACTCCCTGATTCTGGGCCGCTTGGCCCAGGGCTTCAAAGAGCGGTCTGCGGGCATTGCAACTCTGACCGGGTGCTACCACAAGCACCGGGGCTGTGGGGGAGCTGGGAGCCAGCCATTGAATTTCCATTTGGCTTTGGCGGGGTGTTTTGAGGCTTTGCCAGGTGGGGGCCTTTTCTGCTGCCAAGGCGCTGTTTCCGAACAGTGCACTACTCAGGAGGATGGACATGAGCATGATTGTAAGTGAGAGCTGAAGTGGGGTCTTACATATCTTATCAAGTGGGGGCTGAAACATAGAAAGGGAAACGCTCCTGGTCTAATCTCTATCAAATCTCTGTCAAATCTAGAATAAATGAAAATCCGTGAGAGAAATTATGATACGGAAATTTCTCAAAGAGAAATTATGGTACGGAAATTTCTCAAAGAGAAATTATCATACGGAAATTTCTCAGAGAGAAATTATCACACAAAAGGGAGCGAAAACGAAATCAAGGGCTGGGGATTGGGTTGGGGGCGGGTTGCCCCGCAAACACGGCTTGGATGTTTTGCAAGCAGGTCAGGGCCATGGCCCGGCGGGTGGCCACAGTGGCGGAGCCCAAATGGGGCAGCAGCAGGGTATTTGGGCAGGTCAGCAAAGCCGGATGAACGGCGGGCTCTTTTTCGTAGACATCCAGGGCTGCTCCTCCCAAATGGCCCGATTGCAGGGCTGTTGCCAAAGCGGCTTCGTCGATACTCGTTCCGCGACCGGTATTGATCAGCAAGGCTCCTTGGGGCAGCAATGCCAGCGTCTCGGCATCGAGCAAGTGAAAGGTGCCTGCCCCCCCCGGCAGGTGCAGAGAGAGCACCTCGCTCCAGTTCAAGAGTTCTTTAAAATCAAGCTGCTGGGCATCGGTTTGGGCTTCAAATTCAGGTTTGGGGCTGCGTGAACAATAAGCCACTTTTGCCCCTAGCAAATGGACAAGCTGCCCCAAGGCCTGGCCAATGCGGCCGGCCCCCAAAATGCCGACTTGTTTCCCTGCCAAGGAACTGCCCAATAATTGGGTCGGCTCCCAGCCTTGCCAATGGCCAGAGCGCAGCAAGGCCTCGCCTTCAGAAACCCGGCGCAGCAGATTTAAGATCAGGGTCAGGGCAAATTCTGCCGTGGCCTGGGTTAAAACCCCAGGTGTATTGCTGACAACAATTCCCTGATTGTGGGCGGCCCTAACATCAATATTGTCGAAGCCCACCGCGTGGTTGGCAATGATTTTAAGTCGGCCCCCTTGGGCTGCTTTTAAGACCTCTGCGCTCAAGCGGTCAGTCAACATACTCACCAGGGCATCTGAATCAGCCAGTGCGTCTTTGAGCTCTGCTGGGCTGGGTTGAACCAGGGTATTAAGCTCCCAGCCCTTGGCTTTAAATTGCTCCCAGGCCCCCGCTTCGAGGACCTGGGTCACACAGACACGGAACAAAGCGACAGAGACCTTTAACGGGTCAATTCGATGGTCTTGGTGCCGTCTTTGACATCAAAGACCACATCTTCCCAGACCACGCTGCTGCTCTGGCCGTAGCTGTATTTGCCACTGAAATACCATTTGCCAGTCTGCAGGCGCACAGTGGCTTCGCCATTTTTATCTGTGGTGAAGTTCAAGCTTGAGCGGCCATTGCTCAACCGGGCCAATTCTTCGCTCAGGCCTTTGTAAGCACGGGCTTCCCACTCGGGCAGAACCGTGTTGCGGAAATTGTTTAAATCTTGTTGAAAGGCGGTGCTGTCAACGCGGCTTTGGGTGGTACAGCCACTGCTGCTGCAGACCATTTCTTCGAGCTGGTATTTGGCATCACTTTCACGGGGAGAGACGGGCATGGCCTCAACATTGTTTTTGATCGCCAGACTGGTTTTCACTTCGCCCAAAGGATAGGGATTGACGGTAAATGCGCTGTCGACCACGGGCAGCACTTCGCGGGCGGAGGTAATTACCCGTGCTTTGAACTGCACCACCATTTCGGGGCCGGGAGAGGCCGCTGGAGAACCGCTGAAAACGGGGGTGGGAGTAGGCAGAGGGGTGGAAGACGGTTGCGGGGTTCCCGATGGGAACGGTGTGGTGGCGGGTTCTGGGGTTGGGGTGGGGACAGGGGTGGCCACTGGGCTGGGAACCGGAGTGGCAGAGACGCTGGGGGAGGGACTGGGTTTGGCCTGGGTGGTGGGTGTGCTGCTGCAACTGGTGTTGAGGGCCAGCACAAGAGGCAAAAGCAAAAGGGTGTGTTTCTTCATGGGGTGGGATCTCCTGGTGTCGCTTTGAAATTTGGTCGGGTCTGAGAACTGGCAAGAAGCCAGATTTTGGCATCTTGATTATAACAAGTGGTGAGATAAATTCAGTGATTGAGATCCCATTTGGGTCAGCTTGGGCTATCTTTTGGGGCTATCGGTTTGCGTTATCGGTTTGGGCATTGGTTTCACGCATAAAGGCCTGAAACCATTCCACCACATGCCACATGGCAACCAGATCGGCATGGTTGTAGTCGAGCAATTCCTGCTGCAGACGCAATTGTTTGCTTTGGTTGCGGGTTGAGGTGGATTTGAGATAACTGACCACCGACCAATAGCCGCCGGTCTCTTTGTCGGGGCGATCGAATCCCACATACTGCTCAATCACCTTGAGGCTGTAACTCGGCAGGGGAATCAAAACCGAAGCTTTGAGCAGGGCCCAAAAATCGAGCAGGTTTTTTTTGACCCGCCGGGCAATGCCCTGGGGATCGCCGTAACGCTGTGAATAGAGTTTGAGCGATTGCACTTCAAAACTGCCCCAGTGAATAAACGGAATATCCCCATGGGTTTCAAATATTTTGCCGGCTTTGGCCAAAAATTCCATCCAGGCAGTCTGATCCGCTTTGCGCGAGAGATGGGGGGCCAAGGTCTGCAGATTGTCTTCGCCGTCAGGCCCCATCAGGCTCAGGCCCCAGAGATAGACACGCTCCGAATGGCCGGGTTGGGCGGGCACGCCTTCGAGGTCAAACATCGCCCAATAGGCGGTTTCTGGCAATTGGGGGTCTTGCAACAGATGGGGACGGCCGGTGAGAACAACCTGGGCCATTTGCCGCATATTGTGGGCCTTTTCGGCGCCAATTTTGCGGGGGTTTTGGCCCTCATGCCAGATAAACTCGGCCAAACGCTCTTCTGGAAACAGGGCCAAAAAGTCGTTGACGGTTTTGGCACCGGCTTCCCGCAGGGCCAGAATCAGGCGCGCTTCGAGCATGGGAACGAGGGCGATGTCCTGTATTTCTTCGGCTTTGTCCCAGCAATACTCGCGAAAGGCACAACTTTGGCATTTGGTCCAACTGATGGGACTGTAAGGCAGTTCGGGCGAAGATTTAAGCGCCAAAAACTGTTGCACTTGGTTTTCAATAAATTCGGGTTCAGCGGGTTTGATTTCGAGCAGGCGACCCGAATTATTATATATTTCGAGATGGGGAGGGGCTTCGCCAAAGATTTGGGCATAGAGCCAGCCTTGATACTGGGCCATCAGAATCAAATCGGCGTGGTTTTCGCGGTTGATTTTGCGGGCATTGCGGCAGAGACGCAGGCAATAACCGTCGTCGTCCCAGACCAAAAAATCCGGTTCCAACATCAACTCAAAGTCTTGGCCCTGCCAAGCATAGGTGTAGCTAAACAGCGGTTTGTACAAAACCGGTTTTTTATCCATCCAGGCCTTCATGCTGTCACGCAGACGTGACACATTGGGGCCTTTGCTAAGATCTTTAAAATCCTGCAGGCCCTTGAGAAAATGGCGCTCCAATTGCTGATCGGCTTCTTTGAGATGGCTGAGATGAGCGGTTTCAAACTGCTCAGGGGGAAATTCCATCAGGTATAAGCGGCGCTCGCAGCGGGAGGGCTTATAAAAGTGAAAAATATCGCTGCTTTTGAGTTGTATAATCGGCATCAAACAGCATGATACGGGTTTTCGCCCGCAAGCGGCAAGCGGATAGCTTTATGCACGTTTGCTGCTTTCGCCCTTAAGTACCGCTGCGCCTATCATATGGGCCAAACGCAAAGCCTCTGGAACATGTCCCCGATCGGTCAAGCGGGGCAATATGCGCTTGACCATTTCGGGAGAAATACCTTGGCATTGAAACCAGAAGGGACCAGACTGGTAAATCGGCCCCGCTTTTTCGATGGTTGCAAGCCGGTCCTGGCCCCAGGGCAACTTAGCCAAAGCTTGCTGAATTCCCAGCATATCTGGCGCTTTGCGCATCAGCGTCAAACACGGTTTTTGCACGGCTTCAGCCAAGGCTGGCAAATCCACGACATTAAAGCCAGCCAAGGCAATGCCATCGAGCAAAACCAAGTGGACCTGGTCAATAAATTTGCTCTGATTCAGCATCTGGCTCAAGACCGCTGTGGCATTTTCGCCATCTTTATCGACCTCGTTCCAAAGCATGCCTTCAAAACGGGTATTGGCACAGACTATCCCACAGACAGCAACTTTGTCGGGGCTGTTGCGATCAAAGGGCGTGTCGTCGAAACCAATCACCTGAATCACCTTGTGTTGTTCCAGGTACATGGCCAATTTGCCAGTGTAATCAGGCACAAAACAACCCTCCCTTTGCTTGGGATTATTCGGGCTGTTTCGTTTCAGAATCGAGGGCTTCCAATTCTTTGACCAATTTGGCAAAATCCACTTTGTCTAAGGCCGCATTGAGGTGTAAATGCCCCGAACTGCCTTGTTTGTTTACGCTGCCATCCCCTGCCAGTGATTGCAGAGAAGCCAAAAGCGGTTTAAAGGTGGGGTACCATTCTTCGGCATGCAAAAAATGGTCTGCCAGTCGCACCCAGCGAGTCAAATCGCTGTACATCAGATTGAGTTCACTTTGGGCACTCATGCGCTGCCGGGCTTGCAAGAAAGCCGGATCTGCTTTGAGGGCCAGTCGATTGTTATTGGCATAGTCCAGCGTGGCGCGCATGGCCATGTGGTTGCTGGCCACCAAGAAAAAGTTCTGGTAGATAGCAAAACAGGGGGCCAATTCCAATTGGTTTTCTTCTGCCAAGGGTTTCAAAAAACTGTCTTCGCTGAGCGTGTAAATGGGCACATTGAGATAGGTTTCGATCGGCTCTTTTGAAAGTGTAATCGGCTTTTCAGCTGTTTCAGATTTGGTCTCTTCCGCTTTTTCCAGTGGGTCTGCCGCAATTTTGAGTTTGTTTTGCAAATTGAGAAAAAATTCGGGGCCGTTTTTGACGCCCAACATGACCACCGAGGAGGGCATCGTTTTATAGGTGGGGAAATTTTCAGGATAAAAAACACTGATGCCAATTCGGCCATCGCTGTGTGCCAAGATATCCTTTTTCAGGTCCAAGCCAGAAATCTCTTTGGTTCCCGCCATCACTTCAACCATGGCTTGAGCCAGCTCATTTTTTTCCGATTCACTGGCTTTATCGCCTGAGAGAATCGGGTTTTCACTGGCCAGGGTCAAGGTATTGGTCATGGCCGAAAAGAGGGGGCGCGCAGGCATCAGGGCCATTAAGGGATCCAACGATGGCAAGGGAGAAGTGAGTTTATTCAGATATCCCTGTTGGCTGCCGCTGAGACCTTTGCTGCTAAAGCTCAGGCTGTTTTTAAACGCCAGACCTTTTTCGTTCAGACGCATGCTAATACCGAGGCTCTGGTTCATGGCCATCGTGGTTTGGGTCAAGCCGAGTGATGCCAAATCATTTTGAAATGATTTTAATTCTGCATTGGAGCTGGTCTCTTTTAAGACTTTCAAATCCATCCAAACCACAACCGGCTCTTGTTTCATGTTCTGGTAGACAGCCGCAAAATCTGGATTCTTGCTCAGGTTTTTACCTTGGGCGGTGGCATCGAGGCTTTGTTTGAGCAAGTCCACTTGATTGGAAAAGAGCAGGGTATTGCCCTGAAAAGTCATGACTGATTCAATTTTATTGGGGTCAGAATCTGATTCGATCAAGATCAGTTCTTGGTTGTTGTAGGTTTCAACTTTGGTTTTGGGCAAATCTGCGTTGGTTTTTTTTTCGGTTTTTTCTTTTAATTTCTTCACCACTTTTTGATAGAGATCTGCAGATTTGAATTCCAGGGCAAAAACCACATCCAAATCTGATTCTGTATCTTTGGGTTTGTAAAGCCCAAAAGCCAGATGGGTGCCCAAAGAGCCCATGAGTTCATCAACGCCAATATCCAGCTCTTCTTTGAGGCCCTTTTGCATCTCTTGCCACTCATCCATCAGCAACCAATCTTTGAGGCCCGGTTGATTGAGTAAAAAGGTCCACGCACTCGGTTGTAAGTCGATGACCGTTGCGCTGAGCGCTTCTTGGGGCAGTGGATTGAGTACGTTTTCAACGGCTGCGTGAGCGGGCAAGCTCAAACCCGAGATCAATGCGACAGTGGCCAATGCGCCAAGGGTGCTTTTGCGGGGTTGCTCAAATTTGATCCTGTTAAGCCAGTTGAATCGTGACATCAAAAAATCCTGCTTTCTAAAGTTGAATCTTAATCAGTATATGCTGGAACGGCTTGCTTTCAAATCGAATTTGTTTCAGAAATGTGGGGATTGAGTTGGGCGGAGACTCCCCATGTTTTTTCCACTGCCAATGATCGAAATACATGGCCTGTTTTGACGGGAATTTTGCTCATGGCCTGTTCGGCCAGGCTGGTGATAGTCAGGCTCGGATTCACCCCCAGGTTGACGGGGATCATCGAACCGTCGCAAACCAGCATATTCTGATAGCCAAAGACCCGGTTTTGCAAATCGATCACTCCCTCTTCTGGGCTGCGACCGATTGCGCAGCCACCCAAAATATGGGCTGTGGTGGGAATATCCAAGAGTACCTCGTTGAGGGTATTTCCAGGAATTCCCCCGATTTTTTCGGCCAATTTTTTGCCAAATTCATTGGCCAAGGGGATATATGAAGGGGATTTTAGTCCCTGTTCGGAGGCCGAAGTTAAATGTGCGCCAAAGGGCCATTTCCAACGGGATTTGAGCCCAACTTGCAGGGAGTTGTCGAGGGTCTGCATAAACAGCAAAATAATGCTGCGTTTGGCAAAGCCAAAGGGGGTCACCACCTTCAAAAAATCACCCGGTTTTTTGAGAATATTGCCAAAAAAGCGCAGCGGACGGGGCCATTTGCCCCCCCCGTCGGTCATGAGGGTCGCGAGCAGACCCATGGCATCTGACCCTGCAGGATAGCGTACGGGCTCGATATGGCTGTCGGCGTCTGGGTAAACACTGGAGGTAATGGCAATGCCTTGCGAGAGATCTGCCTTGCGGTCGCGGCTTGTCACACCCAGTATCACTTCACTGTTGGTTCTCACGGTTTTGCCCAACATCCCAGAGAGCCGGGGCAAATGGCCGCGCTCTTTCATTTTGAGCAGGAGTTTTAGACTGCCCAGTACCCCCGCTGAGAATACGATTCCTTGGCTGCGCAGGACCTTGCGGGGGGAGCCCAATGGATGGGTGCTGCAATGGGTACGCAGGGTATAACCCTGACTGCCATCCGCTGAATGGGGAATGATTTCTTCGACCCGGGTTTCAGCAAGAATCTCAACCCCCAATTGCTCGGCCAAATACAGGTAGTTTTTGACCAAGGTGTTTTTGGCCCCGACCTGGCAGCCAATCATACATCCACCACAATGGGTGCAACCTGTTCGGGCCGGGCCTTCGCCTGCAAAATAAGGATCTTGAACCAACTTGTCGGGTTCGCCAAAATAGACCCCCACTGGGGTGGGCTGAAAACTCCCAGCGGCATTAAATTCTGCCGCAGTTTGGCGCAAATAGTCGTCGGCAGGCCAAAGTTGAGGGTTGGTGGTTACCCCCAGCATTTTTTTTGCCAATTCATAATAGGGCAATAGCCGGGCTTTGCCTCCAAGGGCCTGAATCAGGGGCTGCTCAAAAAAAGAATCGGGCGGAATATACAGGGTATTGGCATAGACCAAGCTGCCTCCACCGACGCCCGCTCCACTCAGAATCAACACATCTTTGAGTAAATTTAAGCGCTGAATGCCAAAGAGCCGGAGTTTGGGCATCCACAAAAATTTGTCCAATTGCCAATTGGTTTTGGGAAAATCCTTGTCGGCCCAGCGTTTGCCACTTTCGAGTACCGCGACTTTGTACCCTTTTTGAGCCAGTCTCAGGGCCGAAACGCTGCCGCCAAAGCCTGAGCCAATGATGATATAGTCATAATCCATCTGCAATACTCCTTTGCCCTTCGCTCTCATTCTAACAATTCGACAGCGAAACTGAAGGCTTGTCAAAAAGCCCATGCTTGCTGTTATGATTAATGTCACGAATCGAAAACTGGTGTAAATGACTGATACCTCCATTCTGCATTACAATTCAAACGCCAACAGAGCCAATAAAGGCTTGCGCTATCTCGCATTGGCAGCCAAAAAATCCGGTCCTGAGTTCCTCACGTATTTTCACAAAAGCGTGACCCATCTGCGCGACTCGCTCCAAGCAGAACCCAATTTTGATATTTGGTTGAGTTGGCTCAGCGCGATGTTAGACACGGTCATTCAACGCCCAGAAGAGACCTGGTTGGTCGAGATTATGGAACGGCATTGCCTGGAATATGCCGAGCAGATGGTGCCCCAAGAAGAAGACCTTGAAAAGGTTTTGGCGTTTTTAGGTAAAATCCGCAACTTGCGCCAATTTGAGCTGAGCACCCAAATGCAAATTTTTCATTTGGCTGAGGGCTTTTTTCACTATTTTGGCGGACTCTTTTCCAGTTGGAACAGCCAATTGCTCTGTTTGCGGGGCGAATTGCTTTTTGGTCTGGCTTTGGCCTCTACTCCCCCCTCGTTGCATCATTTGCAGTCAGCGGGTCACAGTTATTTGCAGGCCAAAACCTGGGATCCTGATAACCCGCAAATTCAGGCATCTTTGGCACTCTGTTTGCTTTATCAGGCCTGTTACAGTACCGAAGGTGCGTCTGCGCTCTACCACATGGCCTGGCATACACTCTGTTCAGCTTTGCGCAAACCCAGCTTGGCGTTGCCCAGCTTGGAGATTCCAGAAATTTTGCTCTATGCCTTTGTGCAACATCTTACAATTGCCGAAAGCACCTCACTTTTCAGATTGCTGGGAGAAGCCTGGTTGGGGTATGAAAACACGTCGCCAGCCAAGCGCCATTTTTGGCTCAAAGACACAACCTGTACCCAATACCGCAATACCCTCTATTCCTTTCACACGGCTTTGCGGGCCCAATTGGAGCAAACCCCATCCTTGCCTGTCCGGTCAGAACTCTATCTCAATGCCTGGATTGATATCCTCGAAGCGATTGGTGGAGACGGGCTTTGGCTGGCGGCCTGGTGTAAATTGCTGAAAAGTCTACAGCCCTATGTGACTGAACCGCTGTTTGTGGCCCGTCTGCACGATTTTTCGGGGCTGTTAACCCAATGCTTGACTGATCAGCCTTTGTTGGGTCTGGCTGACGAAGGACTGACTCTGGAGCCTTATTTAAAGGTCGTAGTGCCCCTGCTTGAGAGCCTCGACCCTGCCTTGCTATTAACCGTTTCCAAGGGGCTTTACCTGATTTTGGCAGAGATGCTTTTACAGGGCTGGTTGGATGAAGAAGGCTATCACCGACTTTGGTTGGATTTATTGGCCAAGCAATTGAATCAATGTCAGAAAGATCCCATTCTGAGTGAGTCGGTCATGCAAAGTTTGGAAAACGGCTGGCTGGCGTTGATTGCCTGCTCTCCAGACGAACACACAGTGATCGACAGTCACGAAACCCTTTTGGAGTTGATGATCCATGCCAATGCCTCTCAATTGCAGCGTTTATTGACGCTGATTCGCAATCTCTATGCCATGTTGCTCAATCGCCACACCTGCGATTTTAACCTCGCCAATTTGGCCTCTTATTTGCAAACCTTGGCTGAGCACCGTTCAAACGAAGAGGCACGGCTTTTACTTCTGGAGTCCTGTCAGGCCTATTCCCAGGCCTGTGCCATTGCCGAAGACGATACCGAATTGCTGATGGCCTGGCAAAATGCCTTAAGGGCCCTGGCCGAATGTGATCCCGAACATGCCCAACAATTTGAATCTGAGGCCGATGGCATTTACCGCCAGGTCTTGGAATTGATGTACCAACGCTCATAAACAATGCAGCGGGTCTTATTCTGGGCCTCAAACCCGAATAAAACCCAGATCACGAATGCCCGGTGGCAGCTCCAAATCGGGCAAAAATCGCATTTCGAGATTGTAGCGCGGCTCGGTCATATTTGGTGTCACGTAGGTGCGGTGTAGGCAATAGCTGTCATAAAAAAGGGCATCACCGGGAGCCAAGATCTGTGGCCAGAAGCTCTGCTCTGGGAAAAAGGGCAAAATCTCAAGTTCGAGATCCAGGTCGCGGTTATCGTAATAATGCTGGCCTTTATCGACTTTGTGTGAACTGGGTCGGATCGCTTTGAGCCCAGCAGGTATCAGCTCCAGTGAAGGGGCATCAATCCCACAGGCCATCAGGGGCGACCAACAGTGTAAAAATTTCCAGTTGGGGTCGAGAAAATGTCCATCTTGATGAAAACCCGTATACCAGCGAGGCTGGCTGGGTGTCTGGCGGCGCACCACACTGTGCAAGCCCGAATAGAGAAACGGGCCACGATAAATCTGTTTGAGAATTTCTGGCAAAGCCGAACTCAAAAAGAGCTGGTAGATCAGCCAAGGGCTCTGCTGATAATGGCCAAAACGCCCAGATGGAATATGGTTGACCATGTGTGGGACCAAATCAAAATAGGCCTTAAAATCTGGGGGCAAGCTGTCTGATTGGATTTCCTGGTCGAGTTGGGCAAAGGCCTTCTTCGTCCAATTGCAGATCTGTTCCATAATGGGGCCTGTAAACAGTCCGTTGATGCGCACACAGCCCGTTTCTTCCAAGGCGGTGGCGATGCCGATTAAATCGAGATCTTGCCCTGAAAAAATCCGCTTGGCGCTTGTCATGAGGCTATTTTCGCAATTTGAGCATAAACAAATAAAGGGCCAGAATCACTGTAAAACCCAGGCCCACAAACAGGCTGCGCTCAGGCGGAGCCTCGCGGAAAAAATACTCGATATACCCGGCACAGGCAAACGAAAGAAACAGCACAATATTGATATAAGGCAGGTTGCGCGCCTTTACCAGCTTGCGAAAATCAAAAAGTGCACTTAAATAGGATTTCATGGTTTTGGTTCTGGTCTTTAGTTATCGGCTTGGTTCTGAATCTTTGTTCTGAATCTTGGTAATTGGGTGATGTTCACAGCGGGCGTTGGAGGGATGGTACACTGTATTCCTGATTCAGTTTACGAGCAATCCCCGCGGATATCAAGAATGCACACTTCAAACACACCTGCTTTTTCCCTGCATGTGCCCCCCGATGCAGCAGCCCTGATGCAGGTGCAAAAACAGATTTCAGCCTGGGTTCACACCACTCCCGTGATGACCTCTGAACAGATCAATGCCCGTGTTGGCCTGAAGATCTGGTTCAAATGTGAAAATCTGCAAAAAATCGGGGCCTTTAAATACCGGGGCGCTTCAGCAGCCCTTTCGCTTGTATCCCGCGAAGAATTGCAAAAAGGGGTGACCACTCACTCTTCTGGCAACCATGCCCAGGCCCTGGCAAGGGCTGCGCGCGAACGGGGGATTCCCGCTTGGATTGTCATGCCCGAAAATGCCCCCGCCGTCAAAATGGCAGCAGTCAAAGGTTATGGGGCAGAAATTATTACCTGTGAGGCAACCCAAGCGGCCCGTGAGGCCACTTTGCAAGAGGTTCAGGAACGCACCGGGGCAGTCTTTATTCATCCCTATAACGATTACCGGGTGATTGCGGGCCAGGCCACCGCAGCAATGGAATTTTTGGAACAGGCGCCTGCTTTGGACAGTCTGCTCGCCCCCGTCGGGGGGGGCGGTCTGCTTTCAGGTACAGCTTTGGCCTGCCAATATTTTGCCCCCCAGACGCGGGTGATTGGCTGTGAGCCAGCAGGTGCAGATGATGCCTTTCGCTCATTTCAACTCAAAACCCGTCTGCCTTCAGAATCCCCAAACACATTGGCTGATGGACTTTTAACTGGTTTGGGTGAACTGACCTTTGATTTGATGCTCAAATATGTCAGTGAAATTGCCACTGTTTCTGAAGCGGCCATCATTGAAGCCATGCACCTGATTTGGGAACGCATGAAATTGGTGGTGGAGCCTTCTGGAGCGGTGCCTTTGGCGGCCTTGCTTGAAAAGCGCATCGCCAAACCCGGCGAACACATCGGGGTGATCCTTTCTGGCGGAAATGTTGATCTTGCGCACCTGCCCTGGAACCGGTGATGGCGCTGTGAAAGGTTTAAACGAGCAGCCATGAGTTTTTTAATGGTCCCGAAAATGGCCTTTTTGTTTCATATTCCCGAGATGTATTTTCACTACCGCAATGTCTTAAATTTACTCGATCCCCATTCCTTTGATATTATTTTGCCAGACGAGGCTCCAGAAGCCCTGCTGGATATTGTTGCCGCCAACCAATACCGTTTTTCGTATATCTCCGAATTGCTCAATGCCAAAACCCTCTACCGCTACCTGATTTCAGATCATGTCTTTTTGCAAGACTACAATCTGATGAACCGGTTGGGCACCCGTCAGATTCGCTTTATTTCTGAGCTGGGCTGTGACCGTCTCAATTTGACCAATTGGAACAAGCTCTACGATATGATTTTTTGTTTTGGGCGCTACCAAGAGCGCAAACTCAAATTCTGTAAAGGGGTTTGGCTTTTTCAGACGGGTTGGCCACAATTTGATCCCTTTTTTCAAGACATCGAAGTGGATCTGGAGGGACTGCAGCAAAAATACAATTGTGACCCCAATAAACCCACCCTGCTCTGGACCCCCTATTTTGAGTCGCTCTGCTCCATCGAGCTCTACGCTGAACGCATGGCTGCGTTAACCGAAAGGTACAATGTGATTGTCAAACCCCACGACTATACCCATTTTGAAGAGTATGAGCGGGTGCAATTGCTCGAACGTCTGCCCTTTACAGCTGTGGTCAAACGCCCCACCGATCTTTTGGAATTGTTGATTCTGGCAGACACTGTTTTTTCGGATTATGGCAATACCCCTTTCCCTGGGCTCTACTGCGATAAACGCCAGATTTTGCTGCATGTGCCTTATGCGCCAGAACATGAATATGTTGGGTTTGGCAGTTCAGATATCACCCTGAGATCGTATTTACCCACGTTGCAGCCTGATTCTCCGCTTGAAGATTTTTATGATCTGCTTGAATCAGACGCCCCCTGGTTGCGCTACGAACAAAAGCAAAACACACTCAAAGACCGCTTTTTTGCAGCGACTTATGGGAGCAGTGCGCAGGTGGTGGCCAAACTCTTGACGACGCTCGATAAATATCTCTGAGCCATGTTACCCCAACGCCTTGCTGAAATAGAAGTTGCACTGAGCCAAAGTGAACCCGCCAAGGATCCACGTGTCAGGCAGGCCCTGTCTGCGCTCACAATGCTGACCGCTGAAGTGCGCTATCAAAATCTCGACTTTCGGCTTTTGCGCTGTCTCTGTGCCACGGCCTATCGCTTGATGGAATTGGATTTTAAACGGATCGAAAGTTACCTCACCCTGGTTTGGCTTTTTTCTCTCTTGCGTGAGTATTCACGGGCCTGGCAGATTTTACTGCATGCCGAGCGGGTGATTCCCAAACATCCAGCGATTCAAGCCGGTTTTGAGTCTATTCAGGCCCTACTCAAAAAACCTGCCAATTTCCAGCCCGTAGACATGGATGCCGTGGCCATTTCTTTCCAATTTACAGTTGATGGCCCGGTCGCAGAGTCGGGAAGTGAAGACGCCCTGGCCTGGAACACCCTGTTTCCCCTGTTGAAGCAGGCCCTTGCTGGGGCAGAACAAACCACTTTGCAAGCCCGTTGGCAGGCCATGCAAGGGGCCTATCATCCTTTACAGGCGCAGGTTTTACAAGTCTTGCGTACGGCCCAAGAAGGGGCTGAACATGCGGGATGATGCTTTTCTTCAGGCCGAACTGAATCAGGATTTGGCCGAGCTCAAACCCCTGCACCCCCGCACTGTCAAAGGAGCGCTTGAAAGGGTGCTCGAAGGGGAAAGGGTGCGCGTAGAAGAGCCATTGGCCTTAAAGCAGCTCTCACAAGCTGTGTTTGGGGCGCAAGAGACCAATGTCAAGCTCTCAGCGTCTGTATTGGAGCTGATCTTGGCAGCCAAAAGTAGTGAAGCGTTGGATCAGGCCCTGGCTCAATTTGTCAAAGCCAATCGGTAAATGCGATCCGGTTCCAAAGCCGGCCCCCGCATAAATCTGTGCAATTCATTTAATTCCAAGTCGGGCTCAGAAGCCAGAACTTCCTGAAACCCAGGATCTTGCATCAAGGTGCGAGAAAACAAGACTTCATTGGCCGTTGCCTGTTCCAATAATTGCATCACAAGTCGTAAACCTGGACCGCTGAGGCTCAATTTTTCTGCGTGGGGACTTAAGAGTGCGCCGCCCCGGTGCAGGGCCAGATGTACTTTGAGTTGCCAAGGGTCGGGATGGATGCTATTCCACATTCTGAGGTCTTTTAAGAGTTTGAGTGCCGCGCGCAGCCCCGACTCGGCCCAGGGAAATAGCAAAAGCCCGGTGTCTGAGCTGGATTGGATCTCTGCCCCAGCAAATTCGGCAATGGCCGCATCCAGGAGCGAGCGGAAATGGGCACTTTGCTCAGGATTTGCGTCTAAAAGACCCACCAACAAGAACACCTGTTGCCCAATTTTCCAAGGTGCAGGGGGGCGGCACTCGGGAAAAATCTCTGCCAATTCGCCGCAACTGATGGCCTGTGCACCCGTCATTGGGCCCTGGCTTTCGTAAGGGGTATAACAGTAAAACAATGCGCCGGGTTCTGCCAAACAGGTCAATTTGAGCTGGCCCCCTGCAGCCAAAAGCGGCCATTCCCGATCTTCGAGGACCTTCTCGGCCTTGACTTGAATTTCGGCCACCCCCCGCGCGCCTACGCGCAAATGTAAGTGTCCGGGCAGACTGGGGGAGGCCAGGCGATAGGCCCCCGGTCTACTTAAGGTCAAGGTATGGCTTTGACCCTGCCAGAGCCAAAACTGAGCAATCCGGTAGGGTTGGTCGGCAGGAAAGGGGCTGTAGGCAAACGGGGCTGATCTGGCTGGGCTGAACCAGAGCGAGAGATGGTAGTCGGGCAGCAGGTCGTATTCACAGCCGTATTTGCGGCTGATCGTTTTGGGCAGAAATTGATCGGGGGTAATCTGGGATAGCAAGGTGCCATCGGGTTCATGTAAGCACCAAACCGGGCTGAGATGGCCCAAAAGACACAGCTCCAAAAGGGCCCGCAAAACCAGTTCGCGCGGCAAACCTGTCACATTTTCTAAAGCGCGGGGATGCAGCCCTTGGCGGTAAAGTGCGGCAGCAGACAGCCCCGCATGAAATTGTTCGAGCACATGTTGCAGACTGGGTGCGCTGTAAAGGGCCGAAAATGAAACGGCCACAGTTTGAGAACTGCCTGCATTTGGGGTCTCGATGGCGCTTACCAGAGACTGAAGATAGGCTTTAAGCGGGCCAATCAGCTTGGTTTGGGCGGCTGGTGCCAGTACACAGTGCAAGGCGATTTCAATCTGTGTTTGGGACGCTCCCCCATTGAAGTGGAACGCCCAACAAAAATAGGGCAAACTTGTTTGGCGGCCAATCCGTTCCAATTGAAACATCTGTCCGTAATTCCAAATCAGGGGGCTTTCCCAAAAGGCCAGGGGGGGTGAAAAGAGCTGGCTTTCCACTTCGACCCACCCCATCGGCTGTCCCTGAAACGCATATTTTTCTTCGGGCAAACCCAGATTGAGGTGCAATTCAGGCAGGCGAAAGCAGCGCTGCCATGCGTCAGCCAGTGGGATATTCAAGCTGAGCTTGGCCCTGAGTGTTTTGGCTTGTTTGCGCAGAGCTTCTACTTGGGAGCGCTGGGGGGTGTTCATGGGTTCAGATTTACAACGCCTGACTTGGGAATCTTGTGTTATTCTTGACTCAAATTCTATACTCTATTTTACGGGAAAAATGCTTGAAAATACGGGGTAAAAGCAACGATGTCCCAGACAGGTGAGGGTGTAAATCCAGCCGCCTCACAATTACATGTGCCAATTGCCCTCGAAGCGCTGCCCGAAGAATGGTTCAGCCAACAGGCTGAAGTGCGCGTGGCTTGGGAGCGGCTCGTGGAAATGGCTGTGCCAGAGCGTTCAGATTATTGGAAAAACCAATTGCAAGCTTGTATTGCCAGTCAGCGCGCCAAATTGATCTCCGCTTATGCCCAAAGTTGGCAGGCCCAAAAAAGCGCTCTGCTGATGCAAGGACTGCAAGAAAGTACCTTTCTCAGCCTGGAGGGTATTCAGGCCACCCTGGAGCAATTACAGATGATTCAAACGGCCCTGCTGCAATTAAAAGTGAAGTTTGAGGCGCTTTATCAAAATCTGCCTTTGCCCATTTTGAACGCAGCAAACCTGAACTTGAAAAAATTTTGGCAAAATCAGGCCAGGCTGACTGACAGTTTGAAAATGAACAACGAAACAGCGTTTAAAATGGCCCTTCAAACGGAGTTAAATTGGCGCACAGAATTGATGCAAACCGAAGGCTTTCACTTACAAGAAAAATCCGCCCTGTTTCAACTTTCGCAAATAAGTGCCAATACCTTGAACTATTATTTTATTTTGCGCAGCTTACTCACGCACCGCCAGCGCCGCCTGGAATCGGGCCAAAATGTGACAGGTACAGATCTCAAGGAATTGCGCAAAGTCAATCGGGATTTGGGGTCTGAGCCAGAAACTAGGGGTGCAACTCTGCCCGATAAGGCCTGGAAGCTCAACTTAGTCGCCAAAGCCGAGGGCTACGAGGTGCATAATCAATGGGGATTGTCCCTTTCGCAACTCAATCGGGGCTATCTCGATTACCTCAAAACCGGTTTTTATTGGTTGGAGCAGAGTGCCGAACAGCAAT
>JBIKWL010000187.1:0-8526 GCA_044356335.1 Candidatus Sericytochromatia bacterium
GACTCTTTGGAGCCGAAAAAGTCAAAAACCACCCTTATATGGTGGTGGCCAATCACACAGGCCAGATTGCGATGGATGGTGCCCTGCTTTACGCTGCCTTTCTGACCCAGATCCACCCCCCCAGGGTGTTGCGGGCCATGGTGGAGCGCTTTATCCCCACCTTGCCTTTTTTTGGCAATAGGGTCGCCGAATGTGGGGCTGTGCTTGGCGACCGCCAGAATTGCAAACAGCTGATCGAAAACGGTGAGTCGCTTTTGGTGTTCCCCGAAGGGGTGCGTGGGGTTGCCAAGAACACCCGCCAATTTTACCAGGTTCAGACATTTTCAAAGGGCTTTTACCGCATGGCATTGATTCACCATACCCCCATTCTCCCCTGTGCGATCATTGGCTGTGAAGAAATGTATCCCTATGTCTACCACCCCCGCTGGCTGGCCAGAAATTTGGGGATGCCGGCTTTGCCGTTGAGCGCATCGATGCTGCTGGGGCCACTGGGGCTGCTGCCGCTTCCCAGCCCCGTGGATATCATCATCGGGGATCCTATTGAGCTGCCCAAGGAATTAGAGGTGGACTCTCCCGATAAAGAAATTGAGCCCCATGTGGCCGAAATTCAGGCACACATCGCAGAGATGGTGAACACAGGTCTCAAAAACAGAAGGCCTTTTAAAGAACGGATCGGCCTGCCCGATCAAAGGGGGATCTGATGAGCAACCTCAAAGCAGAAGACATCAAAACCATCCTGATCATTGGCATCGCAGGTGGCCTGGCCCAAAGCCTGTGCAAGCGCCTGCACGCAGCGCACCCCCATGCCCAGATCATTGGTGTGGATTCCCGGCCCCTGGCGCCCTCCACGCTCCCCAATGTGACCTATCAGACGATTCGCTACTCACGGGGGAATTTTGAAAATCTCTTCCGGGAATATGCTTTTGATCTGGTCTATCACCTGGGAAGGGTCAGCCACACCAACCTCATCAATCAGCTGAGCGTGGCTGAACGCTTGGATCTCAATATCATCGGCACAAGTCGGATTCTGGATTTGTGTCTGAAACATGAGATCAAAAAAATCATCATTTTATCCACCTTTCATGTCTATGGCGCCCTGCCGGATAACCCTGCCTTTCTCAATGA
This sequence comes from Candidatus Sericytochromatia bacterium, assembly GCA_044356335.1. Lineage (GTDB taxonomy): Bacteria > Cyanobacteriota > Sericytochromatia > UBA7694 > UBA7694. The sequence goes on from JBIKWL010000187.1 coordinate 1,126, forward strand.
AGAGACCTTTTTGCGGGCCAGTATTGCTTACCCTGAGCTCAGGGATGTGGTCGAAATGGATCAGCTGGCAAGCTCCTGGATGTGGAAGCATCAAAATCACATCCAGACAATTGTCTTGCGCCCCTGTAATATCCTGGGCCCCCAGATTAAGAACACCTTCAGCCGCTATCTTTTAAACCCCTGGACCCCAACCCCAATGGATTACAACCCGATGTTTCAGTTTATCCATGAATCGGATATGGCCCATGCCCTGCAAAAATGCGCAGCAGTGGTCCCAACAGGCATCTACAACATCGCACCCTATGAGATTATCTCCTTAAAAGAAGCCCGCAAGACCATCGGTGTGCCTGGGGTCCAGACGCCCCTGTTTATCCTCAGTCATCTGGCAGAAGTTTACAAGCGCTTTAATCCTGACATCCCCAATTATCTGTTGGACTACTTAAAATATTCATGCCTGATTGATACCCACGCCATCAGAAGCTTCCTTGGGAACGATTTTTGCCAATACACCAGCAAAGACACCCTGAAACAGCTGAAGCTTGCTTAGAAATGCTGAGCTGAAAGGCCCAAGCTCAGGGTTCGTTATTAAATTTGAAAACTTTATTAAATTTGAAAACTTTGCCAGTCCGCAACTGGTACAAATCTAGACAGGTGCTTCTTGTTGGTCGTTAACACAATACCGCTCAGTTCCTTAGCGCTGCTGTCGCCATTCCTAAGCTGGCAGAGCCGGCAAGGACTGCCGCTGCTTGGGCAGCCAAAATGACATCGCCATCCATCGCATTTGAAGAAGCTGTAGGAAGTCCGTTCAGCCGAGCTTCTGCCCAGAGCTGAGCAGCCAGATTCATTGTGCTCGTCTGAAGTGGGATGTACTTCAGGATTCTCAGATAGTTATTTAGCCGAGCCAGGCTATTTGATTCACTCCTTCCCTGCTGTAGGGCCATGTGCAGGAGTTTGCGTCTGAGCTCATAATCCACGATTTCAGGTAAGCAAAGCTGGTAGGCCTGGCTGCCAGACTGCTGCAGGATTGCAAAAGCCCAGTGTTTCAGATCTTTGAATTGCTCAGCTGTTGGATGGCATAGCTGGCCAAGGATGTTCGTATCCAGGAAAAGATACTGCATGATCAGTCATAATCCTGGAGGTCAGGCTCTCCAATCTGAACCGGTTCATTCGACATATTCACGACGGCATCCCATAGGGCAATCTCTTCTGGTTCAAGATTGCTTGGCGTGTTTAGGAGCAATTCAGCCGCCAACTGAAGCTTCTGATGCTCATCAGCTTCGACGGAGGCTGGTGTCTGAGGCTTCTGTTTCAGGAACTGGATGAAATCTACGACCTCTGCCTGCTTGGCTGGAGGCAAGGAATGAAGCTCGTTTAGGATTTCCTGGTCTTGAAACATAATGATTTACCTTAGAAGCATTATACCAAAGCCCCTGGGCTCCGAGATACATTATCACCGGCATAGGTGGAGTTTCGCTACAGATTTTGGACAGGCACTTTGGGATAGGAATCAGTTCTCATCATGCACAAGAAATTGCGATTTTGTGCTTGTATTTCAACATCAATTCTTTAATACCAAGTGTTAGATGAGTCGTTTGCAAAGGTTTACGATATGTGAGTATTTATCAAGGCCTTACAGAGGGATAACCTGGATTCGGTCAGCCCTTGGCACGCTTGGCAGCGGCGTCTGCCTCAGCGTGGATAACTGAAGGGTGAAGAGCAGTTATTGCTGCAGATGACGTGCGAGCCATGACCGTGGCGATGTCAGATCAATCTGCTGGCTTGTGTGGCAAAAGCACAGAGGCGCCCTCTTCCGTTTTTTTGCAAGGACTGCTACTGATTATTGGGTACAGGCCAAGCCTGTCAGCTGTCAGGCTTCTAAGCTGTTAAATATTTCTAAAAATCACCCTTAAACTATCAAGTCTTAGCCTGCTAGCCCTGATATTTTCATTTAATGTAATGAGCTGTGCTTTTGCAAACTCAATTTCTTCTGTTCTCACATTGGGATTCACTTTTTTGAGATCGAGTAACCTTTGGGTTTCATAGGCAAGCGTTCGGTTCAATTTTTCCAGACACGCTTCAATGATATTTTCTGCACTTGCTTCTGATACTTCAGAAGATTTTTCAAGCATTAATTTCAGCAGATTTAACACTTCAGGCTTAGAAGAAAGCCTATCTGGTGAAAAATTTGATATTTTTGAATTTAAAATTTTAATATCTGTATTATCTTCTTCTAAATATTGATTAATCAGAACACGAACAATAGTGGGTGGCATAAATCTTTCTGCGTGCAGGGTTTTAGGGGCTACGCTCTCAAGTACATACACGGCATCCAGCAGGATCATCTTTTCTTCATCGTCTTGAATCAGTCCCATGGAAGCATTTCCCTGCTCTGAAGCAAGCAATATATCAATGATGCCCACCACCATCGGATGTTCCCAGGTTAAAAAGGTGATATCTTCTCTTTCTAATGCCTGCTGGCGGTTGTAGGTGATGAGGGTTCCATCACCTGGCAGTCCGGGGAAATGCTCAAGCAAGGTCAGGCTGCTTGGTGAAATAAAATAGGTTCTTTCTGAAATCGCTTCACACTCGATGCCAAAATACGCGAATATTTTATTCATAAAGTTTTCGAGTGTCAGATCTTGATCTCTCTCAGCTATTCTGGAAACCAGTGATTGACCTATTTCCGGTCTGAATGAATGGTATTCAAGAATCTGATCTCGCCCTTTTTCAAGCTTCAGATAAAGCGCATGTTTATACTTCTGTATTTTCTCAATTAAATCAGCTAATTTTTGATTTTCATCAGCCAGAAAGTCCAAAGGGTTTGAAAGTGCTGTGGTGATTTCCCTTGTGAATTTATTGAAGACGCTCATACCGCCTTTTAAAAAGGCTTCAAAGGCATTCAGACCCTGATGATATATTTTAAATAAGACTTCCTGACCTGAGTCCTGGATATATGGAATATATATCTTGATGTCAGCTTGCTGTCCAATACGGTCAAGTCTGCCTATCCTTTGCTCAAGTAAATCAGGATTCAGCGGCAGGTCAAACAGAACCAGGTGATGCGCAAACTGAAAATTTCTTCCTTCACTTCCGATTTCAGAACAGAATAATACTCTGGCTCCGTCGTCCTCTGCAAAATACGCTGCATTTCTGTCTCTGGCAATTAAAGATAAACCTTCATGAAAGAGTGTTGTTTTGACATTAATTTTGGTGCGTACTAAATCTTTGAGCGCCATGACCGTGTTTTTTGAATGACAGATCAGTAAGATCTTTTCATTTTTTAAATTGCGTATTAATTTTACCAACCAATCAATTTTGGGGTTGTTTTTCAGGCTTTCCAGGCTTGATTTTGCATCAATCGCATGAAAGCCTTTGGGCGCTTTTAATGGAACAGGAACAGCTATCCTCAAAGGGAAATCAGGCATCGCTGAACGGTTATTTCTAAAAAACACCCGGCTTGTCCCATGCTGATCAACAAGCATTTCGAGAAGTTTTTTGCTTTCTTCAGTATTTCCTGCATTAATTTCGTTCAACTGTTTATTTAAACTGGGTGAATCCCCCAGTATTTTAACGAGCCTATTCTGCTGGTGTGGATTTATTTTGCCTTGCTCTAGCAGTGCCTGGACTGTTTCAGCAATCTGAGCATATTCCCCTGCCTCACTCACAAAAGTCTCAAAGTCGTAAAAACGGTCAGGGTCAAGTAATTTCAGTCTGGCAAAATGGCTCTCTATACCAAGCTGTTCAGGAGTCGCCGTTAAAAGCAGTAAAGAGGGTGTTTTGAGAGCAAATTCTTTAATCAGCCTATATTCAGGGCTCACATTTGCTGTCGTCCAGACAAGGTGATGGGCCTCATCAACAGCCAGTAAGTCCCAGTCGCCTTTCATCACCTGCCTGGTCCGCAAAGGGCTGCTGTTCAGGAAGGGCAGGCTACAAATTATCAACTGGCTTTCCAAGAAAGGATTCACGTCAGGATGGCTGGCTTCGATACTTTCGCAAAAATCACTATCCACAATGGTGAATATCAGGTTGAACTTGCGGAATATTTCAACAAACCACTGGTTTACAAGCGGCTCAGGCGTAATAATCAGAACTCTTTCTATACGTTCGCTTAAAAGCAGTCTGTTAATAATCAAACAGGCTTCCATCGTTTTACCGAGTCCCACTTCATCTGCGAGTAAAACCCTTGGAAAATGTCTTTGGGTTACTTCATGGGCAATATAGAACTGGTGAGGAATAAGTGACAGCCTGGGGCCTATAAACCCCTTAAGATCAGATCCTTTGAGCCGGTTATAATAATGAAGACTTTCATATCTCAGGTTGAACATCTGGTTTTCATCAGTCTGTCCGCTAAAAAGCCTTTCTTCAGGAGAGCTAAAACTAAGCTTGTCTGACAAGTCGGTTTCAGTGATATGGTTTCCGTTTCCGATATAAGTTATCACCGCTGCATTTTCTTGAACCTTTTCAACGGTAAACGGGTTTCCATCCCTGTCCTGAAGTTTATCACCGGGCTTAAACCTGACCCTGATTAAAGGTGCATGACGTATTGCATATTTTCTTTGGGTTCTGCTGGCAGGAAAAACAATCTCCACAAAGCGCTTATCCGCACTTAAAACGGTGCCAAGCCCCATTTCAGGCTCTGTTTCACTGATCCATCTTTGACCGATTACAAACATCATCCCTGCTCAAAATTTTTTTTAAGCTACAATTATAACAGGTGAAAACAGAGCAGGAGAATTTGACACTCCCCAACTCCCCACCATGAATGGCCGAGATTCTCGGGCTACGCACACCCTACTGGGTCACGTTAACACCCGTAGTACGCAGTACGGATTGCGTAGCAAGGGACTGCCCGTCCCTGCTTTTCAGGCTTAGCCTGCTAAAATATTTCAAGCGGCGTTGACATCACGGTCAAGCACCAAACCACACGCTGTACAGTGATGCACTCTTATAGCCAGCGTTTTAGGAACTCGCTCACCACAACCCGAACAGGTCTGACTGGTTTCATGAGGAGGCACTCTCAACAATGCAAATGTGCGGTTCTACCCGCACGATTTGCCGCGTTGGTCATTTTCTACTTGAGACCTCCCCTTTTCCTCAAAACCTGTCCGGACTATTGATGTTAAGCCATTGTAACAGGTCTAATTTCGAGTTAAAATTGCCAATATCTATCATTAATTTATTGTGAAATAGAGTAAAATCATATGAAAAAACTTTTTATCTTCTTCTTTAGTTTGGTATCATGTACCAGCCCCATAGAGGTCGAATCGGTTGTTACAACAGCATTTAATACTGTTGTCCAATCTCGATTTCCTGCACTTATGGATTGCGTTGCGCGAAAGAATCCGACGATATTCGGACCAGCTGATCTTCCGCAAACTCAAAGAAAAATCAACGATTCGAATAGATTTACTGCTGAGCAATGGCAAAATCCTCAGACTATGGATAGACAAGATAGAGAGACTCTTCAATTGAGATATGATAATGCTGTCAGACTGGGATGTGTCAGAGGCTAAACTCATCATCTAGGGTGACATTCTCCCGATAATGTGGCTGATTCGCCCAGGATATCATGATGTCCTGGGCGAATTTGGGATTGGGTTAAAGTACCTCAAGATCAGTGATAATGAATATACTTACGAACAGCTGCTTCAGATTCAAAATACTGTATCCACCTTGTTTTTGAAAGAGATTCACTACAACCTGGATGTACTCGGAGACAAGTTAATTGAGCTGTTTGAAAAAGAAGATCAAATAGCTGTATCCCTGTTTTTAAACTGGTTTAAGATGTTGGCTGTGGATGGCCGAGCGAAGCGGCGTCTGGTTGATGGCGGTGGTTGGCTTTGGGATTGGAATCAGTTCTCATCTTGCACAAGAAAGTGGGGTTTTGTGTGCACGTTATACGTCATTGCCCCCGCTTTTTTTCTGGCCGACATTCAGTAAAAGCTGAAAAAGCGCATCATTTAGGAAAAAATTGTCTTTGCCGATTTTGTGCTTGGAAAGCAGTCCAATGCGCACCAATTCTTCCAGATACTTCATGGCCGTATTTCTGTGAACCCCCAGTTCATTTACAACAAAATCAATCTTGGTGTACGGATACCGAAACAAGTTGTTGATGAGGTCTTGGCTGTATATTTTGGGAACTTCATTGCGCATTTTGTGCTTGTATTTCAACATCAATTCTTTAATACCAAGTGTTAGATGAGTTGTTTGCAAAGCGGTTTGCTCAATGCCTTCGAGCATGAACAAAACCCAAGATTCCCATTCTCCAGTATCGCGCACAGCTTGCAACAAGCGATAATATTCGGCTTTGTTCTGATTGATAAATCGTGACAAATACAAAATTGGACTACTTAGCAGTCCTTCTTTCACCAGATACAAAATATTAAGAATACGACCTGTACGGCCATTTCCATCATAGAAGGGGTGAATGCTTTCAAATTGATGATGCATCACTGCCATTTTGGTTAACGGATCCCAATCGACAAGGTTCTCGTCATTGATAAATCGCTCTAATTGGCGCATCAACTTCTCTATTTCATCAGGTCCTGGCGGTGTATATACGGTTTCGCCTGAAAGATCGTTTTTTTATGCTGTGCCTGGCAACTTCCGAAAGCCCGCGCGATTATTTTCAATGCTGGACTGTCCTTGGCTTCTTGCAAGGTCAGTGTATTGCTTAAAATGCTCTGATTGGGAATGCTTGAAGCCACACCCTTAAGTTCAGCCAAGGCTTGATGGGCTTTGGCCAGTTTTTTAAGAATGCTCCTGGGTTCTATATCTTGATTCAAAGGTAATTTAGGAGAATAGTTCAAAATATATTATTTGATATTTTCCTTAAAATGTCTGTCATACATAATAATCGCACCACAAACAGAAACATTTATTGATTTAGGAGTCTCAATTTTAATAAAGTCAAGTTTAGCTGTTTTTGAAAATGAATTTTGATATTCAATTGGAATACTTTTGTTTAATTCTGAAAAATAATCTTTAATCTCATTGATTTCGCCCATTTCAAGTCCTGTTGTTTCACGGCCAAGTAAATAAGTTGCATTTTTAGGGTGAGAAAATTTCGGTAAAGAAATGGATTCGGGAAGAATTTCAACAACTACTAAATTTGTTTGAGACGGTAAATAATTTAAAAAAGTATTTAAATTTTCAAAATAATGCAAATTTAGCTTACTTAAACCATCTTGAGTATTCATTTGATGTTCGAATTTGTGAATATTACCTTTATATTTCTCTTTTACAAATCCACCAATAACAAATAATGAATTCAGACCAAAATTTTGGCCTGTTCTTATTAGAGTTTTCCAGAAAAAGATTTTCATCGACTCAAATCGTTTAATAGCAATCTTTTTGACCTAATAGTTGTTTTGCAAAAGCAATGCTCTGTCCCTCCATTTC
>JBIKWL010000188.1:0-8492 GCA_044356335.1 Candidatus Sericytochromatia bacterium
CGGGTCAAATTTACCTGCCATTTTTGTCGTTTCTGGCCCTCTGCTTTTGCTCTGGCCTGTGGTATTCTTGCTCAAAAAATGGGAGCAGACTCATCGCTTCTCGGCCTACCGTCTCTTGACACTGAGCCTAACTCTCGGCCTGTTTCTGAGTGCGTTGCTCTTGTTTGTGCAAGAAAATATCGTGCCAGCGGCCAACCAAGCCACTGTTAAACAGCTGCAAGCGCTGATGATGGAAAGCCGCACAGACGATATGGTATTTAGACCCCAGCAGGATATTCGCCAGATGTCTGCTGCTGAGGCCTGGAGGCATTTGCACCGGCCCGCGGCCCCCGAAACGGGGGTTCCCAGCCCAAGGGATTGGCTCGACTTTTACAATAAATTTAGCTTGCCTTTTGCGGCTTTGGCCTTTGCCTTTTGGGGGCTTTTGAGCGCCCGTTTGCTGCAGCGCAATTGGCGGTTTTTCTGGCTAAAACTGCTCTCGATTGGCACATTTTTGCCCGTCTTGGTTTGGTATTTTGTCTATTCTTGGGCCCATGTCCTGGGCTCAGATGGGCGAATGGCTCCACTTTTGGCGGCAATGATTCCTGTTATAGGTGTGGGTGGGGCGGGTTTATTGGGCTTTGCCCTTTTGAGTCAGTTCAGTCCGAATTCGCGTGATCTGAGCAAAACCTGACTCTGTGCCCCTTTGCGCAGATCTTGGCATTTGCTACAATAGCAGCATGAGTGCCGAACCACTGCCTTTAGAAGAACCTTCTCAGCTCAGTTTTATTGAGGCTGGCTCTTTGGCTATGCCCGAAAAGCCGATTTCGCTCTATTCGTACCGCGAAGTCAAAAAGCGCATCCCCGAAATTCTCGACCGCCACCGGGCGATGATAGCCCAGGCTTTGCCGACCTTGTCGCGGGTAGACATTCCCGAACAGGCGCGCACACTCTTTGGCCATTTTCTCGAGAAAAAACAACGCGACGCGCTGGGGCTTTCGTTTGAAATTCGCTCGATGGCGCAAGACCTGGTCAAAAAGAATACCCTGGTGGCCTTTTATCTGCGTTATCTCGAAGAGAAAAAACTCTATTTGGCTTTGGGTTACCGCAGTTTTAAAGACTATTCTCTGAATTATTTTAATGAGTTGGAATACTCTTATCTCACCCGGCTCAAACGCATCGCCTATATGTCTCCCGATGAGATCAAAACCCTCGAGCCTTTGGGCACCACCAAAATGATGATGATTGCCCAACTCGATCAAGAAGAGCGCAAAGACATTCTTGCCAAACGCTTTCCGATTCACGAAAACGAATACAAAAACGTGATCGATATGACCACCCGTGAGTTGGGCCGCATGGTGCAAAAACACAAAAATCCAGGCTTTCGCGAAAACCTGATCAAAGGGGTTCCGGGTTCTTTGATGCACCAATTGCGCATGTTGGAAGAGAATATCGACCAATTTGAACTCGATACCCTCAAGCGCACCCGCGACAAAATGCGCGAAAGTCTGGCGATGTTGGAGCAATACCTCGCCGAGTCCTGATGCCTCTCTCCCAATTGGGGTACACTGATAGCAAAAACTGTCAGGATTTCCGCTATGTCTGATTCTGCGCTGCTCAACACCCTCATTGAAAAAACGGGGTTTGCCCCTCCCGAAAAGGTCAATGTCTCTTGGAGCATGGCCCTGCTCAGCCGTGAAGGCACAGGCCTAACCAGCGATCAGGTGGTCATTTCAGAGGGATTGCACCTGGGACTTTTGCCCTTAGAGCAATTGTACGCTGAGAAATCTGCCTCCGCTGCTGCTGTCGAGGGGCTGGGCACAACGGTTGAATTTATTCTGGCCCTGCAAGATCATATGAGCGAACACGCCCTGCGTGATCAAGACGCAGTGACAGCCCTGGAGGCGCTCTCAATGAAACCAGAGCCCCCGCAATCCGGTTTGGCAGGCACAATTCAGGCCGCTCTGCGCCTGGAGTTGAGCTTGCGTGACTTTTCCCGTTCAGACGTGCGCCAAGCCCTGCGTCAGGTCTTACGGGCCGCGCAAAAAGGGCTCAAGTCCGGTCAGCCCCGCTCGTTCTTGGGGCATATTCACCATTTGATTCATTAAACTTTTGCCAACAAAAAGCCCGTGGCAGAGGCCACGGGCATTAGATGAGAGAGCAAAAGGAAAGAAAAATTGAAATTGTTTATTTGGCGGAGATCTGATTGATCACACGGTAGGTGGCGGGTTTGTTATTGTCAGACATGGCGTCTAGCGCCACACCTGTTCCAACCACGACTGCTGCGATACCTACGCTCATGGCGGCTACTTTGCCATTTTTGGCAGCCAACTTAACCAGTTCATCAGCTCCAGCGCCAACCAAAGCGCCTGCGCCATAACCCAGGGCAGCAGCACCGATACCGGCACCGGTGTCCCAAAATTCAGGTGTGTCACTTTCAGCGCCCGCTTTGAGGCCGCCGATCACACCGCCACCAGCGGTGCCCAAGAGAGTTGCATTCATAAGTTTCTGGTGAACAGCATTTCCACCCGAGCCATAACCATCGGGTAAATTAAGATTTTTACCGAGCACAGTACTCACAACTCCACCGGCAAAGCCCAGGAGTGCCGCTTTGCCAAAGGGATTGTTGACCAGGCTTTTCACGCCATTGGCGGCGGATTTATAAGGAGCGACCCAGAAAGAGTCTTTGTTTTCGTCATCGACATGCAGGACTTGCACAGCATCGCCATTTACAGACATTTGGCCCATATCGTAAGCAGAATTCACATCAAAGGTGTTGATATCGGGATTGAGCTTGAGGTTGTCGAGCTTCATGTTTTTCTGGTAGGCGATAAACATTTCGTCGCCTTTTTTGAAGATGATTGAGTCAAAACCATCTTTGGACAACTGGTTTTTGAGTTGGTCGTCGATTTGAACGTCTTTTTTCAGGGGGCGGATGCCTTCTACACTTAAACTGGCGTTGCCGATACGAAGATCTGACATTTTGGGATTCCTCTTTCCATTTTCTCTCAATTTACGCTTCTGATAAAAAGGTTGTAGCAGGGCTCTTGTCTGCTCTTGCGGCATTTAGCCAAGGCTTGTCCGTATCTTTGCTTTGACTTAACCGGCTTAGCGCTGGGTTAATCTGCTTAATCCGCATTTAGGTTTTCTGCAAGATGAGAAAATAGCTGTAGATATTCATTTCGCGCGCCAATTCTGGGTGCGCCAATTGCTGCAAAAGTGGTGGAACCAGGCGAGAAAACTCACTGCTGCTGTCCAAGGGCTGGGGATTGCGGTAGACGTCTGTCATTTCAAGTCCCACCTGTTTGAGCAGCTTGAGCATCTGGGGAAAGCTAAACAATTTGCGCTGGTTCTGCCAATAAGGCGGCTCAAAAATATCCGGAGTTTGGCCTGAGAGAAGACGTTCGAGCACGGGCAAAAACAGGGCATTGTAAAAACTCAGATAAATCGGCCCCTTGACCTCAATTTGGCTGAGGAGATTCTGCAGGAAAGCCAGCGGATCGGGCTGATCTTCGAGGCAGTGGTTCAAAAAAAGCGCATCTACGGGTGTCTTGGGCAAACTCCGCTCGGGATTGTTGAGCGGGTAAAGTTGCACGGGCATCTCGTAATAGATGCTCCACTCGTAATAGCTATTGGCATAAGCCGCTACTTCGAGCAATTGGGTTTTTTCGCCGATAATCGGGCGCAGATAGTTGTAAAGGGCCCGTTTATACCCCATCACACGCTCTTCTTCGCGCTCCCAATGGGGATCTGAAGCCAGACGTGGTCGCAATTTGGCAAATTCGCGGTAGGCATTTTCCAAAAATACAGGGGTGTAGTGCTGGTTAATAAAAAAGGGATAACCTTCATCCCAGTCCATAAACTTGTGGTCAAAGACTTCCCAGCCCAAATAATCGGGGGTTTTGCCCGTGTATTCTTGATAATCACTCCAGAAGCGGGTGCCGGGGAAGGGGATCAGGCAAAACATGCCCGCCGTGTGTAATTCATGGATATTGTGGCGGATAAACCAATAGGTTTTGGCCAGGTCTTGCTGGGTTTCGATTGGGCTGCCCATAATAAAATAGCCGGTGGTGCGGATATTCAGATTTTTGCAGATGTCCAAAGACTCTTGGTGCTGACTGAGCCGCGCTCCCCGGCCTTTGAGGTATTTGAGCACCTCAGCGCTGCCGGTTTCAAAGCCAAAGGAGATCAGTTTGACATTCATGTCTTTGAGTAAGAGGGCGATTTCTTGATTGAAGGTGCTGGGTTTGATCATGGCTACAAAACCCAGACGTTTGTGAATGCCTGCGTCTCGGATAGCCTCTGTCAGCTCAATCAGGCGCTTTTTTGAAACCACGAAGATATCGTCGTAGATCGTGACAATTTTCTGGTCGGGGTAATCGCGAATAATCTGTTCCAATTCGCTGATCACTCGCTCGACGCTGTGATAACGGGGCATGCCTTGAACCGTGCTGTGAATGCAAAAGCGGCAGCGAAAGGGACAATCGCGGGAGGTGTACAATCCCTGTCGCCACTGTCCGACTTTGCCCTGGGGTGGAAACCAGGCCTGCAACAATTCCCGCCGGGGATAACAGAGGGTATCGAGGTGATCGGTCTCTTCTTTGCGGGCGGTTTTGACCTGTTGCCTGTTTTCATCATAAAAAACCAAGCCAGGAATCTCTGCAAAGGCAGTGGGGTTCCACTGATCTTTCAGCAAGCTCCGCACAAGCTCAACAGCGGTATGCTCACCTTCGCCATAAGCGCCCACGTCAAAGGGGCCTCCCAAGGGCAGGTTTTCGGGCATGGCGTTCATATGCGGCCCGCCGAGCATGACCGGTACACCGAGTTCTTTTTTGACCCGCCAAGCCCCTGCCAGGGCTTTGGGATAGGTCTGGGTATACGAAGAAACCCCAACCAAATCGGGTTTATGCGCCAAGACCTGATCGATATCCACTTCGATTTTGACGTCTTCGACGCCCAGTTCTTTTTGTAAATGGGCGGCGATATAGGTCAGGCCCATCGGGCCATGAATCGTGGCATGGGCGTGGGCAAATTCACACGGGTAGTAAAAGACCAGTTTCACTTTTGGGCCCCCAAGTTTGGCTTGCAATCATTGACAGAGGCAGTTATAAGTCCAGAATAGCACAGGCTTCAGCCCGAAATCCAGGCAAAAAAACCCTTTCGATGCAAAAGACCCCGTTTGGCAACCGTCAAACGGGGTCTTTAATCATCAAGGCTTATTTTTCAGTGGCGGGTTTGGCTTGGGGAGCTTCGGCCTGTTCGGCTTTGTCACCGGTGTTGGTCAGTTTGTAGACGGCATAGGCACCGCCCACAGCCAGGGGGATGGCAACCAGGGGATTTTTGACAGCAAACTCACCGACAGGGGCAATCACGCCTTCCCAAGCGCCTTTGAGTACTTTTTCACCGACTTGGCGAACACCGGGGACATCAGCCAGAGCCAGAGCTGCGCCGCCACCGACCACGGCGCCAAAACCTTTCAGGGCGCCTTCGTGCAATTTGCCTGCACTCAGGTCATCGATGGCACCTTTGGCGAGCAGGCCAGAAGCGATACCCACACCTGCTGCAGCGGCGAATTGACCGCCTTTGCTAAAGGCCCGGCTGACACCAAATGTTTCAGCGGCACCCAGGGCGGAGAGGGCTGCACCGGTGGCGGCAGCGGTGCCCAAATAGGTCACGCCATTTTCACTCAGATTTCTGACGGCTTCTTTGCCGAGTACATAGCTGGTGCCGACAAGTGCTGCACCACCGAGGTGTTTGGCTGTTTTGGGCATCACGGCCTGCATGGCTTCTGAACCCAGGGCATGACCGGCCAAACTGGTACTGCCTGTGGCCAAGAGGGCTCCACCAGCGACTTCGGCCAGACCGGCGGCATCGTTTAAGAAAGAACCATTTTCAGCCAGACGTTTGGCTCCATCAGCTATCAGGCCAGCGGCACCCACCCCACCCAGGGCGGCACCTGTGGTTTGAGCAGCTTTGGTGGATGAGAGTTTGACCAGGGGATCGATAATCAGGCTTTTGCCAAATTGACGGCCCACCAATTCTGTGGCACCTAGTCCACCCACAGCACCTGCTGCGGTCTTCAGGCCGCCTGCCAGTTTGTCTCCATTGGCGAGGTCTTCGACACCTTCTTTGATCATATAAGCAGAGCCGGCTGCCAAAGCTGTACCACCGGTGGCATAGCCATTTTTAAATACGACTTCTACGGGTTTGCTCAATACAGGTATTTTGGTCAAGAGTTCGGCACCGCCGAGCACGCCAATGCCACCGACACCGGCTTTGATACTGCCTTTGAGTTCACTGCCTTCGCGGATGTCTTTAATGCCATCTTCCAAGAGTACTGCTCCGGTGCCGCCAGCAAGAATACCACCGGTACCCCGGCTGAAGAGCACTTCGCCCAGGCCGCGATTTTGGATGCCCAAACCGACCACGCCCAGGGCGGTAATGCCTGTGGCCACGCCTGAGAGTACGGGGCTGTCTTTGTAAAAGGTACCGAGTTTGGTATCGCCAAATTTTTCTAAGGTGGATTTGCCCAATTCAGGTTTTGATGCAGCGGGTTTCTGCAGATTCTGGGTGTTTACCAGGGGTTGGTTGTTGGTTGAAGAAATATTTCCCATTTTAAAAAGTCTCACTCTCTACGCATTTATTTAATTGATTTATAGATACTCTATCGGGAGCATCGTCACAATTGTTTCTTATCATTTATGTAACGTTAAGTTAAAAAATGGTAATCTTTTATTTATTCCTCAAATTCGCTACGAAGACTTGCCATTTTTTATTCATTAATATACTATACTGGGTATAGTAATAAGGATCTTAAAATATGAAACGCTTATATGCCTTTCTGCTCTTTCTAAACTTGTTTTGGTTGAGTCTGCCTGCCCTGGCCGATGTGGAGTCCTGGCTGGCTGTTGATGTGCGCATTCCGATTCAAAATAATGATCAGATTTGGATTCCCAGGCGTTTAAACGTCTTCACCATTGCCCAATTGGCCCCCCGTTTTGAGAGTGGACTGGGCATTTTGCGCTACAGTGTGGGACCCCAATGGGAGTTCAACCCTCACTTCTCTTTGGGGCTCTTAGGGGATATTATTTACGTGGGGGTGCCCGGTGGCAAAAATACCCAAGAATACCGCTTGAATATTGAGCCGGTCTTTCGTGGCAGGTTTTTGCCAGAATTGAGCTGGATTGATCGTACCCGTTTAGAGTACCGCGCTTTTCCCGACCGTTCGAATTGGCGGGTGCGCAATTTATTGCGTCTGAACTGGAGTGGATGGTCTCAGGAATGGATTCCCTATTTGGCCAATGAGGTCTTTCTGGAATACCCCCAGGGTTTTAATCAGAACCGCAGTTTTCTCGGGGTACGCCATGTAATGGATCGGGCCAATCAATTGGATATTGGCTATATGTGGCGGGCGCGCAAGAGCGCCACAGGCAATTGGGAGCACGATCATATTCTGATGCTGTTTTTGTTCTTTGCACCGCCGGATCAGGCACACAATCTACTTGGGGGAGAATAAGCCGATGAATAAGGTCTGGAAACAAGCAGGGGTGTTTTTTGTGCTGGCCTTGTTGGGCTGCGCGCCTCAAAAAGAATCAACAGCAAACAAAACCTCACCCTCTCCTCAGGCCTCGCTGCTTGCGGCTGGGGAAAACAAATCCTTGGCTTGGAAAGTGCCGGCTGAGCTGCCTGTGGGGGCTGATGCTGAATTGGTCAAACGGGGTGAAAGCCTGATTAGTCAAACCGCTTTGTATCTCGGGCCCGATGTGGCCGACCCCGCCAAGCGATTTTCTGGTAGCCATCTGGCCTGCAAGAGCTGCCATCTCAATGCCGGAAAACAGGCCAACGCGCTTGGCTTTGTCGGCATCACCGCCCGTTATCCCCGCTACCGGGGCCGGGAGAATCGCGAGGTCGGTTTGGCCGAACGGGTCAATGGCTGTTTTGAACGCAGCTTAAACGGCAAAGCTTTGCCGGAAAAAAGTCAGGAAATGCAAGCTATTTTGGCTTATATGCAGTGGCTGAGCCAGGATATTCCCCAAGGGGCAAAAATGCAAGGCCAGGGATTGCCTGATATCGACTTGCTCGACAGAGCGGCTGATCCCAATAAAGGCAAAACGGTTTACACTGCCAAATGTGCCGTTTGCCATCAGCCCACAGGGGCAGGCATGCTGATGGATGCCAAAAAACCAGCCATGGGGTATGTCTATCCGGCCCTCTGGGGCCAAGACAGCTACAATACCGGCGCGGGCATGCACCGGGTAATCACGGCGGCCAAATATATCAAAGCCAATATGCCCTTTGGCAATCCCAATCTCAGCGCCGAAGAGGCCTTCGACGTGGCGGCGTATATCAACAGCCAAATGCGTCCGGCCAAAGCCCACTTAGAAAAGGACTTTCCCGACCGCAGCAAAAAACCAGTGGATGCAGCCTTTCCTCCCTGGCCAGATACCTTTTCCGCCCAACAACACAAATATGGGCCCTTTAAAGTGATGTTAAATGGCAAAGAACAGGGCTCA
>JBIKWL010000189.1:0-8464 GCA_044356335.1 Candidatus Sericytochromatia bacterium
CACATGCGCACCTTGCCCGTGGGGCTCGCGGCCTTTAAAGGCAGTTTCCGTGAGACCACCGACTGGGGCCAATTGATGGCCGCAGGGGTGATCAGTGTGCTGCCGGCTCTGGCCGTCTTTTTACTTGGACAAAAATACTTTATCCGTGGCCTGATGGCCGGCAGCGTGAAGGCGTAAGCGGAGCAAGAAGGTCTTTCCGTGACTCCGCCCGCGCACCCTAATCTTTTTTATCTTCAGCCGAAACTTCTGTTTTGGCGACTTCGGTTTTGGTCTCTTCGGGCTTTTCGTCTTTTTTGCCAAAGATTCCACCGAGGGCCTGATTCAAAAGCCCAGAGGCTTTTTCTGCTACGGCCTGACCGACTTCAGCTGCATTTTCGAGCGCTTCAGCGGCTTTGACCTGCATCTGTTGTGCGGCTTCGGCCACATTGTCGCCCGCTTGGTTGAGCAATTCGGTGGCTTTGACTTCTACCTGTTTGCGCACGACGTCAGCCTGTTGCTGCACTTTGTGGGCGGCTTCCTGGGCTTTTTCTTGGAATTGATGGCCAGCTTCCTGGGCCTTTTCCTGAAACTGGTGAGCGGCTTCCTGGGCTTGTTGCTGGGCTTTGCCTGCAAATGAGCCCGCGTTTTCGCTGACTTTTTTGCCGACTTCTTCAGCGGTTTCACTGGCTTTGCCTAAAATACCTTGGGCGGTGTGGGCCAGGTTTTGACCGATGCCCAAAGCGGTTTCTCCGGCTTTTTCAAGCACAGTTGGGCAGGTCCAGGCAAAAACCTGTTCATTGGCGGGCATGGTTGCCATTTGTTCGGCTGTGACGCCATGGATTTCTTGCATCTGGGCCAGATACCACTGGCCAAATTCATCGCTGGGCTCGGTCAGCGAGTGCATAAAATCTGGGTATGAACCGTCCAATTCAACCACCTGCAGCATCAGATCGCCGTGGGGAGTAGATTGGTGCCAGAGTTTTTCACTGCGCACCCCGGCTTTCTGGCGGGCAAGTTCATATTCTCGCTGTTTATCCGTTTTGAGGGCCTGGGCGAAGGCTTTCCATTGCTCAACTTTTTCGGGCAAGATGGGGAGGGCTGTGATATACGTCTTGGGCATGATTGTTTTCCTTTCGGGGAGGGACAGTTAGCCACTTTTTAAGCAAGTGGCATGTGTAGCATGCAACCAGTTGCGGGGCTTGTCAAGAGCCCTGCAACTGGCGAAAAAAGGCTTAGAGCCCTTTCCAATTGGCAGCCCGTTTTTCAATAAACGCGCTGATACCTTCACTTTTGTCTTCGGTGGCAAAGACCTTGTGAAAGTTTTGAATTTCCAGGCGCAGGCCTTGGTTGATGGTTTTGGTCAGGCCTTCGGCCACGCTGTCGTGAATCAAACGCGAGGCCACAGGGGCTTTGGTGGCCACATTTTTGGCCAGTCCCAGGGCTTTGGGCAACAGTTCTTCGGCTGGGGTGACATGGTTGACCAGGCCCCAGGCAAAAGCGGTCGCGGCATCAATCGGGTCGCCACTTAGCAGCATTTCCAAGGCCCGAGCGCTGCCAATGATGCGGGGCAGGCGCTGGGTGCCACCAAAACCGGGAATAATCCCCAGATTGATCTCGGGTTGGCCCATTTTGGCATGTTCAGCACAGAGGCGCAGGTCACAGGCCATGGCCAATTCCAGACCGCCGCCCAGGGCCAAGCCATTGATCGCGCAGATCGTGAGCTTTTTCATATCTGCCAAGCGATTGAGGGCGCGCTGGCCGGTTTCAGCCAATTTCTCAGCTTCAGCAGGTGTCATGCCTGCCATGGCTTTGATATCCGCGCCGGCGACAAAGATTTTGGGGCCAGCACCGGTCACAACCACAGCCAAGATGTCATCTTTGGCTTCGAGGTGGCGCAGCACTGCGTCCAATTCATCCACCACAGCTGGGCTGAGTGAATTCACGGGTGGGTGGTCGAGGGTCACCACCGCGACTTTTTCCTGAATATCCAGTTTGACAAAATGTTGCTTTAATTCCATAAAGAGAACTCCTTAAACGTGTGTTTTGGCGGGGGTTTTTGCGGGCGGACGGACAGGGTTGATCCCTGTGGTATAAACCGGGTCGTGCTGCTCTGCGTATTTCAGCGCGGCTGTGGCCAGAGTTTTGAGCGTTGCGGTCTCAAACCACTGTTTTTCGCTGTCGAGCGCCAGTGGCACCCCGACCCGTTCGCCTATGCGAATCAGGGTTTCGGGTCTGAAAAATTCACTGAGCCTGACAAAAACGTCTTCAATTTGGGGCACAATCTGCTGTTCTATCGCCAAAGACTGGCCCACAGGGGAGTCTTGCGCGCTGAGTACCTGGGGATAAGCCTCAAATTGCCAGCCGAATTGCTGAGTGATCTCATGAGCGAGGCTGTGCATCCAATTATTGGCGGCGGTGGCTTCGTTTAAGAGCAGGATTCGGCCTCGGCTTTTTTCGATCAGGGGCTGCATATCTGCCAGCGGTGCAGGTTTGAGCGTGCGCAAATCCATCACGGCAATTTCTTGGCCCGTCAAAAAGCTCAGGCATTGGGCCGCTTTCCAGGCCATGGGCATCAAGCGGCCATGGGAGAAGACCACGCCCTGATCTCCGTCGCGGATCAGGCGGGCAGTACCCAAGCTGTCTTCGGGAATGAGCAGCCCTTCGGGCCAGGCCTGAACCCAACTGCCGTCGCGCTGATCCATCGGCGCAGTGGTATACGCCAGCCACTGGGTGCGGGCGTTGGGGTTGCCTGCCAGGGTCGAGGGGCTTTCGAGCAGTTCTTTTTCGCCTGGCAAAAGGGCAAAACCGGGCAATTCCAGGTGGGCCAAACCTTGGGTTGTGGCCGAATCGGTGGGAAAACCGGCATGGGCGCGGGGATACATAAAATGCACGGGATTGGGATCTTTGATCGCGGCCACGAGCAGGGTGGCGGCATCGTAAGGGTTGGAAACCGAAACCACTTTCCAGCCGGGCAGGCCGACCATTTCGTTCTCAACGGTTTGGGAGTGGTAGAGGGCGCCTTTGCCACTCAGGGCCCCATAAGCAGTCATGATCACCAGCGGCATGGGCACACGCCCGCCACTGGCCCAGCAGGTTTCACCGATCATTTTCATAATATCGTAGGTATTGTGCTGGTAATCGGCAAACTGCATCACACCCACAGCGGGCTGGCGCAAAAACGCGGCAGAGTAGGGAATCCAGGCCGCAGAGCGCTCGTTGAGTATCGTATTGTGGGCAAAGGGCAGGCCTTGGGTTTCAGCCAGCACACCGCCTTTGGCACCGGGGCCCACGCCCTCGTTGTCTTGACCCCAAACCCCTGAGGTCAGCCAGCCCTGACGGTGGCAATGTAAAAGCGCCAAACGCACTGCGTCTTTGATTTTCATCGGTCTGAAACCTCCACTTCAAGGTGCGCTCAGTATACCACGCGGGGGCCAAAGAGCAGATCCAGAGCGGCTTCACCCTGGCGTTGCAGAATCTCACTTTGGTAAAACTCTGTATAGCTACAAGCGCTGCAGGAAGCTGAAATCAGGCCCAAGAGCTGCGGCGGGGTTTGCAGTTCCGCGTTGTTATGGCCACAGCAACGACAGACGAAATGGTTGCTCAGACTGGTTTTGAGTCCTTCGACATCTGCACTATCTGGCAGGGCAACCTGCAGAAGGGGGTCCTGAACATCAGGTTTTGGCTCGGGTTTTGGCTCGGGTTTTGGCTTGGGTCTGCCATCTTTGTGTGCCTCACACTGCCAGCAGCTCTTGTAAGCGCCTTCGTTTTTTTCGCCACATTGGATACAGCGCCACATCGCTCAGACCTGCAAAACAGCAATTTTGAGGGGGTGCTGCCCGTCCCGCGAAGGAAAGTCTGCCTCGGGCTCTAACCATTGCAGAGATTGAATCTCTCGCCCAGCTTTGCTGGCGCAGCGATACAGGCTCTCGGCCCAAGCCTCGCGCTGCACTTCGGCGACGTTATTGGTACAGAACAGGCGGCCACCAGGGCGGGTGGCCAAAAGAGCGGGTTTAAACACGCTCTGGTAATCGCGAATCAGGTCAATCGTGCCAAAGGGGCTTTTCGACCAGCGCGGCGGGTCCAAACAGACCAGATCAAATTGGCGGGGGGTCAGTTTGGGGTAGCTGCGACTTTCAAGCCCTTTGCCCCGGCGAAAGGTCACAGGCAGGCCCGCCCATTGTTTGACGGCGGTAAAAAAGTCACTCTGCAAAAAATGCTGCTGGGTCTTGTCCAAGTGGTTCAGCCGGGCGTTTTCGCGTCCCACGTCGAGATAGCGGCTGCTAAAGTCCACATTCCAGACTTCGCTGGCTCCCCCTTGCATGGCCGCGAGCCCCAGGCCACAGGTATAGGCACAGAGATTGAGGACCGAACACCCAGCTGCATGAGCCAGGACATAGCGTCGCCCGACCCGCAGATCGAGAAAGAGCAGGGGGTCCTGGCCGGCATGTTTGCCCATGACTGTGTATTTCAGGTTGAGCTCTTGGCAGAGATGGGTCTTTGGGCTGAGTGCCTCTGCATCTTTGCGGCGCGAATGGCCTGCGCTGCGGTCGTTGTAGACCACTTCTAAAGGCTGAAAATGGCTGCTGCTGATGGCTTCAATCGTGGCGAGATCGTCAGCGCTGAGGGGGGTATGAAAACTCTGAATCAGCAATTGGGGGCCATAGCGATCCACGGTCAGACCCGGACGGCCCTCGTTGCTGCCATGAAAGAGGCGATAGGCAGTGGTGTTTTCGGCGGCCAAATCCGCAAAGAGCAAAGACCTCCGCTCCAAGGCGCTGCGCAGATCTTCAGCGAGTTGAGAGTCAAACACTCACAGATCCCGCCAGCGCAACCAACCCCAAGAAGCCAGCGAAAACAGGGCAATATACCCCAGGGTCAAAAAGACCGACATCCATTCTGGGTCTTTGGCGACCCCCATACCGAGCAGGGAGGGCAGGGGATTGGGAATCAGATCGGAGATGATCTTCATCGGCAGGTAATCGCCCCAGCCCTGTGGCAGGAGCTTAAAGCGCAGAACGTTTTCGACCACCATTGAATAAAAGAGGTAGGCAATAATGGTCAGACCTTGTTTTTGCACAACCAGGCTCAAAAACAGGGCAAAAACCAAGGTGGCATAACACTGCAGGAAAAAGATCCCGAGAAAGTGAATTTTTTCAGTGGCGGTGGCCCAGGTGACCCCTTCGCCATAGGCCAGGCCACAGCCCAGCCCCACAGCGGCTACCAAGAGGGTTGAAACAACCGTGAACAGGAGTAACAGCAGCAATTTGCCAATCAAGACCTCTTCGCGGCTCATCCCGTCGATAATATTCTGC
Source organism: Candidatus Sericytochromatia bacterium (assembly GCA_044356335.1). Classification (GTDB taxonomy): domain Bacteria; phylum Cyanobacteriota; class Sericytochromatia; order UBA7694; family UBA7694. The sequence goes on from JBIKWL010000189.1 coordinate 5,292, forward strand.
CGCAGGGTGCGAAACTGAAACTCGTTGGTGACCAAGAGAATCACGAAAAAATAGAGCAGCAAATTGAACCAGGTGGCCATATACGTCACGTTTTGCCAGACCTGGGGAAAGAGGTAGAGATTGAGGCCCAGACTGGTTCCGCCTGAGACCTGGATATTAAAATTGGCCAAGCTCATAAACAGCAGTGGCATCAGCAGGAGATAGCCAAAAGACGAAATCCAGAAGGCGCGGTACCAAATGACTTTTCTCAGCTCAATGATCAGCAGGCGCATCTTGTTTCTCCTCCCGTATCAGGGCCAAAAAGCCACTTTCGAGATTGGGTTTGTAGATCGCCAAATGGCTCAGGGCCACACCCTGCTCCATAAACCAGCGGTTGATCTCTGATGGGGTTTTTTCGTTTTCGAGGTTGAGTTCGAGTTTGTCGCCATTCTCGCGGACCTGTTTGACCCCCGGACAGTGCTCAGCCATTTGTTTTAAGGTCGAAAGCTCGCCGCCCGAAATCTGCAAGAGGGGCCCAGAGGTGAGCACCTCGCTGAGCGAGCCTGCCGCGAGCCGTTTGCCCTGTTTGAGCACGGCCACGTGGGTACAGACTTTTTCGACTTCGTCGAGAATATGGCTGGCCATAATGATCGTTTTGCCCGTTTGGGCTGTGCGCTGAATGACCGCGCGGACATCGGCGATGCCCTGGGGATCGAGGCCGTTGGTGGGCTCATCGAGCACCAACACTTCCGGGTCGGAGAGCAGGGCCGAAGCCAGGGCCAAGCGCTGGCGCATGCCCAGTGAATAGGTGCTGATCGCGTCTTTGGAGCGCTGACTGAGCAAAACCAGATCGAGCACTTCTTTGATGCGCTCTTGGCCGCGACCTTTGATCGCTGCGACAATTTCGAGATTGCGCTGGGCCGAGAGATAGGTATAAAAATTGGGGGTTTCGAGTAAGGTGCCGACCCGGCGCCGGGCCTGGGCTGTGGGGGCAGCCTCAAACCAGCTGTAATCCCCTGTGGTGGCTTTGAGCACGCCCAGCACAATCCCCAGGGTGGTGGTTTTGCCGCTGCCATTGGGGCCAAGGATGCCCCAGGTGCTGCCGGCTTCAACCTTTAAATTGAGACTTTGCAGGGCCTGGACTTTGCCATAGCGTTTGGAGAGATTGGATATTTCAAGAACTGTTGCCATGTCTGGCATTGTACCCCGAGCTCGGGGCCAAGACAAATCGGCTGGTTCATGAATCCGCTCTTAGAGCAGGCTCGTGAGGGCGTTGGTTTCCCATTCTTTTTCGACGGGTTCGACCTGGGGGATGGTATAGAGTTCAATCGGGTTGCCCACCGGATCGTTCACCGTGACGCCCCAATAGCTGCCATGCCGCCATTCGGGTTTGTTGGTCAAGAGCTGTTCTTTGCTGTTTTTGAGCTGGTAAAGCACGCCCAAAAACAGGGCCTCGGGCACCCGAATGGACCATTGGCAAGGAATGTCCAAATAGTCGTAAGCTGTATTTTGGCTCTTTTGGCTGGTACTGTTCTGACAAAACATGACTTCGGTCTGACCGAGTTGAAAGACGCTGTAGCTGTTCTCTTTCCAGATCTTTTCTTCGAGCCCCAGCAATTCGCCATAAAAGAAGCGAATGGCACTCAAATCTGAACAGATCACGGTTGAAAGATCGGCCACACCTGTTGGTATCTGATGATTATGCTCTGGTTTCCACATAGTCCGCCCTCTTAGCTCTTAAATTGGTTCTTTGCTTGTTCTCTTATACCCGGACTTTCTCGCCCATCCTGCTAAAAAAAGCGTCTTTTACAGAAAATTTAATCCACTTTTGATCTGCGCCCAACACACTTAATGAAAAGACACTTTGTGTGACAATTTCCAGCTCTTGCCACCGGCAGGCAAAACCTGAAACAATACCTCTAATTGCAATTGGGAGAGCCGCTTACGATGTTACCTTTGCCCAAAACAGGCCAGTCTGACTGGCAGGCCAGCCACGCCAGTGAATTGGCCTGCCGCTGGCTGAGTGCACCCTTTTCACTCAGCGAACTCAATAGCAGCGTGAATTTTCTTAAGCACCTGCAATCGGAGCAGACCCAGTTTGTGCTGCGCATCAGTCATGCCAGCCACCGCCCCCTGGACTGGCTTTTGGCTGAATCGGCTTGGCTGAGACATTTGCAGGGCCAAGGACTCGATCTGCCCCAGCCTCTGCCTTCGCGGCAGGGCCATTGGGTGGAAAGTGCTGAGCCCTTTTATGCAGTGGCCTTTGCCTGGGTCGAAGGCCAGCCCTCGACCTTTTTTGACGACAATGCCTGGGGCCTACAGGAGATCTTTGAGCTGGGCCGTTTGATTGGCAAATTGCATCTCTGCGCTGAGAGCTGGGAGCCCCCAGCAGAGCGCCGCCCGGACTGGGAGACCTTGCATGCGCTGCCTGATTGCGATTGGGCACCCGAAGAAGCTGAACTCTTGGCTGAATATCATCAGACCCTCTTGCTCAGCCAGAGCTGGCCACGCAACAAGGCCGACTATGGCCTGATCCATGGCGATGTCTCGCCGCTGAATCTCTTGGTGCGCCCTGATGCCAGCTTTACCCTGCTGGACTTTGACGATGCCTGTTATGCTTGGTACGCCCAGGATTTGGCTGGTGTCCTCTTTCACTACCTCTTGGTGAAGTCGGCCCACAACCGCCGCCTGTTCTTTCAGAAGTTTCTGCCCTGCCTGCTGGCGGGGTATCGCCAGGAGCGCCCCCTCGATCCCATTTGGGAAAGCCGCATGATTCCCCTGCTCAAGCTGCACAGCCTGTGGTTTATGCTTTCCACGGCCCAAGTGCTCATGGCCCAGGGCGGGCCACTCACCTCTGAGGCGCGTCTGACCCTGCGCACGCGTTTTGGGGTGTATCAGGGGTTGGGTTAAGGGCTTTAATAAGGCTTTCTAATTGCCTCCTAACTTCGGAATGCTCAGTTACCCTCCGGGTAGAGGATAGTGCGGCCTGTATTGGCCAGGGTGTCTTTGACCTCCACCTCTAGCGTATGGCCAGCGAGGCGATTGGGCAAGTGAGGATTTGTTAAAATTGCCTCAAAACACTCACACAAAATTCATATTATTTTTGTATATACATATGATATATTTTAAGTATGCGTTTGCCAGATCAAATCCGCACCATTTCATCAGCTCACAAGCATGGGGTAACCGAAACT
>JBIKWL010000104.1:0-18783 GCA_044356335.1 Candidatus Sericytochromatia bacterium
AAAAGAGCTCAAAAAACACAAAAAAGGCCAGCCCAAGCAGGTGATCTTGGCCTGGTTGCTCAAACAGGTCGAAATCCTCTCGCCCGACGGCAAAGATGGAACCCTCCGCATTGAGGTCAAATTGAGCGACCCCCAATTGGCGGCAGACGTGGCCAATACCTATGTCGAAAAATTGGAGTTCTTCGTGCGTAAATTGATCACCCAGGACGCCAGCGAACACCAAATTTACCTCGAAAAACAGCTCAAAACCATGGGCACCTCGCTGCAATTGGCCGAAGAAGAGTTGTTGGTTTATCAGCGCAAACACCGATTGATCTCTCTTGATGACGAAGTCAAACAGCTGATCAGCCAATTGGCCGAACTCGAAGCCGAAGAAGTGAGTGCCCGTGCCGCTTATAAAGAAACCCAGGCCAAGCTGGCCCGTTTAGAAAACCAATCGACGGAACTCAATCCCAATTGGGCTGAGATGTCCAATCAACTGGAATTGAGCAGTGCTGGTTTAAATGAACGCCAAAAGGAAATCAAACGTGCGCGAGGCAAGTATGAGCGCCTTTTGGCTGCTTTGCCCAATCAGGCTTTGGGGCTGGCCCGGTTAGAGCGCAAGATTACCTTGCAAAATCAGCTCTATGTCTTACTCAGCCAGCAGACCCAAGCTGCCCAATTGGAAGCCGCTCGCAAACCTCCCCTGTTCAAAGTGCTTGATAGCGCCATCCCTGCTGATGAGCCTGTTTTTCCAGTCATTCCGGTGGTCCTTGTCATATCTGGTATCATATCTATAGGCTTGGGAGGATCGCTTTCCTTGCTACACTTTGCAACGCATCACACCAAGGAGCTTGCTCATGCTGAAACGTAAACTGTTCGCGGCTTTGATCCTTATTACCCTGTTGGTGGCCTGTGCCAAAAGCGGCCCCACCATCAGCAACGAAGAAAAAAAATATTATCAGGATCTGGAATCAGCCCATAGCGAACTCGAGAAAATTCGCAGTTTTGTGGGCTCTGATAAAATCAGCAAGGCCCGCTATAAAATTCGCTTAGAAGAAATTCGCCCCACCACCCAGCGGGTTTTGGCCAATTATCAATCCTCAGAGTTTGCAGAAAAAGAGTCTTATCGCGCCGTCTTGCGCGCCTATGAGAGCTATTTGGTGGCCCGCAAAATGTGGGAAGAAGACAAAGGTATGGCCCTGGTGAATGAGCGTATGGCTGAAGGCAGTATCTGGTTGAAAAAGGCCTCAGGGTTTATCGTCCAAGAACAGAAAGGCGAGCCTACAGAGGAGAATCAGGAGAAACAGGAGAAACGCTAGATGGTTTCAAGCAAACTGTCCGATTATCCTGAGTCTGTCACCCTGGTCGAAGTGGGCCCCCGCGATGGCCTGCAAAATGAAACCCGGATTTTGCCCACCGCAAATAAAGTTAAATTGATCGAAATGCTGACCGCAAGCGGTCTGAAAAAAATCGAAATCGGCTCTTTTGTGCGCGCAGACCGCATTCCGCCTTTGGCAGATACCGACAAGGTTGCAACCCAATTGCCCCCAAATGCAGATGTTTATTCGGCCCTGATTCCCAATGCGCGGGGCCTGGCAAGGGCCCAAGAGGCAGGTTTGACTGAAGTTGCGATTTTTATGTCCGTCACAGAAAGCCACAACCGCAGCAATATCAACCGCAGTACCCGTGAAGCTTTGGCTGGCTACCAGGTATTGGTCAAACAGGCTTTGGCTGAAGGTTTGCGTGTGCGGGCCTATCTCTCTACGGTCTTTGGTTGCCCCTATGAGGGGACTGTCAGCCCTGAACAGGTCAGGCCCTTGGTCAGGGCCTTGCTCGAAACCGGCGTTTACCAGGTGTCTCTCGGCGACACCATTGGCATTGCCCACCCTTTGCTGATTGCCGAAATCCTCGAAGCCCTGTTGCCAGAAGCCCCGATCGAAGCCCTGGCGCTGCATTTACACGATACCCGTGGCACCGCCCTGGCCAATGCCCTGATGGGCCTACAAATGGGCATTCGTGTCTTTGATACCGCTGTCGGAGGTCTGGGGGGCTGCCCTTATGCCCCTGGCGCTTCGGGCAATCTGGCCACTGAAGATTTGGCGTTTATGCTCAACGCGATGGGTATAAATACCGGGATTGATCTGAGTAAATTGGTCCAAGCCAGTCATTTTCTCGAAAAAAGCCTGGGCAAAAAACTCTCAAGCAAATATTCTCAAACGATTCCCCCTCAGGAGTAACGCTGTGTTCAAGCATCAACGTCTTTCTTTTCGTCGACTGATTCAAACCGCTTGTTGTTCGGCCTTGGCGCTGGTCGGCCTTCAAAGTGTGGCTTCTGCTCCTGCCCTGGCCTGGTGGGACACCGGCCATATGATCACTGCCCAAATTGCCCACGATGCACTCAAACCCGAAGTGCGGGCCGAAGTCGATCGCCTGATTCGCAGCCTGGATGTCGCTGAAACTACTCCAGAACGGCGCCATTTTGTGCCCGCCTCGGTTTGGATGGATGAAACCAAAGCGCGGGGCCTGAAAAGCATGGACCCCTGGCATTATGCCAATTTGCCTTATAACCCCGACGGGCTGCCGAGTATCAACGCCGTGCCCGACAGCAATATTTTGACCCAGATCGAATTGCTCAGCAAGACCCTCGAAAACCCCAAAGCTGGGGATTTTGAAAAGGCCTTTGCTCTGCGCTGCTTGATCCATTTGGTGGGAGATATCCACCAGCCCTTTCATGCAGTTAGCCGCTCCAACCATGAACACCGAGAGGGTGACCAAGGCGGGAATTTGGTCAAAATTGAAGGCGCTCCCCAAACCAATTTGCACTCTTTTTGGGACAGCACCGCCAATTATTTTCCCTCTGTGCGCTCAGAAAACTGGAAACCTGCGATTCCAGGCATGGCCGCAGAAGTGCTCAAGCTTTGGCCCAAAGCCAAACTCCGGGCTTCGCTGGACTATGCCCCCATTCAATGGTCCATTGAGAGCTACCATTTGGCCGTCAAAAATGGCTATGAGGCTTTGCCTGTTTCAGGCCCCATTTCGGCTGAATACATCCGCAATGCCCAGGAAATCTGTCTGGAACGCCTCTCTTTGGGGGGTTACCGTTTGGCCGAATTGCTGAATACCCGTTTGCAAAAACGGGCCCAGTAAAGGCCCGCAAAGGCCAAACAAAGATAATGAACAGGTAAAATAAGCGTTAAAGTTCGGGTTTTCCCATTGAAATGCCCCATGGGAAATGTTTCAATAAACGTATCCCGCAAAAATAGCACAGAGATTATTAGAGGAGTCCCACCATGAAACGCCACCTTATTGCCGCCAGCGCCATTGCCCTTGCTGCCCTCCCCGCCTGTCAGTCCGCCGCCCCCAATTTGCAAGCCATGTCTGCCCTGCGCCCAGGGATACAAGCTGGGATGCAAGCGCCAGCTCAATTTCAATCTTTTAACACCGGCGCACGCAATGGCGATTGGTTGGCCACGCTGCCCCCCCAATTGCAGCAGTATTATGCCCCCGCCCGTGGCAAAACTGGCATGGACCTCTTCAAAACCCTGAGCCAAATTGCGGCAAAAAATCACCGCCCCATGGGTTATAACGAAGCCAAATCGTATATGTACGCGGCAGTGGACCAAGTCGCTCCCCCGCAAAGAACCGGCGCCCCTGCGGGTGTGCTTGACCATTATTCTTATGTCTTTATCGCTGGCCAAGGTGGCAATGGCAATATCTACCTCGAAAATGGCGACGAAAACCGCGATGGTCTGCAAAAAGACTTTATCAATTGTGAACACACCTGGCCCCAGTCTTTTTTCAACAAAGTCGATCCGATGGTCTCTGATTTGCATCACCTTTTCCCGACCCTGAGCAAACCCAATGCCATGCGCAGCAATTTTCCCTTTGGCATGTCGACAGGCCGCACAATTGTCTATTCCACCGCCACTGGCTCCAAGCTCGGCGTAATCGACAAAACCGGCAAATTGCCCCCCCAAGAAATCACCCGGATTATGAACCTGCCTTATGAACAGCAGCCCCAAGACATTATCCGCAATAATTTTGACATTGTTTTTGAGCCGCTGAATGCCCAAAAAGGCAATACTGCCCGTGCCATGATGTATTTTTACCTGCGTTACCACACCCAAGATATTTGGGCTGGACGCGTCAATAAAAATGAATTCTGGACCAGCAAGGTACCCACCTTTATTGAGTGGGCCGACAAAGTGGACCCCATTGATCCCCAAGAGCGCAAACGCCATGAACTCGCTGCCCAGAAACAGGGCAACCGCAATCCCTTTATTGATATCCCCAATTTGGCCAGTTTGCTGGGCCCTGCCGTTTTTCAAGCGAATTAACCCCTTTACAGCCCGCTAGGTCAAATGTGACTATACATGCGGGCTGTGATCTTTTTTTGAAGGAATTGAAAATGAAAATTTATACCCGCACCGGTGACCAAGGCCAAACGGGATTGTGGGGAGGCCGGCGCGTCCCCAAACACGACTTGCGCATTCAGGCCTACGGTACCGTCGATGAGTGTAACTCCCTGCTCGGTCTGGCCCAAACTGTGTGTCCAGCTGAATTAAATGCTCCCTTGACGGCCTTGCAAAATACCCTTTTTGTGCTCGGTGCGGATTTGGCCAGTCCCGAACCCACGACTCCCGAAGAAGCCCAAAGATCGGCATTTATTCCCCGTATTTCGCCCTCTGATGTCGATATTCTCGAAAACTGGATCGACGAATGGGAGGCCCATTTGCCCCTGCTGACTAATTTTATTTTGCCTGGGGGCTCTCCAGCCGCCGCTTGGTTACATTTGGCGCGTACGGTCAGCCGCAGAGCCGAACGCATGACCGTGGCCTTGGCAGAGGCCGAGCCGATTAATTCCCAGGCTGTGATATGGCTCAATCGCTTCTCTGATTTGCTCTTTGTGATGGCCCGCTACGCCAATTTTTTGAATGGCCAAGTGGATGTGCCTTGGCAAAAGCCAAATTAAAAATCGTAGCGCAGGCTCAAATTAAAGACATCTTTGAGGTAGCTGCGGCTGACAGAATAATCGTCGGGTGTGATATTTGAGACATTGGTGGTGCGGGTATATCTGCCTTGCAATTTGAGCTCTTTGGTCAGTGGCCACTCCATTTGCAGGTAAAAACTCAAACGTGTATCAGCCCTGAATTTTTCGACCGAACGCGCGTTTAGCTCTTGACGGGGCAAAGCCAAGCCCGTTAAAGGATCAATCCCGATTAAATACTGGCTGACCAAATCAGGCTGGGTATAGTCGATAAAATCCATGCGACTGCCCAACTCAAACAAGACCGGTCCAACAGGAAAGCCCAAGCCCAAACCGACCTGATGGGAAACCCGCGAATTGGCAAAGCGGTAGTCAACCTCAAAGAAGTTATTTTGGGATTCCAATTCGCGACGCAACAAATTGTCGCGGGCGTAGACCTGCACCCAATCATAGCCAAAGCGCAGCCATGTCTTACTGCCCCAGAGATAGATATACTGTTCCAGCCCCAATTGGTGATTGAGGTTGTCGCGTTCGCGAAATTCTGGGAAAATCTCTCCGCCCAGGGCAAAGCTCAAGCGTGAGACCAGGCGCTCGCTGGCATACCAAGTTAAAACGGGGCGGGCAGCTCCTCCCCAGGAGAAGGGTTTTCCCCCCAGCCATTGGGCATCGGCTTGGCTGGTAAGGCTCAGATCCAGGCTGTCTGAGAGAGCAAAGCGATTGAGCAGGCTCAGTGAATGCAATTGCAGGTTATAATCTGCACTGCTTAGGGTCAATGCCTGTTGATTGCCCAGCCCCAAATACTGCTGTAAATAGAGGTTATACCTCAGTCCCCACTCTGGCAGCCATTGATAACCCAAAGCCAGATTCAACAGCAGACCTGAATCAATCAGATTGCCTGTTGCACTGGCTCCTGCTGGCAATTGGGTGGTATTGTCGGTGGGCCCCCCAAAGTTGACGTTGGTATCAAAGATTCCGCCGAGTAGCAACGAACCATAAAACGGCTTCTGGGGCAGGTTTTGGGCGATTTTATCGATCACATCCAGAGTCAATTGGGCCTGGGTTGCAATTTCGGAATCGGGTTCTAATTTTAAAACAGCCTGAAAGTGTTGTCGCGCCGCTTCAAAGTTCTGAACCTGCACCTGGCTTGCGCCCAAATAATAATGCAATTCACCTGAATTGGGCAAAAAGCGCAAAGCCACCTCCAATTGCAGGATGGCCTCGGCAAATTTCCCCTCTTGATAGGCCTTAAGTCCCTCCTGATAGGCCCCACTCTGGTCACGCAGGGTGAGCAAAAGCTGTTCTTCAGCTGCTTGGATTAATTCAGCAGAACTTTGCGGATCGGCAATCACTTTATTGAGATAGTCCTGGGCGGTTTCAAGGGACTTGGAATAATAATGGGCCATGCCCAGCGAAAAATAGAGATTGGGAGGTGGGCTCTGCCAACGTTTTTCAGCCTGTTCAAAGGCCTCCAAAGCAAAGGAGTAGAGCCGCAGATTGTAATAGGCCAGGCCCAAGTAAAAATAAACGGGGGCATAATAATCCGAGACCTCTGCCGAGTCGATTGCCTCAGGCTCCTGGGCCAAGACCTGTAAAGACAAACGCAGTGCCGTTTCATTCTCGCCGTTTTGTAAGGCTTCAGCGGCCTCTTCCTGTAACTGGATCAGCTCGGCAGTTTCTGCCATCCATTGCAAAGATTCATAGGCCGCAGCGGTCTCTGCGACGCCCAGACTTTCAGCCGTATAAGCCAGGGCTTCCAAGATCCGGTTGGGGGTGGGATGTAGCTGATGCTGTTCTTCATACTCCTGTGATGATACGGGCGCAGCCAAACCCAAAAACACAAAAAAGACCGCCATTCCTGTTTTTATCATGGCGGTCCCGCTTTCAATCGCTTATTTTTGGCCGTATGTAGCCAAAAGGTTCACAAAGGTTTTAAGCTCATCGGGGCGATTCATTTCTGTCACGGTTACCAAGAATTGGTTCTCCAGACCAGAATACCAATTCGAGAGCTTGAGCCCTGGCAGGCAATTTGCGGCATTCAGCCAGGCAAAGAGGTCTTCGAGAGAATGGTTCGTTTTTACGACAAACTCGTGGAAAAAAGGCCCTGTCGCTGCCAGCTCATAATCTGGCAGTGCGTTAATTTGACCAGCCAGTTCATGGGCCTGTTTGAGGCAGAGGGTCGACAATTCTTGCAGGCCGGCTTGGCCCAATAAACTCAACCAAATTGTGGCAGTTAGCGCCATCAGCCCCTGATTGGTACAGATATTGCTGGTGGCCTTTTCGCGACGAATATGCTGCTCGCGGGTTTGCAAGACCAGGGTGAAGGCCTGTTTGCCATCTTGATCTTGGGCCAAACCACACATCCGGCCAGGCATCTGGCGCAAATGCACTTCGCGGGCCGTCAAAAATCCCAGGTAGGGCCCACCCAGACTCAGACTGTTGCCAAAAGACTGGGCTTCACCACAGACCAAATCTGCGCCGAGATTGCCGGGGGCTTCGAGCAGACCCAAAACGGTGGGGTCGGTCATGACCACAATCAGCAGTCCTTTGCGCGCATGCACCCAGTCGGCAAGGGTCTGAATATCTTCGAGCTGACCAAAGAAATTGGGGTATTGCACGATCAATGCCGCAGGTGCATCGGCACTTTGCAGGCTGGCCATGTCGGTTGCATAATCGCGCAAGCTCGATTCTATCAGGTTCAAACCCGTGGCATCGGCATAGGTTTTGAGCACCTCGCGGTATTCAGGATGAACAGCTTCTGAGACGAGAATATCGTCGCGTTTGGTGATCCGGTGGGCCATCATCATGGCCTCAGCGGCAGCCGTGGCACCTTCATAAGACGAGGCATTGGCTATCTCCATGCCCGTGAGTGTGCAGAGCAGGGATTGAAATTCGTAGATGACCTGGAGCGTGCCCTGGCTGACCTCGGCCTGATAAGGGGTATAGGCTGTGAGGAATTCCGAGCGCGAGGCCAGGGTATCTACTGCTGCGGGAATAAAGTGGTGGTAAGCCCCTCCCCCGATAAAACTCAATTGAGACGCCACAGGGCGACAATTTTTTTGGCGAATTTCCAACTCACGCAGCAATTCCAACTCGCTCAAAGCAGGGGGCAATTGCAATTCAAAGTCTTGCAGGCTCTGGGGAATCGGATCAAAAAGCTGCTTCTGGTTCTGCAAGCCAAGGGTGGCCAGCATTTCTGTGCGCTCTTGGTTCGTGTGGGCCAAATAAGACAGACTCATGCCAAACCTTCCAAATACCCCTGATAACCAGCAGCATCCATACATTGGGCCACTTCTTCAGGCTTTGTAAGTTCCAATTTGAGCATCCAACCCACAAGCTGGGGATCTTCATTGACTTTTTCGGGCTGGGCGTCGAGGTCGGTATTGATCTCCAGCACTTTGCCACTCAGGGGTGCATAGAGTTCAGAAACGGTTTTGACGGATTCAATTTCGCCAAAGCTCTCGCCTTTGCTGAGTTCGCGGCCCACGTCAGGCAATTGTACAAAGGTGATTTCTCCCAATTGATCGACGGCATAAGGCGTGATCGAAATGGTGGCTTGGTTGCCTTCAAGCACAAAACATTCGTGGGAGGAAGTGTAATAATACTCGGACATTTATAACGATCTCCTGTAAAAGGGTAAGTTTGAGGGTTCAATTGGCATGCGCTGCCCACGCAAGTCCATTTCCAAGTCTGAAGCCTGGGCATAGGCCTCAGGAGTCACCAATGCCAGACCAATGGGCACGCCCAGGGTGGGTGAGAGGCTGCCGCTGGTGACCACACCGACTTCTTGTTCGCCCAACCAGAGGGTATACCCTTGGCGAGGGGCGCGGCGGGTGCCTGGCAGTTTAAAACCCAGGCGTTTTTTGTTCAGACCTTGATCCTTTTGCGCTTGCAGGGCTGCTTTGCCAAGAAAGTCTTGGGGTTTGTCCAGTTTGACGCTCCAGCCCAATCCCGCTTCTAGCGGAGAGGTCTGCTCATCGAGTTCGTGGCCATAGAGCGCCATGGCAGATTCCAAACGCAGGGTATCGCGTGCGCCCAATCCACAGGGACGAATGCCTTCGCCCTGCCCTGCACTGAGCAATTGATTCCAGAGGATGGAAGCCTGTTCTGGGGCCACAAAGATCTCAAAGCCGTCTTCGCCTGTGTACCCAGTACGGGCCAAAAGCAGGGGATAGCCCAATTCATCTGACTGGGTCAGATAAAACGTCGGCAGATCTTTTAAATCGGCTTTTGGCAAAAGTCGGGCCAATAAACGCGCGGCTTTGGGGCCTTGCAAAGCCAAAATGCAGCTTTGGGCGGAGCGGTTTTCGAGCACAACGCCGGCGGCGGGCAAATGGCCCAAAAACCAGTTCCAGTCTTTTTCGCGGTTGGAGGCATTGACCACGATCTGAAATTCTGTTTCAGCCAAGCGGTAGATCAGCAGATCGTCGAGGGTGCCTCCCGCTTGGTTGAGAATCTGGGTATACAGGGCCTGCTTGAGTTTGAGATTGCTCACCCGGTTGGGCACCATGCTTTCGAGCCAAGCCAGGGATTCTGGCCCAGAAACAGCGAAGGTGCCCATATGGGAGACGTCAAAAAGCCCCACAGCTTGTCGCACGGCTTGGTGTTCGTCGGTAATCCCGCTGTATTGCACAGGCATATCCCAACCCCCAAAATCGACCATGCGGGCCCCAAGTGCCACGTGGGCAGCGTGCAGAGCGGTTCTGTTTAACCCAGGCAATTCAGTCATTTTAGACCCCGTACCAGCCCGTAATCGGAGAGGCTTCGTTTAACTCAACATAGACGTTTTTGGTTTCGGTATACATCTCCAACGCGCCCATGCCCAGTTCTCGGCCAAAGCCACTCTGTTTGTAGCCACCAAAGGGGGCTTCCACAGGCAGGATATTGTAGGTGTTGATCCAGACATAACCCGCCTGAATCATGCCTGCAAAATTATGGGCCCTGCGCACGTTTTCGGTCCAGACCGCTGAGACCAAGCCATAGGGAATTTCATTGACCAGACGCGCAGCTTCTGCGTCGTCTTTGAAGCGGATCACTGAAAGCACAGGCCCAAAGATCTCTTCTTGGGCAATGCGCATGCTGTTTTTGACATCGCTGAAAATCGTGGGCTGGACAAAATAGCCTTTGAGTTCATCGCGCAGATGTTTGCCGCCAAAAGCCAGTGTGGCTCCCTCTTCTTGACCAATTTGGATATAGCTATTGACCTTGTCGAATTGCTCGGCAGAGACCAGAGAACCAATCTGAGTGGTGTTTTGGGTCGGATCCCCCACCCGCAACTGGGCCAATTTGCCCACCAGTTTTTCGACAAAGGCGTCGTAGATAGAGTCCTGTACAAACAGGCGCGAGCCAGCCGTACAAATTTGACCTTGGTTAAAATAAATCGCAAACAGGGCGCCATTGACGGCCTGATCGAGATTGGCATCAGCGAAGACCACATTCGGCGATTTTCCCCCGAGTTCGAGTGAAACGCGTTTGAGTGTGCCTGCGGCATTGATCATCACCTGGCGGCCCACTTCGGTCGAGCCTGTAAAGGCGATTTTATCCACACCTGGGTGTTTGACCAGGGCTTCGCCTGTGCGGCCATCGCCGGTCACGACATTGACCACACCATCGGGCACGCCTGCCTGTTTAAACAGCTCAGCCAGACGCAGGGCTGTCAGGGGGGTCTGTTCGGCGGGTTTAAGGACCACAGAATTGCCAGCAGCCAGTGCCGGTGCCAGTTTCCAGGTGGCCATCATGATTGGGAAATTCCAGGGGATGATCTGGCCACAGACGCCAATGGGCTCTTTTAGGGTATAGGTCAGGGCGCCAGGCACAGGAACAGCTTGGCCCCCAATCATGCGGGCTGCTGAAGCATAATAGCGGAAGGCATCGATCGACATGGGCAGGTCGATAAAGCTGCTTTCATTGATCGGTTTGCCATTGTCTTGGGTTTCGAGGGCAGCCAGACTGGGCAGGTTTTCTTGCATCAGATCGGCCATGCGATTGAGAATGATGCTGCGCTGAGCGGTGGGCATTTTGCTCCAGACGCCACTTTCATGGGCATTGCGGGCGGCTTTGACGGCGCGGTCGACGTCTTGCTCGTTGCCATGGGCAACGTGCGCAATGACTTCACCTGTGGCGGGGTTGATCGATTCAAAGGTTTGCTCGGACTGGGGAGCCACCTCTTCGCCATTGATAAAAAGATGGTATTGCTGGGGAGAAGCCTGAGTCATGACACACCTCACCGAGATAGTAAATTTGGGGCCAATCTGGGTGGTTGAATCTGGGGGTTGAACAGGCCCACTCAAACTGGTCTAATCCAGGGGCAGTATAACATAAGCACAACTTGCTATCTATGAATTGAGGACCTTGGTCGTGGTCTGCTGTGCAGCGGGGGCCACAGGCGTGTAAAATACCTTAAAAAGCAATTCCAAAAAGCACTTAATACAAGCATGACAGATATCACCGCCGCTTTTACCAGTCTCCTGACCTTGATTGAACTTGGGGGAGGTTTTACCCTGCCCCTCTTTGCCGCCTCCATTTTGACGGGGGGCTTGGTGCTGGAACAGGTCTGGTTCAGTTTTTTATCGGGCCGTCGATTGCGCAAGCTGATGATTAATCCGACCCAAATCAAGTTGATCCGAGGCATGGACATGGTCTCGCGCATGGTGACGGCCCTGCGCAGCTGTCTGAACGCCACCGAAGAAGAGCAAAAACGCGTACTTGACCGGGTCTACCGCCATTTTGAACGCCGCATTACCTGGCTCAATTTTATGGCTGCTGTGGCGCCGCTGTTGGGATTGCTGGGTACCGTAGCGGGCATGATTCGGATCTTTTCGACCGTGGCAGCCAGCAAGCCGAAAAACCCCTTGGCCGATCTCTCAGGCGGTATCAGTGAAGCCCTCTTTGCCACCGGCGGGGGCTTGGTGATCGCCATTATTGCCGCTTTGGCCTACCATTATTTAAGCAATCGCCTCGAAGTTCAGGGCGAAGCCATGGCCGAGTGGTTCAGCCAGTACCGGAACAAACTGGGCTGATGCAAATCGACATTTGCACTCTTTTCCCGGATTTTTTTTCGGGCCCGCTGCAGTCCAGTATTCTCAAACGTGCCCAGGAAAGTGACCGGGTTAAGTTTCAATTGCACAATATCCGCGATTGGAGCAACGACAAACACCACACAGCCGATGATCGTCCTTTTGGTGGCGGGCCAGGTATGGTGCTCAAGCCCGAGCCGATTTTTGACATGTTAGAAAGTCTGGCCTTGCCTGCAGGCACACCCGTCATTCTGACCAGCCCGCGCGCGCCCCTCTTTGGCCAACGCGATGCTGAGATGTTGGCGCAAGCTCCCCAATTGGTCTTTCTCTGCGGTCATTATGAAGGCATTGATGAGCGGGTCTGTGAACAGCTCTGTACCCATGCCTATTCGATTGGCAGTTATGTTTTGACCGGCGGTGAACCCGCCACCTTGGTCATGGCTGATGCCATTGTGCGCCTGATTCCCGGTGTGGTGGGCTGTGCCGACTCTGTCGTGCAGGACTCCTTCAGTGAAAATTTGCTCGATTGCCCTCACTATACACGGCCTGCCAAATTCCGTGACTGGAACGTGCCCGACGTCTTGCTCAGTGGCAATCACGCCGAAATTGCCAAGTGGCGACGCAAAGAACAGGTTTTGGCCACCTTCAAATACCGCCCGGACCTCTTGGCCCAGGCCTCGTTAACATCCGCTGAAACGGCCTTATTGCAAGCCTTAAAAGAGGAAAATACCCCATGATGAGACAAAGTCTGAGAGTGCTAGTGGGCATCTGCCTGAGTTTCTCGCTGATTCAAGGCTGTGCCTCAAGCCAGCAACCCGAGCGCCGGCCGATGCCCCAATTGGATCTGCCCAGTCAAAAAAACCTGATTGAACAGACAGCCCGACAGTTTATTGCGGGCTTCTACAATAAAAACCAAGAACAGGTGCTGGGCCTGAGTGCTTATCCCTTTTACATGGACGATGGCGGGATTTTAACTTATCCCGAAGAGTGGAAAGCCGCGCTGGATTATCTCTTTGCCATTCCACAGACCTATCCCCACCAAATCAAATCTGTGCAGATCATGACCGGGCCTGAGATTCCCAGCATCAATGCCCAGGTTTGGAGTCGCCTGCTCGAACTCAGGTACCACCAAAAAATTTATGTCTACGCTGATGTTATACTCACCACCCCCAAAGGGGCTTTTTCGGAAAAAGTGCTGCTGATCCTCGAACGCGACCCCGACGATTTGAGTTGGAAAGTGCTGGGCTTTTTTAGCTGATGCTGATCAAACCCAGCTCTGGCGTGATCTTGAAAGGGGTGGGCCATGCCCTGCCCGCGCAGGCTGTCAGCAATGCCGAGCTTTTGGCTGGCACCGACTTGCTGATCACCCCCGAGTGGATTGAACGCCGGATTGGCGTCAAAAGCCGCTACCGTGTGGCACCCGAACAGGCCACCTCTGATCTGGCGATTGCCGCAGCAAAAATGGCTTTGGCCCATTCAGGCATCGACCCGACCGAAATTGACCTGATTGTGCTCTCGACGATCTCCCCCGATCATCCCAACCCCTCAACGGCTTGCGCGGTACAAGCGGGTCTGGGGCTGTCTGAAACTGGCTGCCCCTGCCTGGACATCTCCGCTGCCTGCAGTGGCTTTCTCTATGCCTTGGACATCGGTACCCGCCAGATCCTGACCGGAGCCAGGCATGTGCTGGTGATCTCCGCTGAAATCCGCTCGCGCTTTACCAATCCCCGCGACCCTGCCACCTATCCGATTTTTGGCGATGGGGCTGCCGCTGTGGTCTTAAGCCCTGGGCCTGCTGGCAGCGGGGTTTTGGGTCTGCAATTGCTGGCCGATGGCCGGGGCTATTATTCGGTGCATATTCCCGCAGGGGGCAGTCGCTTGCCGGCCTCTGCGGAGACGGTGGCCCAAGACCAGCATTTTATCAAAATGGAAAACGGCGAACAGATTTTTTTTCAGGTGGTCGAAGGCATGAGCCAATACACCACCGCGTTTTTAGGCGCCTTGGGCACTTCTCTCGACGAAGTGGATTTTCTGATTCCCCACCAGGCCAATTTACACATTCTGAAAGAAGTGGGTCGCCGTCTGGAATTGCCCCCAGAAAAACTGCTGAGCAATATTGCCCGCGTGGGCAATACTTCTTCGGCCTCGATCCCGCTCTGTCTGTCTGAATCCCTGCAAGCAGGGGTACTTAAACCTGGCCACAAAGTCTGTTTGGTGGCCGCCGGAGCCGGCCACACCGGCGGCTTGGCGCTGATTCAGCTTTAATCGAAATCGGGAATTTGGATATCGACAGGATCGACAGGATCAGCGGGCTGACAGGGCGGGGGACTCGGGGGGGCTGTGCCTGGGCATTGTCCATCGGGTGGATTGTTGTGCTGAGCGGCATATTGCAAGCGATTGTATTCACTTTCAAAGGCAGCCCCCAATTCAGGGGCCCGCTCGACGATCAAGAAACTTTCGTTATTGCTTTTCTCGGCATTTTTGGAGAAATTATACGAGCCGGTGATCACGGTCTCCCCGTCAATAATCATGACTTTGTTGTGTAACAGGGCTTCGTTGCCATCAATAAAGACCTGCATGCCCGTGCGTTTGAGCGGCCAATAGAGAGAATACTGGCTTTTGCTCAGGCAGCGGTCAAAGACACCGCGCACATCCAGACCCGCTTGCTGTTTGCCACTGAGAATCTCGCCAAGTTGGGGATCTGTCAGCGAGAAGGTCAAAAAGTGAATGCTCTTGCGGGCATTTTGCAAAGCGGCGACGACGGCCTCTTGGCCACCCCCACGGGGGGAGAAATAGGTTTTAACTGCCGCGCCTTGGATATCCACAATGGGGTTGATCACTGCGCGTGGGGGGCCAAAATTTTTGGCCAGAAACAATTGTTCAAATTCGTAGGTATAATTGGCCGCCAAGGGGGCCGAAACCAGGGTTAAAGCGGTATTGTTGTGGCGAAAGAGACTGCTGTTGGTCAAATTGGTTGAGCCCATCCAGACCCGTTGGCGGTCAGCCACCATAAATTTGTGGTGCATCAGGCCTGAGCGCTGGTCGGAGACAATCGGAATACCGGCATTGAGCAAATCCTGTAAGACTTTGCGCATTTGTCCATTGGGCTGGGGGCAGGGGTTGCTATCTTCGCCCATATTATCGCTCTCAGTCACCAAACGCACGTTGACACCGCGCTGTTTGGCGCGAATCAAGGCCTGCACCATCATCGGCTCGCGAATATCATAAAAAGCGCCATCGAGTGTCGCTTGGGCGGAATTGATCAGATTGAGCAATTCTTGGGCTGGGCCTTGGGTATCGGCCCGTGCCAAGGGCTCGTTCTCTGCGACCGTGGGCAAATAGGCTTTGACAAAACTGGGCGTAATAGCGGAAGTGTGGCGGATACGGGAGTTGGATTGGGCATTTAAAGCCGTTGGAAAACGCGGGTTTTGGGCCGAACGGGAGAGCGGCTGACAGGCACTCAAAGCCAGCAACAGGGCCAATAAACCCAAAGGTAAAGGTGAGTTGGTATTCCGCATAAGGTTATTATAACCCAGTTTTTTTGCTTTGGCACATACCGAAATGTGAATCCATCACATATAATGAAAGGTATCCCCCTTTCTTGGAGTTGAGCAAAATGGTCACTGCACTGTCGTCTCAAGTAACCTCCCAAGTGGCAAGCCAAGTCGCTGCCACTGCGCCTGGCGTCACGCCTCCTCACAATGGCTGGCTGGACTTATTGGCCTTTTTCCTTACCATGGGGCTCGTCGCGATTTTTACCTGGCTGCTCACAGGGCGTTATCGCACCCAACACATCCAAGAACCCCTCGTGATCTCTCACCCCGAACTCAGTCCAGCCATGCCTTTGCGCTCAGAAGAGAAGGCCGCCAGCGAAGAAATCGAACTTTGGCGCTCGCGGCTGGAATATCTCTATTTGGACGTGCCCGCAGTGGACCCCCGGGGCCCTGAAAAAATCGAGCCTTCTGACTAACTTTTGCTCAGGCAAACGTGATTTAGCCGTTGCTCAGCTCAAAGACCTTGCCTTTGTCGCTGATCCAGGCTCCCGTTTTATTGAGACCATAAATGGCATATCTGCCATAATTGCTTCCAAGCACCGACCGGCGGTAAATCACCTGCCCCAGACAGGCGGCTCCCCCTGGCCCACCAAAGACCCCCGTATCTGTATCAGAAGCTGGCGTTGCAGCCCCTCCCGCAACCACTTCGGCCAGACGCAGGCAATTGCTGTCGTTTTGCAAAGAGACTTTTACCCCTGTGAAGGGATTTGAATAATCTTTGGTATAGTCTTGGGCCACTGCTTCGGTCTGAATTGAGACATAAGAATTGGGGTATTGGCCCCCCCCAATCCACACCATAGGTCTCAATCATCGTTTGAAAGCTGTGCATATTCGACTTAACACTCGAAATTTTGGCTCGGTCTTGGGCGCCAATAAAGTTGGGCAGGGCAATTGCCACCAAAATGCCAATAATCACAATCACAACCATCAACTCAATCAGCGTAAATCCACGCTGAGGTGTACGTTTAGTCATACAAGTCAGATCCATCCCTAGCTTAGCATTTTGAATACATCGGGTGTATTCTTATGCGTTGTATTTCCCAGTTCTTGGGATCTGCAAACGCCCAGGGTTGTATATGAGTGAAATAGTTGAAATCGCCTTAATCTTTAAATAGGCTTTCCACTTTGATCTCTTCGACCTCACCCAATGTTTGTAAGGCCTTGAGGTCGATCTTGGTCTTGTCTCCAACCACAGTGAAGGTCAAGGGTTGGCTAGCAACCTTTTGGTTGAGATAGTCAAAAAGCTGATCAAGTGTGAGCTTGGGCAAACGGCTGAACTCTTCGGGCCGGGGATCTTTGTCCAGCCCCAAGTCTGACCAAAACTGAAAACGGCCCAAAACGCCGGTATAGTCGATGACTTCAGAGCGATAGCGATTTTCCAGGGCCCGCATCGCACGCTCAAAATGGCTCGCAGATTTGGGTGGGGATTTCATCAACGAAACAAAGAGTTTAAGCGCCTCTACCGTTTTGTCGGCCTGGGTGCCAATATACCCCATCATTTGATCTTGATCCCCCAGGCGGCTGCCCTGAAGATAATAAGACCAAGTCGAATAGGCCAGGGCCCGCGCCTCACGCACTTCTTGAAACATGACAGCTCCCATGCCGCCGTCCATATACTCATTGTAGAAGCTGTTCAGCAGCATTTCTTCGGGTTTGACGCTCTGCCCCGGTACAACAAGATCAATCTGGCTCTGAACACTGGCGTTGTCGAGGAAATAGATTTTGACCGCTTGGCTGTTGCGCTTGATCAAGGCCAATTCCGGCGCTTGGCGGGGATTGAGCAGGGGCACCGTGATTTGGGTGGGTTGGTGGTGGGTGTGCAGGAGCTTTTCGACCTGGTCACGGGGCAATTGGCCCGTATAATAGAGCTTAAAATTCTGCTTGCGCAATTGATCTTTAAAGCTGCTGTAACTCAGGCTGTTGAGCTTTTTCAGCTCTGCTCCAGAGGGCCGATCGATAAAACCAGATTTTTCGCCGTAGCGGATATAGTTGCGCAGGGCCTGGCGCAGGATTTTGGGGTCTTTTTTCTCGTCGGCGCGGTCGCTGAGCAGGTTCTGTAATTTGGCTTGAAAGCGTTCCTCATCGAGTTGAGCGTTCCACAACACCGCTTCGCCCAGCTTGAGTGCCGGTTCAAACTGGCTGTCGAGGCCCTGGAGACGCATCAAAAAGCCATAATCGCCACAGCTAAAACTGGCTTTGACCCCCATTTCAAAAAAGCGCCGGGCCACATCTGCAGCTTTGTCTTTGCCCGTTCCCGCAAAATTCAGTTCGTCCATGACTGTGCAAAAACCGGGCTGGTGTTTGTCGCCATAGTCGTAAGAGACTGTAAAGTCAAAGAGGTCATTGTTGGGATTCACTGCGGTGTGAAAGAGCACGCCTGGTGCAAATGCCGTGATTTTGAAGTCTTTGCTGTAATCCACCCAACGGGGTTGGATTGGCGCAGGGTTCACATTTTCGACGGCCTGGGCAAAAGCACTCCGCTGATTGGGGCTCAGGCTCATTTTTCCCAATTCGGGTTTTTCGATCTTGGGAAAGCTGTATTCTTTGTCATGGCGATAACCCGCGACAAAGTGATTGCCAAAGTATTTCTGGGCGGCCGAAACGACCTGGGCCTTGGAAATTTTTTTGAATCGGGCTGGGGCCGAAAGCAGATATTCCAGCGATTGTCCTTTTAAAAAGCTCTCAGAGATCAAGGCTGCACGGCCTTGGTTGCTTTCGAGACGGCGTTTAAGGGCAATTTCGAAGTCGAGGGCAATGCCCTGCAAGTGCTTCTCGTCAAATTTGCCCTGCTTGACCTTCTCGAGTTCTTGCAACAACAGCTTTTCAGCTTCTGCCAAACTCTGGCCTTCGCGGGGAATGGCATAGAGGTGTTCGGAGCCATAATCGCGGTTGCTCCAAGGCGAAGAACCCGCTGCCCGCAATTGTTGGGTTTGTACCAAATTGAGCTTGATCAGACCAAAGTCTCCCGAGTCGAGCAACATGTCGATCAGGGTCAAGGTATCGTGATCGGGATGGCCATAAGGCACCGTTGGAAAGGCCAACATGACCTTTTCTTCGCCTTTGTAATTGACATCGATCTGTTCGCGCTGGCGCAAAGGCGTTTCTTTGGCAACCTGAAAAGGCGGCACCGGGCGCTTTTGCCAGACCCCGAAATATTTCTCGACCAGTTTGCGCGTGGCGGCGAGGTCAATATCCCCAGAGATCACCAGGGCCATGTTATTGGGCACGTAATACTGGTTATAAAAGG
>JBIKWL010000201.1:0-8059 GCA_044356335.1 Candidatus Sericytochromatia bacterium
TTTTTTGCAATGAGGGATTTTTGAGATGCTCCACGGTGCCCAAGGTGGTTTGCTGACCATATGGGTGCTTTTTGTAGAGCTGGGCCGCCACGGCCTCCCAGAGCAGATCGTCTTTGTCGTCCATGGAGATGTTTTTTTCTTCGTAAACGGTCTCTAACTCGGATTGAAAGAGCCGAAAGACAGGGTCTTTGAAGCGCTCACTCTCAACTTTGGCCCATTGTTCAAGGCGGTTGCTGGGCATGTCCACCAAATACACGGTCTCTTCGTTGGAGGTATAGGCATTGAGGCCCTCAGCCCCAAGGCGGGCATAGATGCTATCGAGTTCTCCGGGGATGGCAAATTGGCTGGCTTCAACGGTCAAAGCATTGATCTGTTTGAGCAATTCTTTGCGCTGGGCCGGGTCTTTGCTCTGAAAATGCTGTTCATAGAGGGTCGTGATTTTGTCGAGCAGGGCTTTTTCTTTGGCAAAGTTCTGAGTGCCCATCTCGTCACTGCCTTTAAACAGCATATGTTCAAGATAATGGGCAATGCCTGTGGCATCAGCGGGGTCTTGTTTGCTGCCCGCGTTGATTACGACCTGGGCATAAAAGCGCGGCTTGGCAGGATTGCGGCTGAGATAGACCTTGAGGCCATTGGGCAAAGTAAACTGTTCGACAGGCAGGGTTGCTGCAGGGGATTTTGTTGTGGCCAGAGCAGCAGCAGGAGCGGCTTGGGCAGGAGTGCTGAATAAGGGCGGAGCGGCAGTCAAGAGCAGGCTGGTGGCCAAAAGTGAGGGGAGCAGGTGCTTCATGGGGGCAGGTTTCCTTGATCTCGTGTGTTGCTTCTATTTTAGGGGAGGAGCGGGGTGAGGGGAAGGGGAGAGACTTGAGCTTTACCCAAAGTGACTTTGTTTGATTCAATGGAATAAGACCAAAGCAAATACCACAGGAGGTTTCGATGACCTTTTCCCTCGGTACCCGTGCCACCGCCCCCGGCCTGCAATTGATCAAACAATGGGAAGGCTTTCGCGAAACCGCCTATCCCGACCCTTTACATGGCTGGACTGTCGCCACCATTGGCTACGGCACCACGGTCTACAGCGATGGCCGCCGGGTCTCCCGAGGAGACAGCTTAACTGAGGTCCAGGCCACACAAGAGCTGGAGCAATACATCTTAAAACGCATTCACCCCGCCCTGCAAAAAATACCCTTTGTGTCAGACATGAATGAGCCCATGCTGGGGGCGCTTGAGAGCTTTGCCTATAATCTGGGGGAGGGCTTTTATGGTGGCGCGTATTTTCAGACGATCACCCGCAAACTACGAGAAAAAGACTGGGCCAACCTGCGCCAAGCCCTGTTGCTTTACGTCAACCCAGGCTCACGTGTCGAAGTGGGGCTGCGCAACCGCCGCAACGCCGAGGCCACACTTTGGGAGCAGGGGCTGGCGGCATTGTAAGCGGCATGATAAGCGGCATCCGGTATAATGAATTATCTTCACACAGGAACAAGCTATGTACACGATCTACGGGATTAAAAACTGCTCCACGATGAAAAAAGCCTTTGCTTATCTTGAGCAAGAGGGGCTGATCTATACCTTTGTGGACTATGCCAAACAAAAACCCAATTTGCAAGATCTTGAACGTTGGCGTGAGGCGTTTGGGGAGTGGCCTGTCAACAAAGCGGGCACCACCTTTCGCAAATTCAAGCAGGCCTATGAATCGGCTTCCTCGGCAGAACAAGCCCAATTGTTATTGGCAAACCCCTCTGCGATCAAACGCCCGATTTTGGAAGGGGAAGGTCTTTTACTCAAGGGCTTTGACACCGAAAAATGGCCCACATAAACATACGCGCATGAGAACTACAGCCAAGTGAGAGGTCCTTCTATGCCCGGCCCCCTAAATCCCCCGCCCCGACAGATTGCTTGGCCTGTCAAAATCGGGCTGGTATTGGGTCAGGGAAAAACCCAACATGCGGGTTGGTTCTTTTTGATTTCGCTGCTGATGGTTTGGTATTTCGTTCTGCGTCCGATCCAAGCTGAATTGCAGTTCGGCCTTCCAACCAAGTTGGCCCAAGGCACTTTGAGTAATGTGGGGCCCGTCAATGACACCGGCTCCGTTTCGGCCTTTAACCGCAATCGAAGTTTGCCTGTTTATGCCTGTCACTTTCATTTTGTTGACCAAGGCCGCACGGTCACGGCGATTTCGTATCTTTCCAGTGCCCAACAGCCTTTACAAGATCTCAAAACCGTCCCGGTTGAATTTGTCCCTGGCAAACCTGAGAAGGCCCGTATCAATTTGCCGGGTTACCGATCCAGCGTAATCGACCCCTGGGCTTTGGTTTCGCTTTGGTTTACTTGGCCCGTTTTGGGCTTGCCATTGATCGCTTTTTTATTCTGGGGATTTGGCCTGATGCAGGGACTTAAAGTCTTGAACTTACTCAAACAGGGGCGACTGGCATCTGCACGGTTGGTGCGTCAAACAGACACAGGTGTGAATCAGATTGTGAACGGGGAGGCTGTTCCCGTCCATTCCCTGATTTTTGCTTACGAAGTGGGGGGCCGAATGTATGAAACAGAATTAAAAACTTCTGCTATTGCTGCGGTGACGGATGAGCCCCGCGAAGATTTGCTCTATATGCCCAGCGATCCGCATCAGGCGCGCTTGGAAGACACCCTGCCAACCTGGATTCAACGCCGCGAGGGCAGTTATCACAGTCAGCAACCCCTGAGCAATTACCTGCTCTTGTTGGTTCCTTCTCTGCTCTTTTTGGCATTGTTTTACATCGCGCTCCAGTAAAAACCGTGCCCATTGCAAAGGCGCTTGAACTATACTGAAAAAAACAAGAAAGCGCTGACGAGGTTGGATTTTATGCCCACGATGATTTGTCAGACTTACGGGCCCTCTGTCAGCCGAAATGGGTTGCCGGGTGCCGTTTAAATGCCCAGTCTGTGGCCTGCCCTTGGTCCATCAATCGCGATCATTTCTCTGCGAGAAAAACCACAGTTTTGACCAGGCCCGCAGTGGCTATGTCAATCTCTTATTGGCCCAACACAAACAGAGCCGACAGCCTGGCGATGCTGATGAAATGGTTTTGGCCCGGCAACGTTTTTTAGATCAGGGTTATTATCTGGCTTTGGCCCAAGGCCTGGAACAGGCTATATCCCAGATCTTGCAAAAAAGGCCTTCAGCACAGGGTTTTCAACTTTTGGATCTGGGCTGTGGTGAAGGTTATTATCTCCAACAACTCAGCCAAATGCTGTCCAAAACAGACTTGTCGCTGCAAATGGCAGGCATCGACATTTCCAAAAAGGCCATCCATGAACATGCCAAACGCAGATTGGGTGTGCAATTGGCTGTGGCCAGTGCCAAAGATCTGCCCTATTTTGATCGCCAATTTGATCTGCTGCTCTCCATTTTTTCCCCCGTCTATTTAGAAGAGGCAGCAAGGGTCTTAAAAGAGGATGGCATTTTCATTATGGTCGGACCAGGCAAAACCCATTTAAAGGGCTTGATGCAGGCTATTTACACAGAGGTCTTTGAACACCGGGGCAATTATGCAGATCTGGCACAATCCCCGCTGTTTCAGTGGCAAGACACCCGTGAAATCTTTCAGGAGATCACTGTGGCGGGTTCAGATATTCTCGATCTCTTGACCATGACTCCCTATTATTGGCATACGCCTCCAGAACAAAAATTGCATTTGGCAACCATGTCCAAATTGCAAACCCCCATTCATTTCCAAATTCAAACCTATTTCAAAGCAAAACAGCAAGACCCTAAGTGATCTTGCTGTTTAAACTCAAAATAGACAGTCAAATGCGGGTGTCAAATCTATTTAAAGTTGACGCCCAAAACGCTTTTTCCGCAAGCAACAGCGGCATTTTCTCCGACTTTTTTCTCAGACAGCATTTTTTTTGCATCTTCTTTGCTGGTGGCGTGCAGGGTTTTCAGGTCTGGGAAAACGGCTTTCCAACCTTTGACATTTTCATCACCAAAACAACCGCAAAATTCAGCTTTTTTATCAGCTTTTTTAACCATTTCGAGTGCCTTGCCCATGTTTGCATCAGCAGAACAGGCATCTGAAAAAGTTTTGGCCAGTGTTTTTTCAATTTCGGGAGTCCAACCTTCAGCCGCTTTTAACGATTCTTGTTCATCTGCCACATCTTCTTCTTCAAAGGCATCTTCATCGACGTCGACTTCTTCTTCTGCAGTATTGGTGGTTTCTGTTGTTTTTTCGGTTGACTTGGTTTCCATGTCTGCTGCGGGTTTTTCAGTTGTGGTGTGTGTATTCTCTGTGGGTTTTTCTTCAGCAGGGCTGCAGGCATTCAGAGAAACAGTTAAAAATAAACAGAATATGAGTGAAAAAATTTTTTTATTGGGCATTTTACTAAGCTAGACTCCTGATTACAGATATAATGGTTGAAATGAATACAATGACTCTCGCTCAGAATGTTAGCGTTAATTTCGAGACCTGTCTAGTCTCCTCACTTAATTGAATGGTGGAATAAAACATGAACGTGTTATTTGTCTGTTCAAAAAATAAGTGGCGAAGTCCCACAGCTGAAAAAATCTATCAAAACAGGTCTATGATTCAGGTAAAATCTGCAGGAACATCCAAATCCGCTAAACGAAAAATATCAAATAAAGATATTTTATGGGCAGACATTATTTTTGTTATGGAAAGTAAACATAAAGAACGTATTCTATCTGAATTTAGAAATTTAATTCAAAATAAAACAATATATATCTTAAAAATTCCAGATAATTTCGGCTATATGGATCCCATTTTGATCGAAAAAATAAAGGTGGCTGTCGATCCGATTCTGGCCCAAGTGCTTAACCGACCCCCACAGGAATGATTCTCTCGGCCAAAACAAATTGAACGACCCAATGTTATAATACCTTTCAAATTTGAGCACACCAGAAGAGGTATTTCCCATGTCTGAATTCTCCACGGCTGAGACGGACTCCCCTTCTGTCAGCCTGTTTGCTGCAGTCACCACTGACCCGATTCAGCACTTAAACCCCAAAACGCCTTTTACTGTTAGGCCAGATATGCCGATTGCAGAGGCTGTTCAGTTGATGCAGGAGAAGCGCATTGGCGCACTCTTGGTTGAAGCTGACAATAAGCTGATGGGGATCGTGACCGAAAGGGATATGTTGTTTAAAGTCCTGGGCAAAGGGCTAGATATTCACAATACAGCTGTCAGAGAGATCATGACCCCAAATCCTGAGAGCCTGACCCCAGAGGATCAAATTCTCTATGCCTTAAATCGCATGACCATTGGTGGGTATCGCCATATTCCGTTGACGGACATCGAGGGGCATCTGACAGGTATTATCTCAGTCAAAGATATTGTTGAATATTTGGTCAGCCTTGTCGAGCGCGCTGTTTTAAACAGCAGTCAATTTGAATAAAATGATACCTAAGGAGTAACGTCTTTTATGCTTAACAATATTGGGGGAGCTCCCAGCCCATTCAATATCCTGCCACAAGCAGCCAATCAGCCTCCAGCCAGTGCTGCTCCTGCACGTGAAACTGAAATCTCTCATGCACCCAATGCCATTATCACTGAAGCAGTTGTAGACCCCCTGGTAGAGGGAGCCAGCACTGTTGTTATAGAGGGATCTCGCGCCGCTGTTCCTTCCGCTGATCAAGTACTTCGGAATGCTGCGACAGACGGCTTAAAGGGCCTGACAGATATTGGCTCGAATGTCCAAGAAATGGCTCAAAGTGCCTTTGGAACAGGGGCCTCGGGTATCCTGGAAAATGTGGGTTCGATGGCCTCTCAGTTTTTTCAAAACCCCACCGATTTTTTCAATAATATGGTGGATCCCAATGGGCAGTCTACTGATCGGGTAAATGAAATTGGCGAGTTGATGCAAAAAGGTGCCTCAGGAATTGGGAATTCGTTTATTGGTCAGGGGCTCGCAGCTCTGCCTGATTTGGCTGGCCGAGGTGTAGAACAGGGACTCAATGCCATTGAGGATTTTATACATCAACGCCAATCCCAATCGGGCATTCACAATGCGGGCTTCGATACCTCCAGCATAGATGCTTCCAGATCCCCAAGTCAGGGCTTTAACCCTCTCAATGACGCTGCTGGATCCGAACGCTTGGAGCCTGCTGTCATGGCAGCTCTAGCCATGCCGTTCAATCCAATCCAAACAATAATGCAAACCTTTGAAGAAGCCAAACCCAAAGGCGTTTAAGTGTTAAAGTCCCTTCAGCGCTTGCGGAATCGTTCCAGCAAGCGCTGAACTATTGGGGATGTGGGTGCAAGCGATTTGGCGAAATCTAAGTATTCCAACAGCAAGAGTGGTTTGCCGCAAGCAAAGAGCAACAATCCCATCAAGGCATAGTCTTCGGCCTGTGCTTCGGGGCTTTCCAATTTTTGATTGAGGCTGTGAATGGCTTCGCCCCAAGTGGTGGGAGACGGCCTAAAGCTAAATTCCTCCAACAAACGCAAAGGGAGGTCATCTCCTGCAAGTTCTCCGGTGTGTTTTAACAGCGCAGGGAGTTTTTGCGCAACCGTTTCCAAATTAAGTGCAGGATTTTGAAATGTATTCATTGCAATGGCTGGGGCCGGTTTTCTCACCATTTTGGGTGCCGTGGCTGCTTGGGGCTGTACCTGGGGACTGACGGCCTCGGGCATTTTTAAATGGCTGACCCGCTGTAAGATATAGTTTGAGCTTTCCATTTGAGGATCCAAAGCCTGAGCAAAACCAATATACTCTTGGGCCAAAAGTGGTTTTCCCATGGCAAAGAACATGGCACTCAAAAGAACATAGACTTCACCCGCTTGCTCTTGGCTGGCCAAAGCCATCAAGAGTCGATCCGCGGCTGCCAATAAGGTATTGCGTGAGGGGTTCATACAAAAATCACAGAGTAATTCTCTGGCCTCAAGGTAAAGACTGGGTGCTTTTTTGTGCATTTGGGTGGGCAAAAGCAAACGCAAACTCTCTGCTACTTGTTCAATTGGCAAAGTGGTTGTAGCCAAAAGTCGCGAAACCCCTTGCAAAACTGGTTTTTTGGGGTTTGTTTTGAGGCTTAAACGCTGCCGACTAAATGTAACCAACAATTCTTTTAAGCGCAGGGTATGTGGCAATCCCACAGCCAAAGACTCGGCATAATCCAAATATTCAACAGAAAGCAAGGGCTTGCGATAACTGTAGAAGATAATCGCCAACAAACCGTAAATCGCTGACTCATCCTCTTTGCTCGGGCTCACATTGAGGGTATTTAATAATTCTTTGACAATGGCCAACATCTTTTGTTTGTCTGGTTTCAAACAAAAAGTATGTAAACCGACAGAAATTTTTTCAACTGGGTTGATCGGCATTAAAAACCAGAGCCGCTCAGCCATTGCACCCAAATGGGTGTCTGGTAATTTTTGTAAAAAGGCTTTAATGCCTGCTGTTGATGGCTCTGGTGGCATCTCAGCCCGACGCTGGCGGCGCAACTGATTAAATTGTTCGATGCGTTTATCCAATTTGTCTTGGGCAGCTGTGATCTCTTGGCTCACTGCTGTATAGGCATTTTCTACCAGGGTCAAATCATAGCCTTGCGTATCGAGATAGTCGATATTATCCGCAAGATAATCACACTGGTCGAGCAATTTTTCGAGAGCTTCAGAAACAGCGGGGATATCATGGGAGTCAGTCAATTGCTCAATATTTAAACTGAGTTTGACAACCTCATCACTCAGCTCCTGGCAACGTTCCAAAAGCTCTGAGAGGCTCATGGCCACACCAATGGCTTCACGGTACCTGCGCAAATTGGCTTCAAATGGGGTATAAAGTTTGCGCAAATCATCTATATTGCGGTGCTTCTCCAACCAAGCAAACTGAGTCTCAATTTGTTCAGCATTCTGTTGAAAAATATGTAAGGCCATGTTGAGTTCATGTAAAGCAGCATTGTCCAGAGAGGGCTCAGGCGCTTTTAATTCCATCACGTGTTTAACCTGGGCGATCAAAAAAGTCTGTAATTTGGTGTGCATTTGCTGAATATTTTGGGGCGTGGGATCCATGTCAAGCACTGCAGAATGACTCAGCTCAGGTGGACGCTGTTTTTTTAAAGCA
>JBIKWL010000190.1:0-8440 GCA_044356335.1 Candidatus Sericytochromatia bacterium
AACATCGGGAAGGCGTTGACCCAGAGAATGTCCCAGCGGGTCTTGTCGATCAGATTAAAGCGCTCACCGAGGTCTAACCGCAGACGGCCCAAAACATCGTGCACGACTTTGGCTTTGTCGGCCATCATAATCACAATGTCTCCGGTCTGGGCGCCTGAGACTGTCTGAATGGCGTTGAGCTCGCTTTCGCTGAAGAATTTGGCCACGGGCGAAGTCAGGCCCTCGGGTTTGTAAATAAACCAGACCAGGCCTTTGCCGCCGTAGCGAATGCTGCGGCTGCGCAATTGGTCGAGTTCATTGCGGGTCATCTGTTCTGCTGCACCTTCGAGGCGGATGCCCTTGATCAAGCCCCCACTCTGGGCGACCGAGGCAAACGCCTGAAATTCAGCGGTTTTCATGATCTCAGTAAAGTCCACCAATTCAAGTCCAAAGCGGGTGTCGGGTTTGTCGGAACCATATCGGGCCATGGCGTCGTCGTAGGCCAGCACGGGCAGTGGCAATTTGACTTCGACATCGAGAATTTCTTTAAAAAGATGGGCAATCAGGCCTTCGTTCATACCGCGCACGTCTTCTTCATCCACAAACGACATTTCCAAGTCGAGTTGGGTAAATTCGGGCTGGCGGTCGGCGCGCAAATCTTCGTCGCGGAAGCAGCGGGCAATCTGGAAATAGCGCTCCAAGCCTGCGACCATGAGAATCTGTTTGTAGATTTGGGGCGACTGGGGCAAGGCATAAAAATGGCCCGGGTGGACCCGGCTGGGCACCAAATAGTCGCGCGCCCCTTCGGGGGTGGTTTTGATCAACATCGGGGTTTCGATTTCGTAAAACCCTTGGTCTGAGAGGTAATTGCGAATGGTCTGGGTTACGCGGTGACGCACTTTGAGGCGCTCTTGCACCGAGGGACGGCGCAAATCCAGGTAGCGGTATTTCAGACGCAGGCTCTCGTCCACGTTTAAATCGTCGTCAATTTCAAAGGGCGGGGTTTTGGCTGTATTTAAAATCTCCAACTCGTCGACTTTGATCTCCAGGCGTCCGGTGGGGCGGTCGGCATTGATCTTGTCCGCATCGCGCTCAAGCAGACGGCCTTTGGCGGCTACCACAAACTCTGCCCGCAGTCGGTCGGCATGGGTGTGGGCCTCGGGATTGACCTGGGGATCCATCACCAATTGAATTAATCCTGAGCCATCGCGGAGGTCTACAAAGACAACCCCGCCATGGTCGCGGCGGCTTTGAACCCAGCCACAAACTGTAACGGATTCGCCCAGGGGAGCTTGTAACAGTGAGGTTGCCATATGGGTGCGTTTGAGTTTCATTGTCGAGATATTCCTGTCCATCAATTTGTCGTGTTGTTATTTGCCAAAAGTTGTCGATTGGCTTCTCTGTTCTGGGCTTCCTGTCGGCGCTGCTCTTGATCGAGAAAGTCTTGCAAAATATGTACAGCCGCCTGTTGGTCGATCAGTGCCTTTTGCTTGCGGCGCTTCATGCCTGTCGCGCGCAGGCTTGCTTTGGCACTTTCGGTGCTGTAACTCTCATCGATATAACTGAGCTGCAAATGCGGAAATTCTTTGATAATCCGCTCCGCGGCTCCCCGGCTGTAGCGGGCCTGCTCTGTCATTTCACCATTGCTGCCCAAAGGCAGCCCGACCACCAATTGAGCCACCTCATACTGATTGAGAATCGCTTTTAATTGTGCCAAGTCTGCTTTCCAAGAGTGGCGCTGCACCGTGGTCACCCCACGCGCAAACCAGCCCATGGGATCGCTGACCGCCACGCCAATCGTGCGGGTGCCAACATCCAGGCCAAGAATACGGGGTACGGGTTGCATCTTTTCTCCAAAGGTGTGACTCAGCAACCTATTTTACCTTGGAATCGGGCCCAGCGGGAACGGCAAGGGGCTGGTGGCACGTTTGAACCTGAAATTTTTTGACATAAATCAAAATCCAATCTGGTTTAAGTCAATGGCTCTTTTTGCTTAGGAGCGCATAATACCCTCAGAAATGGAGGGTTATTTTTTATGAAAACCAAATCAGTTTCAGTGGGTGTACTTGCTTTAACATTGCTGACCGGCTGCGGCTTCAGCCTTGATAGTTTTTTGACGGGTGCCACATCGGGAAAAACCCAGACGCCTGATTCAAACCCCGTATCAGCAGCAACAGCTACCCCTGCTCCAATAGCGGCAACAGCTACCCCTGCTCCAACCTCGCCGATTGCGCAGCCCAGTGCCACGGGTTCGGCGCTGGCACCCAATGCGGCTGACCTTTTGCTCTATTTAGACATGGAAACAGCACCCGTGGGTTATAGCTATAAAGGTCAGGTTCTTGAAACCAAAGGTGCCAGTGCCAATGCCAATGGCCGTCTTGGTGCTGCTTGGCAAATGGATGGTCAGGGCTCGTATGTCAAAGTGCCCTTGGATATCAACCCCGAAAAATATTCCCGTCTGACCATGACTGCTTGGGCGCGTTATGACGGTCCCGAAAGTGGCGGCCCCATTCAGGTTATTTCTCACGATGACGGTGGCTATGACCGCAGTCTGGGGATAGATACTCGCAGTTCGGAAGGGGCAGGTTGGTCGAGTTTTGCCGGCTCCGCTGCCGTTGTGGGCGCAGTGCCAGTGCAAATCGGTAAATGGGTATTTTTGGCAAGTGTGTACGATCAACAGGCCAAAACCGTCACCCTTTATGTCAATGGTGTGCGCAAGCAGATTGAAAATGCAGAGCTGGGAACGGGACACCCCTTTTTGTATCTCGGCGCAAATCCCTCTTTTGGCGAGCAATTTACAGGCTTGATTGACGAAGTTCGGATCTATGGCCGGGCTCTTAGTTCGGCTGAAATTGAGGGATTGCGTGAAAATGCACCTGTGGTTCCTGTACTGCCCAGCCCCTCAGCTTCCCCCGTTAAGTTCTTCGACAATGGCAATATCCAGGCCGTGTTTAACGGGGCCAGTTGCGCGCCAACCTTTACCACCAACAAAGATTATCTGCTGACGGAGATCTACAATTACCACTGGAATGATGCCAAAGGCCAGGCCCCGCCGGGTCAGATCGGACTTAAATCCAGTACGGGAGTGGTTTATGGCCCTTGGGAGGTCAGCACCCGTGATGGCCAAGGAGGCGTTCCTCATGCCTATTGGTTTGCCAATCCCAAGGTTTTGATTCCCGCCGGCAGTTATACGGTCACGGATTCACACCCGCAAAGCTGGTCTTATAACGCGGCTTCGGGTTGTTCGATCTCCTGGCTAACAGGGATCCCCCAGTAGTTTAAACACAAACAGCCCCTGAGCCTCAATGGCTCAGGGGCTTGTGAAACTTAAATCAATCGAAACGCAAACCTTTAATTCTTGACAGGCAGGCTATTCAACACACTGTGAAAGCGCTGCAACTGGCCTTCGTCGAGGGCGGTAGGATCAATTTTTTCCAACTGAAGGCGCACATCTCCCGTGTGTTTGAGGGTCAGCTTGGCCTCTGCCAGCTCCAGGCGGGTCTTGTCGGGAACCGGTTGAACGGCTTTTTCCAAATCGCCGATCTGTTTGATTAATTGCTCAGATTTGAGCTGGGCTTTGAGTTCGGCCAGTTTTTGTGTTTGGGTTTGGCTGAGTCCTTCGCGGGGCAGGGCGTCAATCTGCTCTTGTGCCTTGCCATAGTTCAAACAGCCCAGATAGGTCTGAATCAGCTGCAGACGGGTATCTACAGGGACGGGTTGGGCTTTGGCCTCCAGGTCCTTGACCTGATCGCGCAATTTCATCAATTGGTCGCCCGTGCTGGTGAGTACCAGTTTTACGGCCCCGGCCTTCAGATGTTCGGGGGCGCCATTGTAGGCCTCCATCATCAATTCATTCAGTTTAACGAAGTGTTGCTGGAAGTTTTTTAGGGTCTCTTCGCTTTCGAGACCCGGATTAAAGCGGAATTTGGACCCGCCAATCAGCGAAATATTGGAATGGGGAAAGCCAAAGCTGGCCCGATTCGAGAGCGGGAAATCTTCGGGTTTTTCTCGGTTGCGCCGGATCAAATTGGCCTGCAATTGGGCCAAAAAGTCGTTGGCACCAGGGCTGTCCACTTCGTAGAGCGGGCAACTTAAATCGAGAAAGACGACCGAAGGATCGGTGTTTGGGGCTATCTTGAGCAGAGCGTTGGGGTTAGCCTTATCATCGCTGCTGGCGTGGTACATGGCCTTGGGAAAGGCCAGGGGCGAACCCGAGTCGGGATTGGCCAGATTACTCGCCGCTTTCATAATTCCAGCCCGGTAATCATTCAGTTCTTTCTGAGCGTATTTTTCAAAATGGCTGAAGCCCTGAATATTGATTTGTGAGAGCTTGTCTTCGCGACCTTCAGACGATTCCATTTTGCTGTTAAAGGCATTAAAGTCTTTGCCATTGTTGATCACCGACATGATACCACCGTTGTAATTGTCCATGCCCAACATGTCAAATTTCTGAGCACTGCGGTAGAAGACAATATTGAGCTTGCCGTCTTTGATCCGCTGCTCATTGTGTTTGAGAAAGTCTTTGAACTCCTGACCATTGGTCTGGGCAATGGTATTGTCGATGGCCACCGTAAATTTATCCGAGACCATGTCTTTGGCAAAGAGTTTGTCCACCTGCTCTGTGAGGTTTTCCATGTGGTAGTCGGTTTTGCTATAAGAGATATTGTGGTGAAACTCGCAAAGATACAGATCGAGCTTTTGTCCCCCGAGTTTCTCTTGCATGGTCTGGGCGGTCTCATTGACCTTGTCGCCATCGAGGCTGAAAAGGCTGTGTTCGCGGTTGCCCAAAGTGCTGTGCTCTTTGTCGCCCGTAATCACAAACGCGGATTCGTAATAGGTGTCATTTTGCACGGCAATATTGAGTTGGCCGGAGCCTTTGAGGCTCTCCACCCCCGTGAAAACGGTGGCTAAGCCACGCATGCCCGAATTCTTGAGAAAGAAATTGGGTTGAATCGAGGGGTCAAAATCTTTGGGCATGAGATCGGTGTTTTTGCGCATCATGGCATTAAAATCTTCAATTGAGTGGGGCTGGGCAATGGCCAGCAATGTGCCAATTTCTTCGTGGATCAACTGGATTTGATCCAAGACTTTGTTGAAATTGTCTTTGTTGGCGTTGATCTGCTCCATTGATGCCAGAATGCGGTTGGCTGAGATCTGGTAGAGATCGCCCAAACCTTTGGCTTCAAAGGTTCTTTGCAGATCACTTTCTTGCAATCCCTTGAGCAAACTGACTGTGGCATTGGGCAAAATCTGCAAATAAGGTGCAGGTTCGTTTTTGAGTTTTTCAAAGGCCTTAAAGGTATCGTGGTTGAGCAATTGGCCCCAATCCCCGATTTTTTCGAGTTTGCCAGTTTGGTTGCTGGGGAATTGCACGTCTCCTTTTGGCAGTTCGAGCGTGCCCATGATGCTGTCCAAATCG
The DNA here is from genome assembly GCA_044356335.1 of Candidatus Sericytochromatia bacterium. Classification (GTDB taxonomy): domain Bacteria; phylum Cyanobacteriota; class Sericytochromatia; order UBA7694; family UBA7694. The sequence continues at coordinate 5,399 of JBIKWL010000190.1, forward strand.
CTGAGTTCGATCCAGTTTTCCAGCATTTGCTGGGGTCCAACGGTAAAGCCGCTGTGGTAGACCAGATTTTTAAACTCGGTGCTGGCACCGGGGCTCAGCTTGCGCTCCACAGGCTTGAGTGAGCTAAAGTCTGTATCCAAAGGTGCGGTGTACAAAATGGACTGATTGCCCATTTTGAGTGTGCCCCCCAAGACCACACGCTCTTCGAGATCGGTTTTGAGCTTGGCAAATTCAGGACTCTGCCGGACAGTGGTGAGCAGGTCTTTTTCGGGGCGGGTATCTTCGGGGTGGGCCAGTTTGTAGCGATCCAGGGCCACCTCCTCTGCGGTAGAGCTGATCACGTCTGAGACAAATTGACGGGAAGTTTGGATATAGTCTTTGACAAAGGCCTCATCCTGACTGCCGCCTTTGAAATTTTTGGCTAAAATGGGCGAGATATCCACAAAGAAAGAGCTTTTGTCGTCGCCCGTAAGGGCCTGGGTGACCAGGTTTTTGAGCAATTTGCCCTGGTCTTCGGGTGTGAGTTCGGGATCAAAGGCGTCCACTACCTGATGGTGGCCTGTATTGCGCAAATCGCGTTTGACCACTTCGAGCACCCTGTTATCTGTGACCACCTGAATGTTTTCGGAATGGACCCCCAGATGTTTGGCCAGGGTATCGCGATAAGATTTGACCAGGGGGTTGCCATTGGCCCGGTGGTAATCTGTCAGGGGCTTTTGCAAAGGGGTGGTTTGCACCCCCAGATCTTTGGGGTTGGGGATACTGGCGAAGCGGGTGAGATAACTCAGGGCCCGCAAAGTCAACTGATCGCGGGTGCTTTTGTCGTCTTTGGGAACCTTTGACAGGGCGTGGCGGATCATCGACAAATTGATCGCCCACTCGCGATTTTGAGGCTGGGTACCAGGGGTTTGTATCCCACTGAAAAACTCACTGACTTTGCCAGGGGTGGAGGAGGGGCCGATTAATTCTCCCAGTACCTGTTTCAGAATGGGGTCTGGCTGGAAATCTGGCAGGGGTTTGGATTCACCCAAGCGGGTAATCCCCATCTCTCCGCCACGCATGCCCACTTCGGCAAAAATCTGGCTGAGTGTCTTGGGCGCTTTGGGGTTGAGCTGTGCCACTGCTTGGCTGTAATACTCAATATTGGCCCCTACCAATTTGGAGATATTGCGCAGATCAGCGCCAGTCAAGGGCCGATCCAGGCTCAATAATTCTTTGTATTGTTTATTGGTTTCCTCCCGGTTGGCTTTGTCTTCTGCAATGTCTTGCAGAATATAGTTCATAAAGAAACCTTCCATGCGATCTTCGAGTTTGATCAGCTTGAGGTCTTGCAAGAGCCGATCAGCAGCCTCTTTTTGCAGGAGCGGATCGGTCAGGGCTTTGACATCATCCAGTTTTTTGAAAAATGAAGGGCTGAGCCGGTTTTGCAAGTCTTGGAATTGGCTGACATTGTTGCCTTCGTTCAAGCCCCTTTGGCTGGCTCCGACTTTGAGCTGATTGTGGAAATCTTCAAAGCGTCCAAATTCAGGTTCGTTCAGCCCCGCGTCTAAAACGGTTTCATAGGCTTTAAGGGCCACGGCTTCGGAACGCTCCAAAATACGGGTTTCAATTTCATGCTCATTGACAGGAATATTTTTGAGGGCGTTGACCAGTAATTCCCGGGCCGGATCTAATTCCAGCTTCTCGTAGAGTTCTTTTAGCGCAGGTTGATCTTTGAGCAATTCAGGCTTGTGGAGCCGGAGTGCCTCATCCAATAACAAAACTTTGCCCATGTCTGGCAATTTGTTGCTGAGAATAGCATCAAATTTTAGCTCTTGGGGCGTTTTTAAGGCATTGATCAGGGCTTCTTTTTCGGGATGGGCCTGAATTTCAACAAAAAGGCGCATCAGGGGGGGCACTTGGTCGAGGATGCTTTTGTCTTTTAAGGTTTGCAGCAGGGCAAAGACCTCTGGCGCTTTTTCTTGCAGATCGCCACTTTCGCTGGTTACCAAGGCTTTAAAGAGCAGATTGAGGTTCTTTTGGGCATCTCCCCCTTCAAGCACTTGTGTGTCATGGCCCAGATCTTTGAGGTGTTTCACAAAGGCATTGCGTTGCGTGCTGCTGGTCAAAATATTGGGTCCTGAGTGTTTGTCCAACAGGGCTTCGCTTAAGTTTTTGCAGGCGCTCAAATCCAATTGGGACAGGCCATTGCCTAAACAGTCCAGGTTCAATTGAGGCTGGGTTTTGAGGGTCGCGATCAGATGAATGCCCTGTTGGGTGGCCTTCAGCCGGGTCAAAGACTCATTGAGCACACCCATTTTGGCCATTTGGTAGATATGGGTTGACTTGATCTCAGGGCGCTGCAGCATTGCCCGGTCGGGTTTCTCTGTCAGATTCCGGGCATTGTTCATGACAAAGTGCACGACCAAATCGGGGTGGCCAATCCCGGCTTTATAAAGTTCGGCCAAAAGGGGGCCGCGCATAGAGTGGGGCATGGATTTGATGCTCTCCCGGCCCAATACTTTGTGAAAGAAATGCTCAAAGCCTGCATTGCTATCCAGTTTCCACTCTTTGTGTGCCACAATTTTAGTGACCAATTTGGAGAGGTCCCCAGGGGTTTTGAGCGAAAACTTGTCCAATTCCAGATAAAAGGCATTGTCTTTGGCCTGTTGAATAACTTCCGCCGTCGGCAGGGAATCGCGGCTGAGAAAATCCAGCCCAGATTCGGGAAACCCTGGTGAGCGCAAAAGCAGGTCCAGACGTTGGTTTTGCGTTTGCAGCAGCAGAATTTGATCTTGCACTTTGAGCAAGTTCTCAAGTGCAAATTTGGGCCCCGAACGGGCATCGGGAGGCAAGCTCACCATTAATTCTTCACGTGCGATGTTGATCTGCTGGCGCAATTGTTGAATGCGTGCGGTGAGTGCACTGACATCTTCGCGTTTGGCCATGGCTTGCCCCAAAGCCAGATAGGTTTTGTTCAGCTCCTGCTCAAGTCCTGTGATTTTTTCTAATGAAGGTTGGCAGGCGGGAATTTTAGCCAGGGTGCCTTTTAAGGCATTGTAT
>JBIKWL010000191.1:0-8435 GCA_044356335.1 Candidatus Sericytochromatia bacterium
CGGCTTCGCCGCTGAGGTTCATAAAGGTGGTGGGCTTGCAAAGCCAAACCTTATGCTCTCCGACACGGGTAGAACCCAGCAGGCATTTTTCTTTGCTGCGGTTTTGCAAAGTCGTATGCCAGCGCATGCAGAGTTCGTCAATCAAGATCCAGCCAATATTGTGCCGGGTTTTTTCGTATTGCTGGCCCGGATTGCCCAGGCCGACGATCAACCAATCACTCATAGGACCTCATTTGCGCGGACGCCGGCTCTCGGACCAGCCCTCTTTGGTGACCTGTCGGCTTCGGCCTAAGCCCAGGCTGCCTGCGGGCAGGTCTTCGGTGATCACCGATCCGGCGGCGACATAGGCGTCTTTGCCAAAGTTCAATGGGGCCACAAGCGTGCTATTGCTGCCTGTAAAGACACCCTCAGCCATGGTTATTTTGTGTTTTTGAGCACCATCATAATTGCAGGTAATGGTGCCTGCACCAATATTGCAATTTTTGCCAATTTCGACATCACCCAGATAACTCAGGTGGGAGGCTTTGGCATTTTCTCCCAGATGGGCTTTTTTGAGTTCAACGAAATTGCCGACCTTGGCGTTTTTTTCGACCACGGTTTCGGGACGCAAATGGGCATAGGGCCCCACTTGGACACCCGCTTGGATTTGGGCCTGATCGATGACTGAAAAGCGGATTTCACAGTCTTCGCCAATCGTGCTGTTGCGAATCTGGCAATTGGGGCCAATTCGGGATCCTGAACCAATCTTTGTGCGGCCTTGTAGCATTGTGCCTGGCAAAATTTCGACATCGACAGCCAAATCAACCTGGCTGTCGATATATATCGAAGAGGGATCGCGCAGAGTCACTCCTGCTTCCATCCAATGGTCATTGATGCGCCTGTGCAAGATACATTCCATTTCAGCCAATTCTTTGCGGCTGTTGACACCCAACACTTCGAGCGGATTTTCGGCGGTGACTGTGCCAATGCGCTTGCGATCTTGCACCAGCATTTCGATCACATCGGTCAAATAATATTCGCCTTTGGCATTGGCATTGCTGAGTTTGGGCAGGTATTGCTGCAGCACGGGCCAAGAAAAAACGTAGACCCCTGTGTTGATCTCCTGAATTTGCAATTCTTTGGCATTGGCATCTTTGTGTTCGACAATTTTGACAAATTGTTGATGGTGCCTGACAATTCGGCCATAACCCGTGGGATCTGCGACTTTGGTTGTGAGCAGTGTGGCTGCATAATCCAACTCTTCGTGGGTTTCTCGCAGCAATTGCAAGGTTTCGCTGCGCAACAGGGGCACATCGCCATTGACGATCATCAGGCTGCCTTTGAAGTTTTCGAGTACGGGCATGAGTTGCATAATTGCATGGCCGGTGCCCAATTGCTCTTTTTGCTCGACCCAACCCAGACGCGAGCGCAATTCTGGGCTGCCATTGGTTTCGACAAAGTTTTGCACCTGTTCGGCACAGTGGCCGACAATCACATGGATTTTTTCGGGTTCGAGGCCCATTGAAGCGTGTAAAACATGGCCAATCATGCTTCGTCCGGCCAGGGTGTGTAAAACTTTGGGGGTGGTTTCGGACTTCATGCGCGTGCCTTTGCCTGCGGCCATGATCGCAATTGCAAAGGAAGGAGAAGATAAATTGCTCATTGTGTATTTCCTGTTGGGGTTTCAACTGTTTTTCAGGGTAGCATATCCGCTGGGATTTGCCTGTGAGAAAGGCCTTTAGTCGGAAAGGGTTTCGCGAATGCGCTTGGGCAGACTGGCTTTGATCAGGGCATAAGAATGGGTGATTTGTTTACAGACTTCTTGATCAGGCAGATCGGAGTGGAGCGTGACCGTGTTCCAGTGGCGTTTGTTCATGTGCCAACCGGGCTGAACCGCAGCATAGTTTTCACGCAGCAATTCTGCCAGACCCGGTTCACATTTGAGATTGATGCGCAGTGGAGATTGATCGGGGTTACACAGGGCAAACATTTTGCCTGCCAATTTAAACACAGTCACTTCGGGACCAAAGGGCCAGGTTTCTTCTGCGCCATTTAAATTCAGGCAAAAAATACGTAAACGTGCATAGTCCATTGGGATTTCTCCTCAAAAATGTGCTTCAGTATACCCCCTTTTTGCATGCTTTCTGGAAATCCAGTAAATTCAGCAGCTATAATAAAAGGGTGGATAAGCAAAACAACCGTAAAAAGCGACGTGCCAGGGGAGAAGGGGTCACATCTTACCGTGTGACCAGTTCTCTGACCCTGACGGATGAGGCATTGGATCGGCAGCAAGAGGTCAAACAGCGCCAAACCCACCAACAGCAAAATCCCTATTACCAGCAAGATGCCTCGGGTTATGTCGCCCCTGAGGGCATGTACGACCAAAATCAAGCTTATCAAGAACCGGGATATCAGGATCCCAATCAGCCCTATGGGGATCAGCAGCAGGGTTATTACGACCCGAATCAGCCCTATGGCGATCAGCAGCAGGGCTATTACGACCCGAACCAGGCCTATGGCGATCAGCAGCAGGGTTATTACGATCCCAATCAGCCCTACGGCGATCAGCAGCAGGGCTATTACGACCCGAATCAGCCCTATGGGGATCAGCAGCAGGGCTATTACGATCCCAATCAGCCCTACGGCGATCAGCAACAGGGCTATTATGATCCGAACCAGCCCTACGGCGATCAGCAACAGGGTTATTACGATCCGAACCAGCCCTACGGTGATCAGCAGCAGGGCTATTATGATCCGAATCAGCCTTACGGTGATCAGCAACAGGGTTATTACGATCCGAACCAGCCCTACGGTGATCAGCAGCAGGGTTATTACGATCCGAACCAGCCCTACGGTGATCAGCAACAGGGTTATTACGACCCGAATCAGCCCTATGGCGATCAGCAACAAGGCTATTATGATCCGAACCAGCAATATGCGGATCCTCATTCGGATTACAATCCCTATGATGCCCCCCCACCCACCACCCGTCCCAAGCGCAAACCCAAAACGGCCGAGGACTATTACCGCCAGATGCTGGGTGAAGGCCAACTCTTTGCCACAGATTCAGAGGAGTCCCCGTATGAAGAAACAGGCCAAACCTTTCGCCCGGTTCACCCGGGTTCCAATACCCCTGAACACCTGATTCCACGCAATTCGCTTTTGGATTTGCTTGGGCCAATTGCGAAATACGTTCGCCTGCTTCTGGCCAAATACAAATTTCTGACCCAAAAGCTCACCTATTACACCGATATGGTGCTTGAGATTCAGGAACATGTTCAAAAAGAGCTCAAAGAGGCCTTTGGCCAAGCCTTTAAAGGCTTGCTTGATCAATTGCGGCACAAAAGCCCTGTCAGTTTGCCCTATCAGCAGGGGCAGCAGCCTTCGGCTCCTGGAGATCCTGCCTATCCGCCTGGACAGCCTGCGCCACCGGTTCAAAATTACACACCCGTCAGCTTTGTCGACTTACATGAGTTGAATGTGGACTTTACCGACAATTACGACCAGCCACTCTTTGACTTCTCGCGCTATGCCAATAGCCGTTATACCGTGAGCAAAATGATTGTCGATCCCCAGGCCATGGAAATGGCGCTTTATTCCATTCGCGAATGTGCGCCCCGCGCCAGTGCCATTCCTCCGGCAACAGAAGGGCCTTACGCCAATTTACCGCTGTCTGAAGTGATGATGGTGATTGGCGAGACGGATTTGCAGGCCTTTTTACGCTATGTCAAAGCCTATCCAGGCAATTACGTGGCCCGCTCGCTCAAGATTTCGGAGACCTTTGCAACCTGGGTGGTCTATGGGGCTCCGCAGCCCTAGTTGGGAATTGCTTGGAGGCAGGGCCTCAATGGACAGGTAAAACCAGGCGAGTGCGTACCCAGGCTTTGAGTTCGGTGAAATTGTCCATTTTCAAAAATGCTTGGCGATCTTCTTCTTTGCTAAAGACCTGGCCAATTTCGGTAAAGAGTTGCAATTGCAAGACCCGGTCTGTTTCGGGAGTGAGTAAGAGGATGATCAAATGGGCTTTTTGCCCATCGGGAGCATTAAAATTTAAACCAATTTGCGAAAGCCCGATGGCGATCAGGGGAGCGGGCAACCCCTTCACACCCGCGTGCGGCACTGCCATGTCATAACCCAGGCCAGTGGGCAAAACGGATTCCTCTGCCAGTACCGCTGCTTGTAGGGGGGCAACAGACTGGCCGCTGATCTGCGCCAGACGTTGGCAGAGCTGAGCAATCGCCGTTTCGTGGCTGTCCCCTTCGAGCCGATAAACGACCGCGCGGGCATCGAGATAATCAGCCAAGGTCAATTTGCGCTGCTGCTGCAAAATCCAACGGATCATGCCACCGGAGAGCATGGACGTGAGCAGGGCCATGATTACCAGCGCGACAAACATATTTTCTTTGATCAGGCCCGATTCCAGGGCCAAGAGGCCCAGGATGATTTCCATCGCTCCCCGGGCATTGAGCCCAAATCCCACAGCCAAGGACTCTCGCATTTGCATGCCGCTCCACCAAGCGGCCAGACTGCAGCCGACAATTTTGCCCAAGCAGGCAATCAAGACCACGAGCAGGGTCAATTTCCACTCAAAATGAGCGACAAAATTGACTTTGAGGCCAATGCTGACAAAAAACAGGGGAGCCAAAATACAGGAAATAAAATGCTCAAGGGTCTGGCGGTTCCGCTCAAGTAAGTGGGCTGAATTTCCCAAAGCCACCCCCACCAGAAAAGAACCAAAAATCGGGTGAATTCCCAGTGCTTCGGTGCCAGCGGCACCCACCAAAGCCCCACAAATGGCCAGACTCAAAATCGGGCCTGGTCCTGCCGTATGGGCACTTAACCAGAGCAGGGCTTTGTTAAACAGCCAGCGTCCAGTGGTTAACATCAGTGTTACAAACAGCAAGATCATCACGATGGTGGTCATTCCAGGAGTGTTTGTCTGATGACTATCTCCTTGCATTTGTCCCATCAAAAGGGCAAAAATTATCCAACCCATCAAATCATTCATGATTGCTGCAGCCATAATGACCACTCCCAGATCTGAGCGCAGCAGGGCAAGATCCATCAGGGTTTTGGCGATCACGGGCAACGCAGAAATCGACAGGGCGGTGGCAAAAAAGATGCTAAAGAGCTGTAAATTGGGGGTGGCATTGGCAAACAAGCTGGGAAAGAGCCAGACGCTGCCCCAGCCCAACACAAAGGGAAAGACCATGCCTCCAGTGCCGACGATCAGGGCCCGTTTGCCCTGTTTCCAAACGGTATTGAGATCTACTTCCATGCCCGCCACACAGAGGAAGAGAATAATGCTCAGGGTGGTAATTACGTTGAGAGCCAGTCCCAATACGCCTTGGCGAGGAAAGAAAAAGGCAAATGCCTCGGGCCAGACCAAACCCATCAAGGTGGGCCCCAAGACAATGCCCGCCAAAATTTCCCCCAAGACAGCGGGCTGCTGTAAGCGTTGGCTCAGAATGGCAAAGACCCGACCCAGACCCAGCATCAATGCCAAAGCCAAACAGAGCCGCAGGGTATCATGCGCTGAGAGACTGTGCATCGCTCGTCTCCCTTAAAGTTTGCCGGTAATATAGCCCAGCAGAATCGGGCCAAAAATGATCAAGAATATATTTGGAAAAATCAACAACAGCATCGGAAAAAGCAATTTGATCGGCGCCTTTTGGGCCAGTTCTTGGGCCTTTTGCCAGCGGGCATCGCGGGCGATTTCGCTCTGAATTTTGAGGGTTTGGCTAAGGTTTCCGCCAATTTGCTCGGCTTGAACCACGGCCACAACAAACGAGGTGATCTCTTTCATATCGACCCTTTTGGCCAGATCTTTGAGGGCCTGCACACGCGGTTTACCGACACGTATTTCTTGCAAGGTCTTGCTCAGTTCGTCGCGCAGCGGACTCGGCTGGCCTTTTTTGATCATCAGTGTCAGCGCGGCATCAATGCCCATGCCCGCTTCCAGGCAGATTGTCATCAGGTCAACAAAGTCGGGAAAGGCGCGAAACATCGCTCTGCGGCGGTTTTCGACCAGGGTGTTGAGGCGCACAATCGGAAAATAATAACCAATCGCCAACAAGGCGGGCACGGCATATAAAACGGTAGTGAGGGGGTATTTAAACAAAAACAGGTTCAAGGCCAAAAAGGCCAAAGGCAGCCCAGCCATATAGAGCAATTGATTGACGGCATACATTTCAACGGCTGTGGTGTAAAGACCTGCCAGATCGAGCTTTCTGCGAATCAGTTTATACAGATTGGAGGGAATCAGACGAGCGGCAATGGGAGCCAATTGACTGTGGCTTTCGGAGGCCCACTGCTGGCCCATGGCGCGGGCTTTTTCCAGGCCTTCTTTGCTGTCTTCTTCGAGGTTTTTTTTGACCTTGAGGTATTGCAGGCGGGCCGAGGCCTCTTCTTTGGACTGTGGCTTGGCAAAAGCCAAAACAACCAGCATCACAGCCAGAAAAAAGAGCACATAAATGAGCCAGGTCATATATCAATCTCCACAATTTTCTGCACGACCACAATCCCGCCAATAATCGTTGCAGCACTGGCAAAGAGCATGCCCCAGCCAATTGGGTGAGAGACCATCAGGCTCATACGGCCCGGATTGAGGAAATAGAGAATCACTCCCATAAAGACCGGCAGACCTGCCAAGACCATCGCGCCCAAACGCCCCTGGGCTGTTAGGGCGCTGATTTGGCCCTGAATCCGTTGGCGTTGCCTGACTGTATGGGCGAGGGTATTGAGCACATGCGCCAAATCGCCCCCAGTCTGGCGCTGAATAATAATCGCAGTCACAAAAATATCCAAATCGGTATTGTTCATGCGTGCGGCCCAGTCTTCCAAGACGGTGTCGAGGGGAGCCCCTACGCGGGTGGCCTGCAGTACCTGATAGAGTTCATAGGCCATCGGATCGTCCATCTCGCGTACGACCACTTCCAGGGCCTGGACCAAACTCAGACCCGAGCGCACGGTATTGCCAATCAGGGCCGCGGCATCCGCGAATTGCTCCTGAAATTTGCGCTTGCGGCGCACATGTTGGTCCTTGAGCCAGCGCCGACAGCCCCAAAAACCCAGATAGGCAAAGAGCAGGCCCATGGCAATCTTGGTCAGGGCATCGGGGCCTGTGACGACCCCAATCGCAAACAAGGCCAGAGCCAGTCCGGTCTGAAAAAAGATGAACTGGCTCGGGCTGATCGGCAATTGCAGCTGATCAAACTCAACCTTGAGTGCTTGGGCATACCGCCCAGTCAGCGCATTCAAGGTTTTTTCGGTATTGCCCGAAAAAAGCAGCATGAGCATCAGGACGCTGACAAAAATGGCAGCGCCAATCCCCAGTGGCAGGAGTTGCAGCAACAGGTCTTCCACAGGTTTTTAGGTCTGACTGGAGTGGGAGATCATCTGTTGAACGTCTTCCCGGTATTTGTTCAGTTGGGTCTGACAATACTCCTGAGACGAACCATTGCTGTAGATATGCACCTTGGGATAGCTCGGATCGGGCAGGATCAGGGTCCAGCCTTCAGCATCAAAGAGTTTGACACCATCCAGCGTGGAGATATTCTCCTGGCCATATTTTTCCAACATCAGGCGCATCAAGGTGCCTTTGACCGTCGTCGGGCAGGTCAGTTGATCACTGAGAATATGCAGCGGGGGCAGATCCTGAATGACCTCTGAGAGCTTTTTATTGTCCAGAGCCAGCAAAGTAGCCAGGGTGGCCCCTGCCATCATGCCATCAAAGCCGCCATGGAAGGCTGGAAAGATCAATTGGCCGCCAAAACCAGCCAAAATCACGTCCGGCTCTTGGCCTGCTTCCATCAGTGAGCGGGTGGTGGCTTTGGAGCGAATCACCTGGCCCTCAAATTGAGCGGCTACCTCTTCGATCAGGCTGGGTGCCATCACCGGGACGGCGATTTTTTTGCCCGGAAACGTGTGCAACATCATTTTGACAAAAGCCGCCATCAGCAGATTGTGATCAATGGTCTCGCCTTTTTCGTCGACCACCGTCATGCGCTCGCCATTGGCATCCATGCGCACACCAAAATCGGCGTTCAGGGCCCTGACGACATTGGAGGTCTGCAAAGTCAATTCTTCATAATTGCGCAGGGCCCCTTCCGCAACGTGGGCATTGAGTACCACGGTATCCATGCCCATGCGGCCCAGCAGGGTGGGCAGAATGACGTGGCTGGCCTGGAACATATAGTCCAGCACCACTTTCATCGGTCGGCTGGGTTTAAAGCGGCTGAGGGTTTTGACAAAACCTTCCTGGTATTTTTCAATAATCCTGGAGGGGTATTGAATCTCACCCAATTCGACCACACGGGCCCGGCGGAAATCTTCTTTTTGGTAGGTGGCCTCGATTTTTTTCTCGCTCTGGGGAGAGATATTCAGGCCCGACGAATCCAAAAATTCAATACTGATTTTCTCGCGGCTGGTGTCTGCCGCCAAACGCACATGCACGC
>JBIKWL010000192.1:0-8434 GCA_044356335.1 Candidatus Sericytochromatia bacterium
CCATTCAGAACCTGCAGGTCTCCAGAGAAAATCTGGCCGCCTCTGAGTCGCGCATCCGCGATGCAGATATTGCGGCAGAAACAGCCAACCTGACCCGAGCCCAGATTTTGGTTCAGGCCGGCACCTCCGTGCTGACCCAGGCCAATATCTCGCCTCAGTCTGCTTTGAATCTGCTCTAAAGCTTGATTTGAAGACGAAAGTTAACCCCCTGGTTTTTCCAGGGGGTTTTTGCTAGGGCCCCCCTTTTGTCCTGTGGTATGTTAAAAATATGGACAATCATTTCGCTTCCTCTGCCTCTGTGCAGCTGAAAAACGTCTCAATGGGTTATACCGAAGGTGGCCAGAAAAAACAGGTTCTGAACCAGGTTTCGACGCTCTTTCCGGCTGCTCAACTGACGGTTTTACTCGGCCCCAGTGGTTCAGGGAAAAGTACCTTGCTCAATTTAATTGGTGGCTTAGACACCCCTGAACAGGGTGAAATCTGGTGCGGAGAAACCTGCCTGAGTCAATTAACTGAACGACAGCGCACCCTGTTTCGCCGCCAGCACATGGGCATTGTCTTTCAGTTTTTTAATTTAATTCCCACGCTTACCGTCTTGGAAAATGTGGTTTTGCCCTCTCAGTTATTGGGCAATGCCAATTTTGAGCGTGCCCATCTGCTACTTGAACAGGTGGGCCTCAAAGGGAGAGAACAGGCTTCCCCAGACCGTTTATCGGGGGGAGAGCAGCAAAGGGTGGCCCTGGCCCGTGCCCTGGTGCATGACCCGCTTTTGATTTTGGCCGATGAACCCACGGGCAATTTAGATCAAAAAAATGGAGAGGCGGTCATGGCGCTTTTGTTGGAGTTGACACAAAAATCCCAAAAGACCTTGATCGTGGTCACCCACAATCCTGAGTTTGCGCGTCTGAGTGATTCGGTATTTCTATTGGAGGCTGGCTGTCTCCAGCGCTATTCTGATACAATTTTTCAATGACATCGCCACTGCCTGATACCTGGAAACGCATTCATCGCCTCGAAATTAAAGCCCGCCACCTGGTTGAACAGGTGCTCAGTGGGCAGTATATGAGTGTCTTTAAAGGCATGGGCCTGGAGTTTGACGAGGTACGCCCCTATCAAGAGGGCGACGACGAGCGCCAAATTGATTGGAATGTCACGGCCCGCACGGGACATCTGCATATCAAACGCTTTGTCGAAGAGCGTGAACTCTCGCTGTTTTTGGTCGTGGATGTAAGCCCTTCCGTTTATTTTGGTTCGCAAAAACAGCTCAAAACCGATCTGATTCTGGAGTTTTGTGCCCTGATGGCATTTAGCGCGATGCGCAACAATGATCGGGTGGGGCTTTTGACCTTTGATCAAGAAATCCGCACTTTTTTGCCGCCCAAAAAAGGCCGCAGGCACGCCCTGCACATTCTCCGCGAAGTGATGTTGCAACTGAGTCAACCACCGGAGCAGCCCCGCAGTACCGACATGGCTGCAGCCCTGCGCTATGTAAACCACGTTTTGCACCGCCGGGGCGTGATTTTTATTCTCTCGGATTTTTGGCAAACGGGCTCACTTTTTCCGCTCAAGGTCCTCAGCCAGCGCCATGATTGCATTGGCGTCTTGCCCCAAGATCCGCTGGATTTGGTTTTGCCCAACAGTGGTTTGGTCGCTGTTTGCGACCCTGAAAGCGATCAGCAACGCATTTTTGACTTCTCTTCTCGGCGCTTTCGCGAGCGCTATCAAAGTGAACAAGTCGGCCATTTTCAGGCCCTCAAACAAAGCCTGCGTCAGATGGGGGTAGACCAGATTGTCCTGCCCACCGAGACCGAATCGCTGGTCACTTCGCTATTGAAGTTTTACCGCTTTCACCACCGCTAAATCTGTTCACGATCTGGGCAAAAAAAAAGACTGCCGAGGCAGTCATCAGGTTAATCAGATTAAGGTTAAAGGTAATTAATAAATTAATTACAAATGTGTTGAAGGCTTAGGCAGCACTGCCATAAGCGAGGGTTTGCATCAGGCGGCGAAAATCAAAGAAGCTCATTACATACCAGACAAAGAAAAATGCCAGGCTGCTGACAGCGGTTAAAACAGGGGCTTCAAAGATGGCCTGAAAAATCATACCAAAGAACAGGGTGACAATCAGCGAGGTGTAGACGCGGGTGTCGAGTGAAAAGAGTTTATTGACCATTGCCAAGAGGCGGTCTTCGGTGGTCTGGATTTCGGGTTGGGCGGCGAAACGTTGAAAATGCAGGCTGTCGGTGTGTTGAAAAGACATATAGGTCTCTCCACCTGACTGTCTATCGGAGCTGCTGTTACCAGACTTCAGGGCTGTTTCAGCGACCTGGAAACTGCCTCTGTTTTGAATGGCGTGTGCTGCACTCAGATTCATAATCTTTGTTTAACCTCTTTAATAATTCCCTTAACTTACATAACCAAATCTTAATCTTCTTATTATTATCTTAATATCTTTGGATTTAAATTGCAAGCCCCCCGGTGAAAAAAAAATGCGATAATTAAAAGCACAATGTCACATCTATCTGATCCCCACGTATTGTGGAAACAACTTAAGCTTTTTGAACAACGCGGCGACTTGGCCAAACAGGCCGAAATCCTCGAAACGGCTTTACAGTCTGCCCTGCTTCCCCAGCAGATTCAGTCTGTTTTGCACCTGACCCATCAAAATGCCTTGGCATATGCCGAACGCCACCCCGAACCCGTCCTGGTTTTGGATCAAGAAAAAATGGCGCTTAGGCTCTGTCACCCGCTCGGTGGTGAAACCCAAAAAGAACAACTTTTGCCCAAAGAGGCCGGAGCCAGTGATTGGGTTTCTTGGTCGCCTTATGGCCAGCTGGACTTACTGCTCTTGTCGGTTGACGGCGGCAAACTCAAGGTCTTAAAAGAATATCCCCAGCTCTCACCCCTGCAGCAGGCTCTGGGTGTCAATGGTAGTTATGTCCATCTCAATCTGCCAGATTTTCAGGCCCAGATGCAAAGTGTCTTCTGCCGCTCCTGGACCTGGGGCCAAATTCCAATCGAGCCCGTGCATACCCGTCCCCTGGACCTTTTTGTCTCCCCGCGTCACCCTGTTTTGGCGTTGACCGATCGGGGATCGGGCAAATTGCATCTGCTCCAGCGCGATACCCTGCGATTGACCCGCTCCTGGAAAGTGGTGCTGCGCCCGAGCAAAAAAGCCATTTCGGTTGTTTTTCACCCCGATGGCAAGCGGATTTTTTCAACCTCTCACGAACCGGGTGCCTTGGTGCTGACCGATCGGGCCATGGCCCAGAAAAAAATCCCTGTGGCTGGGCCACATTTGCTTGGCAATCTGGCTTTGCCTCCCAAAGGGGATCGCCTGATTGTGCTGGGAATCAATCCCGATACCCGCCGCCCGGATCTCTTGGTGCTTGACACTGAAAAATTTCAGAAAATCCAGGTGATTCCGCTCGAAGGAGAGGCCTTTAGCAGTGGGGCGGATGCCCGAGATCTGCTTGAACTCAGTCCCGATGGGCGTTGGGCTGTGGTCATGGTCTCAAAAAACCAGCCCAGTTTGTTTACTCCCTGTTTGCTCTTGGTCGATCTGGAGCAGGGGGCCATTGTCGACCGTCTGATCTTGGGCGCAGACAAAAAACCGATCAATTTGGGTTTTCTCGCCCGTGAATTGGTCAATCCCAAGTTTCGCCTTCTGCCAACGCTTTTGCATACCCAGGGCATCTCCGCTGAGGTCATCCAAACGGCCTTCGGTATCGATCGCCTCGATTAAAATTCAAGCAATGTTATAATGGACTCTCAATTCTCTCTGGCGATATATATGGCGAAAAAACGACTGAAAATTTATTCCTTTCTGCTGCTGACCGCGCTTTTGATAAGCGGATTTAGTGCTTTTTCTGCCTGGACTGCTTTGGCTGTCTGGGCCCAGGTGCCAGAGCAAACCGCTCTGCCCGTCTCGCCTGAGTTAAGCCAAACCGCTTTGCCCGAGTCACGCGTGGTGGATCCCGCTCTCTTGCAGAGCCCCAGCCCGGCAGCTGTGCCTGTCCAGGAGGGTGTCGTTCAGGAGAATCCCGTTCAATCCAACTCAGTTCAAGTTGATCCCGTTCCGAGCAGTCCGGTTGAGACCGCTTCTCCTCTCAGTGCCTCTGTTTTGGATTCTTCCCCCCAGACGGCAGCCTCTCCCTTGGTGCAAGCCAGTGCTGAACCCTACCACGCCCGCTGGGCCCGCGAATCGGTGCACGTGCTCGAAGAAAACGGCATTGCCCTGCCCAGCAATATCAATTACGCTGAGCTGATCAACCGCAACGATTATCTCAATGTGCTGGCCAAAATTGCCGATGTTTCGCGCAATCAATTGGCTTTGCCCCATGAACACAATTTGATTGGCGAAGTTACCCGTGCAGAGGCCGTTCACCGCGTTATTTTGGCATTTGGCCTGGAACAGGCTTTAAAAACACCCATCACCCAAGAGAGCCGTTTTCGCGATATTCTCCCGCAACATCCGGCTTATGCCGCCGTGGTGCTGGCCGAAAACCTCAAGCTGATCAATGGCTATCCCGACCGTACCATTCGCCCCGATGAGCGCCTGAGCTGGGGCGAAGCCCTGATTCTGATTGAATCCCTTTACAGCTGGCGCAAAGCCTTGCCCACCGATGCCCCGCAATGGGTGCGCAATTACCAAAAGCGCCAGAATATGTGGTACCAGCTTGTGGATGGCTTTCGTCTCTTGCTGACTTTGGCATATGTCGGCATTGCCCTGTTTTTCTTTATCAAATCTTATCGCCGCAGTCGCCACCAGCACGCCTCCCCGTTTAAGTCGCTGAGTTTTTTGCTGGGCACTTTAACGCTCTTGCTGGCTTTGATGTGGATCAACGATATTCTCTTTAATTACCGCCTGATTCCGCGTGAAATTTACGCCATCGGTGGGTTGATCAGTATCTTCGTGGCGCTTTTGATGCTCAAAACAGGCTCTCATATTGACGAAAAAATGTCTGAGCCCAAGCCCCAGGCCGTGATTGACTCCGGTTATGTCGAGTCGGTCAACCACGAAAAAGGGGAGATCTTCATCAAAGATATCCAAACCCAAAGCCATGCTTTGGCGGTGGTCAGCCCCGATACCAAAATTGCCAGCCACCTCGAAGGCAAATCGGTGGCGGCTTTTTTCTCCGAAATTCGGGCTGGGGATATTGTCAGCTTAAAAGGGGCCAGCTCATTTAATGGCTCGGTGATCGAAGCTGAGCGTCTCTCGATTGTGCAGCGCGAAGTGGTCAAAGCCCAGCAGCAGGAGATCAATTGGCAGAGCCAAACCAGCCAAAACCAACAGACCCAGCAGATTCATAACCGCATCACCCCCCGCCCGCCCGGCTCTTCGCAGGCCTGAGTGATGTCAGGGCCAGTCCTGGTTACAGGGGCTGCGGGGTTTATTGGACGTCATCTCTGTCGCGCTTTGTTGGCCCAGGGTCGCCAGGTCTATGGTCTCGATTTGCGCATTCCCGGAAAAACACCGGGCTTGGAAGCTTTTCAGAGCGATGGGGCTGCACCTGAGCCGATTTGGATTCAGGGAGACATTTGCTTGGCTGAAACTTGGCAGGATTTGCCTGCCTTTGAGACGATCTTCCATTTGGCCGCGTTGACAGGGGTTAGGCCCTCTATACATGCGGCACCGGCCTATTTGCGCTGCAATTTAGAGGGGGTGGCTCAGGCCCTCGATGCCTGCTTGCGCCAAAAGAAACAGGCCCCTCATTTTATCTTTGCCTCTTCGTCTTCGGTCTATGGCGGCAGTCAAGGCCATCCCCTCAAAGAAAGCGATCTGCCGGCACCTTGCTCTCCTTATGCCGTCTCGAAACTCGCGGCTGAAACGCTGATTCAGAGCTATACCCGGCTGTACTCTCTCAAAGCAGTGGCTTTGCGTTTTTTTACCGTTTATGGCCCTGGTCAGCGCCCAGATATGGCCCTTTACCAATTTGCCCAGGCACTCGAGCAGGGCCTTGCTTTGACTCTGTTTGAGCCCGAAACCACCCGCCGAGATATTACGTATATTTCTGACATCATCAATGGTATGCTAAAAGCAGAGGCCTGGAACTCTTTGCAGCCTGCAAGCAGCTTTGAGGTCTTTAATCTGGGATCGGGACACCCGCTTAGCGTGTCAGACTGGGTGACTCACCTCGAAGCTGTCAGCGGCCTAAAAGCGGTTGAAAAGTGCTTCTTGGCACGTCCGGTGGGCGATGTCTCCGAAACCTGGGCCGATCTGACCCATGCAGCATCTCTACTCGGCTATACACCCTCAACTTCACTCAGCAGCGGCCTGGAAGCATTTTGGAATTGGTTCTATTGCAGGGGGAAAGTCTATGTATAATCTGAATCTGGATTGGCAAGGGGACCTGCTCAGCGAGGTCCAAGAAGTGAATGTGCGTCTGGCGACTTACCAGAACCAGCAATGCGGTGAATTTGTAAAGGCAGAACGACAGGGGCAGCGGTTTCAATTTAAACCACTGGCTTCGGGCTCTTACCTGCTCTGCTTTCGCTATCAGTTAAACGGCCGACATTTTGACTCCTTTTATTTTCAATTGGATGTGCCCGATACGACCCAAATCAAACTGCAGTTGATGCCCCAGGGTGCGTTGATTGAGCAGATGGGTTTTTTCAACGACAGTGGCGAACTGGTGGATATGTTGATCTATCAAGGCAGTAAGCCCTTTCTGACCTTTGCGCAGGAGGACCATCCCTATTTGGCGTCTTTGAGTGAATTTTTGGCTTTTCGCTTGTCCCAGTTGGCAGCGGTTGAAGCCAGACAGCGTCTGAATCCGCTCTTGGGTGATTTGGCCCAGGCGCTGCCCATGCTTTCTCTGCTCTGGCCCTATCAGCTCAAAATGCTGATTGCCCCGGCTCTGCTGGCCCAAACCACCGCTGAGTGGAAAGCCTGTCTGATGCATCTGCTGCGCAATAATTTGATTTTGATGGATCAAGAGGCGCTCTACGAAATCTTGCACGAAGCGGTGGCCTTAACCCAAGAAGAGAGTCGTTTTCAGGCCTTGTTGGCACTGATGGAATGGGACTCCGATACCCAAGACTGGAGCGATTACCCCGGCTTTTTAAAGCAACTTGCGGGGCAAGGCATGCTCAAGCCGGCGCGGGTAAAATAGGTCAGTTTGTGTTAAAATTTCCGATAAGATCGTTTAAATCTCCCCGCTGAGGAAATCCATGCCCTTTTCTGTTTCTGCTCTTCTTCGCCCACTTCCTGTGCGCAAACTTCTTATGCGCCCTGCTTTGGCTTTGCTGGCCGTGGGGCTTTTGGCCTGTCAATCGGCTCCGGCCAGTCTCTTTGCAACTCCACAACGCCCGGCGAGCAATGTGCCTTTATTGGCCAGTACCTTGCCCCGTGTCGCTTCTCAAGGCAACAGCACCAAGAGCACGCTGGCAGGCAATTTTAAGACCCACAGCCAGGTGGCTTCGCGCTTTCTCAAACACAGCCGGGATGTGATGGTCTATTTGCCTCCCCAATATACCCAAGACCCCAGCCGCCGCTATCCCGTCTTGTATATGCACGATGGCAATAATCTCTTTGACCGCCGCACTTCGTTTGGCGGCAGTGAGTGGCAGGTCGATGAAAATCTCGAAAAACTGATTCGCTCCCAGGCGATTGAGCCTGTGATTGTGGTGGGGGTTTACAATACCGCCGACCGCATGGCTGAATATACCTGGGAAGCAGCCGACCTTGATGGCACCATGCACGGCGGTCAGGGGGCCAATTACGCCCGATTTTTGGTCGAAGAACTCAAACCGCTGATCGACAAGACCTACCGCACCCGTCCCCAACGCGAACACACCGCTGTGATGGGCTCTTCACTCGGCGGGTTGGTCTCTTTTTATCTGGGGCTGCACTACCCCCAGGTTTTTTCCAAGATTGGCATGATGTCCCCTTCGATTTGGTGGAAAGACCGGGCCCTGCTCAATGAGGTGCCCAAGCTCTCCAAAGACCTCAAAATCTGGCTGGATATGGGCACAAAAGAGGGGCAGCAACCGCAAATTATGCTTCAGGATGCCAAAGACCTGGCCCAAGCCCTTGAAAAACAGGGCTTTCAGCATTTTCGCAATCTGGCTTTTCATGTGGCTCAAGACGCCGGCCACAATGAGCAGGCCTGGGCCATGCGGATAGAGCACCCCCTGCGTTTTTTTTATAGCCCTGCCCGTTAAAGCAAAAACCCGGCCCTGATTTTGGTGTTTGCCACAGGTTTTTTACCCGTGTGAAACGGCTCGTGTTTGGTTGCCATGGCCTGCTGATCCCGGTTATACTTGATTCAACTATCACCACGCTCAAAATGAGATTAATCCTAATGACACACCTTCTTCGCGTACCCGAACGGATGCAATATGTTCCCACCGTTGTCGAGCAGACAGGCCATGGCGAGCGCGCCTATGATATTTTTTCCCGTCTGCTCAAGTCCCGCATTGTCTTTCTGGG
>JBIKWL010000071.1:0-28667 GCA_044356335.1 Candidatus Sericytochromatia bacterium
CTTCTCGGGCCCCTGGTGGGTGGCGGTCTTGTTTTTGGTGGTGGTTGAGCTGATTGAACAGGGCCTGTATTATGTCGTGATTCGGCCCAAATTTATTGACGCCCGCACACATATGTACCCGCTGGCCATTTTTCTGGCAATTGTCAGCGGCATTACCAGTTTTGGGCCGATGGGACTGGTCTACGGCCCGCTGATCATGGCTGCCTTGCTGGCCTTGATGGAGCAGCAATTGCGTCAGCCCGCCAGCCTGGAAACGGTGCAGGAAAGCTCTCCGCTCAGCTCTTCTGCAGTCGAACAAAACGAGATCTGACGCTCCCCAAAGATGGTCCCAAAATTGACCCAAAGATTGACCCTCCGCCGCGAAGATCGTACCATGGGGGGGTAATTGATCCCTGCAAAAAAAAAGCTGCATAAGGAAACTCCAAGCGCTATGTTGAAACGCCGTCTTTCATTGCTCGCCCTAACCCCTCTGCTGAGTGTCGGTCTCACCCTGGGAGTCGCCACCCCGACCTGGGCTCAGGCCCAAGGTCAAGAAGCAGAAGACAAAGGCCCCAGTTTTGAAAAAACCATCAAAGACTTTAAACCCATTCAAGGCCTGTTTAACTTCCATTTCAAAGAGAGCGAGCAACGCATCCTCCTCGAACTTAAACCAGATCAATTGGAGCAGATCTTTTTATTGAGCATGACCCGCGAAGCCGGCGACGGGGTCTTTTTTGACTCCTCCTCGCAGGAAAATACCCTGCCTGTGTATTTCCGCAAACACGGCAAAACGATTCAGATGTATATCAAAAATTACAATTACCGCGCCAATGAGAGCACTGCGATCTCCCGCGCCATTCCCCGTGGTGTGAGTGATGCCCTGATGAGCAGTGCGCAAATCATCGCCCCCCCGCACCCGGAGAAAGGCTCCCTTTTGGTGGATGCCTCTGAGCTGTTTGTTGGCGATTTGGCCAACAGTGGCAAGCTCTTTCAAATGCTGCAGCGCATGATGGGCATTGGCTACCGCGTCGATGAGCGCAACAGCTTTATTCAGAAGGTCACCTCCTTCGAAAAAAACAGCGAAATCCAGGTGCGGCTGAATTTTGTTGGCGATGGCACAGATTTTCCCACCCCCACTTTGGCCGATGACCGCAGCTTTCAACACCTGATGCATTACAGCCTGAGCAAATTGCCCCAGAGCGATTACAAACCCCGTTTGGCCGATGACCGCGTGGGCCATTTTACCACCATGTTCTGGGACTACAACAGCTTCAGCCAAAATGACCCCTATGTGCGCTATGTCAACCGCTGGAAGCTCGAAAAAGCCGATCCCAACTTGCAAGTTTCGCCCCCCCGCGAGCCAATTGTCTATTGGCTCGAAAACACGATTCCGGTTGAACACCGCGAAGCGGTCAAAGAGGGCGTGCTGCTTTGGAACCAGGCCTTTGCCAAAATTGGCTTTAAAGACGCAATTGTGGTCAAACAAATGCCCGACGATGCCGATTGGGATCCGGCAGACTCGCGCTATAACACGATTCGCTGGATGGTCAATCCGGGGGCCGGTTATGCCGTCGGGCCCTCCCGCGCCCACCCGCTGACGGGCGAAATCTTTGATGCCGACGTGCGCATCAGCGCCGACTTTGTGCGCTATCTCTTTGATGAATACGAAAGCTGGGCCGTGCCCCTGGCCGGAGAAAAGGCCAAACCCAATTTGCAGGCCCTGAACCACAGCGCCAAAAGCAGCCAAAACCACTCCCAACTCTGTGAATACAACAGTGGATTGGCCCGCGAAGCGGCCTTTGGCCATCAGCTCTTGGCCACCCGTGGCGCCTTGCCTGCAGGCGAAGCCGCGCGGTTTATGCGCGAGTCGATTGTGGCCCTGGTCGCCCACGAAGTGGGGCATACCCTCGGTTTGCGCCACAACTTTAAGGCCAGCACCCTGCACAAAGCCAGCGATTTGCACCTGCTCAACCAGACCCGCAGCAAAGGCCTGACCAGCTCGGTGATGGACTATGTGCCTGTGAACCTCGCTCCCAAAGGGGTGACCCAAGGCGAGTATTTCCAGACCACGCTTGGCCCCTACGACTATTGGGCGATTGAATACGCCTATAGCCAATTCCCAGCTGACAGCGCCACCAGCGAAAAAGGCCACCTCGACAAAATCGCAGCACGTTCGACCCAAGCAGAATTGGCGTATGGCACCGACGAAGATGTCTACGGCGGCCCGATTTCAGTCGATCCCAATGCCAATATCTGGGATTTGGGCGACGACCCCCTGGCCTTTCAGCGCCAACGCCTGAATCTGGCCGAAGAACTGCTGAGCAAAATTGAAGCCCAATTTGAAAAACCCGGCGAGCGCTACCCACGTTTGCGCGAGGTCTTTTCGATGGGGGTGAGTGAATATTTCCGCTCGATCAGCGGCATGGTGCGCTATGTCGGCGGCATTTATACCCACCGCAACCACGTAGGCGATCCCGACAGCAAACGTCCGCTGCAGGTCGTGCCAGCAGCCAAACAGCGCGAAGCCCTGAAAACGATTGGCAATCAGCTCTTTGTCAACGAGGCCTTCCAGTTCAGCCCCGAGCTGCTGAGCAAATTGGGCCCCGAGCGGCAGTGGAATTTTGACGGCGATACCTTTGGCATGCGCCTGGATGTGCCTGTTCACCAGATGGTACAAAGCCTGCATACCAGCGTCTTGAGCTATTTGATGAGCCCGACCCTGCTGATGCGCCTGCAAAACAACGAAATGCTGTTTAAAAAGGGCGAAGAGCGCTTCACGCTCGAAGAGCATTTCAGCTATCTGAGTGATACGGTTTGGAGTGAACTCAAAGCGGGCAAAAACGTGCCCAGCTTCCGCCGCAATTTGCAGCGCGTGCATTTGGAACAGCTCAAAACCCTGTACCTGGGCCGAAGCCGGAGTATTCCCTCCGATGCCCGCACCCTGGCCCGCCACGATTTGGTCAGCCTGCGCAACCAGATCGACAGCACGCTCAAAGCCAGTGGTGGCAAACTCGACCGCATCACCCGCGCCCATTTGGATGAGTCGCGGGCGATCATGGATGCTACGGTCAAAGCGATGCTGGAGCGCGACGACTAAAGATGCAAACGCTGAGGCCCCAAACCGCTTTCCAAACAGCAGATCAGAGTGCTGCCGAATCGACCCATGAGGCCCGCTTCGAAGCCCTTAAGCAGCTGGACTGGAGCGGTTTTATGGCTGAGCTGCAAGCCTTGCGAAGTGAGATCGATGCCCAATTGGGCCCAGACGATCTGGCTCACCTGCGCAAAATTGAAAATTGGGGCCATCTGGCCAGCGCCCTGGGCCTGCTGACCGCAGGTCTGGGGCCAAATTTGCTCAGTATGGCCGGCCTCAGCCTGGGCCGCACGACCCGCTGGCTGCTGATGCACCATATTGGCCACCGGGGCTACGACCGCGTGCCCGGTGTGCCCAAGCGCTATACCAGCCGCTTTTTCGGCCGGGGCTGGCGGCGCTGGGTCGATTGGCCCGATTGGATGACCCCCGAATCGTGGAATTACGAGCACAATGTCTTGCACCACACCCACACCGGACAGGTTGCCGACCCCGACCTGCTCGAACGCAATACCCAAAAAATACGCCATTCCAACTTGCCTCTGCCCCTGCGCCAGGCCCTGATGCTGGGACTGGGCTTGGTCTGGAAGCCCGTCTATTACGCCCCGAGCAATATTCACGCCCTGCATACCCGCCAAGCCAAAGGCCCCCAAGGGGACTATACCCTCGACCGCGAAGGCGTGCTGGAGCTGATCCTGGACGGCTATCTGCCTTATGCCCTGCTGCAATTTGTGCTGCTGCCCGGCCTCTTTCTGCCAGCGGGTCTCTGGGCCAGTTACAGCGCCTTGATCAACTCCCTTGGAGCCGAGCTACTGGCCAATTTTCACTCTTTTTTGATTGTCGGCCCCAACCACACCGGCGAGGATATCCCGCGCTTTGAGCGCAAACCCGCCAACAAAGCTGAGCGCATGTTGCACCAGATCACGGGTTCGGTCAATTATACCTGTGGCAACGATCTGATCGACTTCTTGCAGTTCTGGCTCAATTACCAAATCGAGCACCATATCTGGCCCGATCTGCCCATGTTGCGCTACGGGCAGGTCCAGCCCAAGGTCAAAGCCCTGTGTGAAAAATACGGCGTGCCCTATCTGCAAGAAGACGTCTTCAAACGCTTTGGCAAGATGCTGGATGTGACCACTGGGCAGAGCGATATGCCGGTGGTGCGGTAAGCGTTTTCCTCACAAAATTCAGATGTGGGTTTATTTTGTCCGAATTCTTTAAAAAAGAATTCATTTTACAATTTTCTAAATCAAAGTTATCATCGGAACAGGCGCTGAGAGAGGGGATCAACGATGGGCTTTGCGGGTCTGACTTTAGAAAAACCCTGCCAATACCTGGCTTTGCTGGTTGTCCTGGCAGGGCTTTGGGCCTGTCATCCCCAGACCAGCCCTGTACCCGCGAAACCCGCAACCGCCCTCTCTGCTTCGCCAACACGCACCCCCTTGCCAGTCCTCCCACCCAGTGAGCCCAACCCGCCTCACCCCACAGCCATCGCCACAACACATGCAACAGTAATACCCACGCCGATTCCCGCCCCCACAACCTGCCCCCTGATTCGGGCAGATAACCCACCCCGCTTGGACTACCCCCAGGATGTGGCTGTGAGCGGGGATGGCCAAACCCTGTATATCACCAGTCGGCCTTGCAGCGATTTAGCGTATAATTCGCAAATTATTCAACTCGACAGCGAAAACTCCCAAGACTGCATCCACCGTCTATACACGCTCAAAGACGGCAAAATCAGCGCTTTTCCGGGTCAATTGATGCAAACCCAGGGCTGTTACTTGAGCGAGATTGAGCTGGCCCGCGAAGAGAACCGGCTTTATATCAGCCAATTGTCCACGTCTAAACTGCTGGGCTTTGATACAAACACCTACCAGCCCAATCTGGATCAGTCGGTCGCGCAATTTGATGTCGATTCGACAACCATCCCACCCAGCAACATTTCCCGAACAGGCCCCTTAAATCTGTATTGGGACCCCAGCAGCCAACGCATTTACTTTGTGATGGTTGGCAATCTTTCCGAAGGTAGCAGTGCCTCTATTTCAACTATTTTTAATGGTCAAAGAAAAACACTGTTTTCTGGAGGAGGCTATTTTGCCATTTTTAACGAACATTTGTATAGATCTAACAGCAAATCAATTAAAACTGTAGATTTTAATCAGGTTCAAAACTTTATTAACGTTCCAGGATATCATTATGAGGATTTCCCTAATGCAATAAAAGTAGATGATCTCAAAATTTTAAACAAAGGAATTCGCCTTGATTCCAAAGGCAATATGTATGTCAGCGATATCAACCACCATGTGATCTGGAAATACGATTTTGAGAATAAAAAGATATCCATCTTGGCAGGATCCAATCAAGCAGGCTACAGCGATGGCCAAGGCTCCGTCGCCCAATTCAGATACCCTACTGCCCTGGATGTGGACCATTACGGCAACATCTATGTGGCCGATACCGGCAACAAAGCCATTCGCAAAATTACCCCCGACGGCACCGTAACCACCCTTTACAAAGAAACCCAAACGACCAGCGGTATACAATAAGCGGCGACCATCCCCCTCCCCAAACACGGCCCCAACCAACCCCAAGTATCAAGACAAAAAGTCCCCTCGGTCTTAAAAAAACATAAGAGCGATTGAGGATTGGCCATTCCACGGTCCAAGCACTCACACCCCTTCATATTCTTGTTCTATGAAAACACTTTCACCGCTCCCACAAGCGAACCACCCCATAGGCATCAAACGCCTTATCTCGGCTGATCAGCGTCAAGGCCTCTGACTGAGCTTGGGCCAATAAAAGACGGTCAAAAGGATCTCGGTGATGCAAGGGAAGGCGTTGTAATTCCAGAATATGTTCAGGCCGTAAGGGCAAAATAGCTAGCTTGACTTGGGTGGTATGCGCCAGCATGTCTTCCAGCGATTCGGGCAATTGCAATTTACCCAATTGAATTTTAATCGCCATTTCCCAAAAACTGATCAGGCTGACAAAAATGTGTTCCTCGGGATCCCGAATCAATGTTTGCAAACCAAGGGGAATCTGCTTATTCCCTTCCAAAAACCAGATCAAAGCATGGGTATCTAAGAGATAAGCCATTACATATACTCAGCAAAATCTTCCAAGGGAGCATCAAAATCTTCAGACATCCAAACAGGCCCCTTGAGCACCCCAAAGGGACGTTTTTCTGGCTGAAAACCCGCCTCTTGTGGTTGTTTGCTCTTTAAGAACTGAATAAAATCGATGACCTCGGATTGCTTCTCCAGTGGCAGCGATTCAAAATCCTGAATCCATTGTTTGTTCTGCATACTTTAACCCCGCCTCCAAACACACTCAGACCAGCACCCCATTTGGATTTGGACTTTCTTTTTATCTTAACACAGGCTTTTAAAGAGAATTCATTTTACAATTTTCTGAATCAAAGTTATCATCGGAACAGGTGCTGAGAGAGGGGATCTTCGATGGGCTTTGCGGGTCTGACTTTAGAAAAACCCTGCCAATACCTGGCTTTGCTGGTTGTCCTGGCAGGGCTTTCTGCCTGTCATCCCCAGACCAGCCCTGTACCCGCGAAACCCGCAACGGCCCTCTCTGCTTTTCCAACAATCACCCCCTCAGCCTTGCCAGTCCTCCCACCCAGTGAGCCCAACCCGCCTCACCCCACAGCCATCGCCACAGCAATCCCCACGCCGATTCCCGCCCCCACAACCTGCCCCCTGATTCGGGCAGATAACCCGCCCCGCTTGGACTACCCCCAGGATGTGGCTGTGAGCGGGGATGGCCAAACCCTGTATATCACCAGTCGGCCTTGCAGCGATTTGTATGATGGATACAACATTATCCAAATCGACAGCGAAAACTCCCAAGACTGCATCCACCGTTTATATACACTCAAAGACGGCAAAATCAGCGCTTTTCCGGGTCAATTGATGCAAAACCAGGGCTGTTATATGAGTGAAATTGAGCTGGCCCGCGAAGAGAACCGACTTTATATCAGCCAATTGTCCAGCTCTAAACTGCTGGGCTTTGATACAAATACGTACCAACCCAATCTGGATAAGTCAGTCGCGCAATTTGATGTGGATTCAACGACCATTCCACCCAGCAACATTTCCCGAACAGGCCCCTTAAATCTGTATTGGGACCCCAGCAGTCAACGCATTTACTTTGTCATGGATGGCAATCTTTCTGAAAGTAGCAGCGCCTACATTTCCACGATTTTCAACCAAAAAAGCCATATGTTATTTTATGGCGCTGGTTATTTTGCCATTTACAAGGAACATCTGTATAGAGCAACCAGGAAATCGAGTAAAACTGTAGATTTTAACAAAGTTCAAGATTTCATTCGAGTGCCAGGTTATCACTATGAAGAATTTCCTGATATTGATAAAGTTACTGATCTCAAAATTTTAATCAAGGGAATTCGCCTTGATTCCAAAGGCAATATGTATGTCAGCGATATTAACCACCACGTGATCTGGAAATACGATTTTGAGAAGAAAACGATATCCATCTTGGCAGGAGCGAATCAAGCCGGTTTCAACGATGGTCAAGGCTCAGTCGCCCAATTCAGATACCCCACAGCCCTGGATGTGGACCATTACGGCAACCTCTATGTGGCCGACACCGGCAACAAAGCGATTCGCAAAATCACCCCCGACGGCACCGTGACCACCCTTTACAAAGAAACCCAAACGACCAGCGGTATGCAATAATCTGCGACCATCCCCCTCCCCAAACACGGCCCCAACCCACCTCAAGCATCAAGACAAAAAGTCCCCTCGGTCTTAAAAAAACATAAGAGCGATTGAGGATTGGCCTGGAGTGGGCAATGAGGGTAACTGCCGCGCCGAAGTCCCATGGAGGGAATAGACGTAGGCGCGGCACTTAGTGAGCGGAGCACATGGATGTGCGCAGCGAGCGGCCCGAATGCCCACTCCACAGCCCAAGCACTCACACCCCTCTTCCCCACACACATTTGAAAACCCGACCCCCTCATGCAACGGGCTCAAAGATCCCCCAACTGCACATGCCACAGATCCGCATAAATCCCCCCCTGGGCAATCAGGTCCTCATGGCTGCCCTGCTCCGCAATCTGCCCTTCGCGCAAGACCAAAATCCGGTGGGCCTGGCGAATCGTCGAAAGCCGGTGGGCGATCACCAAAGCCGTGCGCCCCTGCACCAAACTGTGCAAATTGCGCTGAATCGCCCGCTCTGTCTCGGTATCCACCGAAGAGGTGGCCTCATCCAGCACCAACACCGGCGCATTTTTAAGCAGGGCCCTGGCAATACTCAACCGCTGACGCTGCCCGCCCGAGAGCTTGATGCCGCGCTCTCCGACCAAGCTCAAATAGCCCTGAGGCAAAGTGGCAATAAAGTCATGTAACTCCGCCTTGCGGGCCGCCTCTTCGATGGCCGCATCCGAGACCTCACTCAGCCCATAGGCAATATTCTCCCGCAACGTGCCATGAAAGAGGTAAACATCCTGGCTGACCAAGGCAATCTGGCGACGCAGATCGCGCAAATCCAAGTCACGCAAATCGTGCCCATCGAGTTTAACCGCCCCGCCCGTGGGATCATAGAGCCGCATCAAGAGCTTGACCAACGTGGATTTGCCCGCACCTGTCGTGCCCGCAAAGCCCACCATTTCTCCAGCAGGCACCTCAAAGTTGAGGCCATTTAAAACCGGCAAAGCAGAATCATAGGCAAAATGCACGTTTTCAAACTGAATCCGGCCGTCGGCCCGCAGCAGTGGCGTGGCCTGCGCCGGACTCTGAATCGCCGAAGGCGTATCGAGCAAGTCAAAAATCCGATTGGCACTGGCTCGGGCCCGCTCGTAGAGGTCAAATGTCTGCCCCAGGCGCGTGATCGGCCAGAGCAGGCGCTGCACCAGCATCGAAAAGAGCACCAGTTCGCCCACCGTCACCCGGCCCTGGCCCTGCAAGACCCACCAGGCCCCAATCAAAAGCACGCCACCAAAACCCAAAGCAATGGCCATGCGAATAATCGGGATATACGCGGCCGCCAAGCGAATGGCAGACAAATTGGCCTGGCGGTATTCGTCGGAGCTGGCCTGCACCCGTTCCAATTCAAAGGCTTCAGCCGTAAAACTCTGAATCACCTGAATGCCTGCCAGATTGTTCTCCAAGCGGCTGGCCAAAGCTCCCACAGCCTGACGCACCCGATCATAACGGGGGGCAATTTGGCGCTGGTAAAGCGCACTGCCGAAGAGAATAATGGGAATGGGAATCAGGCCAATCAACGACAATTCCCAAGAAACAGACAGCATCACCACCAGCGAAAAGGCAAAGAGCACGCCCAATTGCAAAATCTCGTTAAAGCCTGTGTTGAGAAAGCGCTCAAGCTGATTGACGTCATCGTTGACAATCGCCAGGGTCTCTCCCATGCGCTGGTTTTCAAAGAAACGCATCTCGCGCGATTGCAGACGGGCATAGACATCCAGGCGCAGACGGTGCTGCAAATCCTGGGCCAGGGTCATGAACTCCTTCTGAAAGAGCCACTCAAACAGGCTCTCCCCGCCAAAAATGGCCACCGCCAAGAGCGAGAGAAAGACCGCCATCGTCCAGGGGCTGGCGGGCCCAAGCAAAGATTGGATCCAGCCCGGCGGGTGGCCACCGACTGAGTCGGTCACCCAGGCCACCAAGAGCGGGGGCATCAGGTCGAGAATTTTATTCAGAATGCTGCAGGCACTGGCCATGCGAAAGCGGGCCCGTTCGGGGTGCAAATAGGCAAAGAGCTGGCGGATCGAGGGGGCGATGACAGACATGGCAGGTTCTCCTTGGTGGGAGTAGTGTAACCCAAGGCCCAGCCAAAAGGGGAGAATTCAGGGCAAACCCGGCAGCCCAAAGACCCACAACTGATCGCCGGGCTGGTCTGGCCCAAAACTCACCAGGGCAGCAAAGCGCCGATTGGGAGAGAGGCTGATCTGCTCGATCTGCTGGGGGGAGAAATCCCGAATCAGGGTCAGGCTCAAATCTTTGAGTGAGAGAGCGTAAAATTGGTGTTTGGTAATCAGGTAGACTTGGCGCTGGCCCGGATAGCCCACCAAGGTCAATTTTTCGGGTTCTTTTGGCCAAGTGAGCTTGCGCTGCGCCACAATTTGCCCAGTGTGATTCCAGAGCTGGAGTTGAAGTGTTTGGCCTTGGACCAGGGCCAAAATCTGGCGACAGGGCGCTGCTGAGAGCTTCAAGCCCGCAAACAGCCCCGGTATTTGGATTGGTTTGGCCGAATAGCCGGGGCAAAGGTCTTGAAAATCTTCGCTTACACCATAACCCGCAAAACCAGTAAATTGTTCACTGTTCTTTTGCTTTGAGCTGCCCAGCAGTGGGCCATAGTCATCGGGCGTGGCAAAGGCTTTTACCTGCGCATTTGAGGCCAAGCGGGCCTTAAAAAACTGATCATCGGGATTGCGCAGATAGAGCCACCCCCCCAACAAATCCAGGTTATCCACCCGATAAGCGCCGTTCACAGATTTGGGGCCTGGGCCTGCAACATAGCGGTACCTGAGGGTGGTAAAGTCCCAACGCCAATGGCCAAGATCTTGCTCGCGGGTCTGCCAAGCCAGCTGCTGGCGAGAGGCATCCCAGCTATAGACCAGCCCCGGATCCCAGGCCCCGATTCGGCCCGCCGTGCCAATCCGGTAAGCGGCTTTGGCAGGCAAATGAAAGGCATAAAGCGATTGAATGGTGTCGATTGGCGAGCCCACATACATGCTCTCAGCCACCACCAGATTTCCATCGCCCGACCACGATTGCAGGTAGAGGGTGGGCTCACTGGCAGGGTTGAATCCTTTGACACGGGCCCAGTCAAAGGCCAAAACAGGCTGGTCCAAACCCCAATGCCAGAGTAGGCGGGGCAGAGTCTGATTCGCCATTGCGGGAGGCCATCCACAGCAGAAAAACAGCCAACACAGACCAAAAGTCGTTAAAAACCTAACGGCTGTACTGGTAAATTTGTTCAATTTGGGCACTGCTCAAGGCCTGATTAAACAAACAAATTTCATCCAAAGCCCCCTGAAAATCCGCACTGTTGTCGCCGGGGGCAATGCGCCCCAAGAGCACCTGCAAAGCTGTATTAAATTGGCTGGCATTGTCCAAGGCATTAACGGATTTACCATCAATATACAGGGTTTGAAAGAGATTGGTTTTGACCACTGCAAAATGATGCCATTCACCGTTGAAGAGATTGCCAGCCAGACTCTCAGTGCCACCGGCAGGGCCATAGGGAAAGCGGTGCAAAAATCCCAATTGACTGTTTTTCTGAGTCAATTGAAGACCCGGCAACCCCGCTTGGGTGCCAGAGATCAGGTTTTGGGTCGTGGGCGCATTGGCCCGAAACCAGCCCGTCCAGGTAAAGCTGCCCTGAAAGGCATCAATCAGCCCCAAATCCACATGGGCACCACCTTGCAGCAAAAAGGCCTGACCCACTTTGCCTGGCCCAAATTGGACGGCACCTTGCAGAGTGCCCGGATAAGCCCCCATGCTGTCTTGGGCATTGCCCTCCCCCCGCCACCAAGCGACAGGTGTCACCGGCATCGGGCTCAGCCAAGGCCCCATCAGGGTCGCTCCGCCATTGTTCAACTGCAGGGGACCGGGCGCAACCAAGCCAAGCGGTACGGTCACAACCAAGGATTGGCTATTCAAAGTTTGTACTGTGCCCTGCACCCCGCTCAGGCGAACCGCAGTCGGCAGGTCAAAGCCCACCCCCGTCAGAGTTAGCGCATCCCCGGTCAAAAGCAGAGAGCGGGAGAGTTGGTCAACCCGCAAAGGCCAGCGTTGAAGCGTTTGCGGATAGGTTTTGACCCCCCCGCTTTCAACCTGCACAAGCACAGAGCCATTCAGGTGATCGGGAACCAACGCCTGAATTTCGCTGGAACTGGCACTGAGCACTTCCAGCGGCACGCCATTGGCCGTGACGGTAGTTTGGGACAGATCTGCAACAAAACCGCTGCCAGTTAAAAGCAACACCCGACCTAAAAACAGGGTTTTGACTTGCAAGGCGGTCAGGGGCTGCTTATACACCCTCAGATTGTCGATCAGGCCTTTAAATGGCTGTTGGTTGGGTGCGTTTTGGTAACCAATATGCACAGCCACAGCGCTGTTTAAATCCAGCAAAGTGGCCGTTTTGGATTGCAGCAATTGCCCATCGACAAACAAGAATTCTTGATTGCCTTGCCTCACAGCCACAGCCTGGTGCCAGCGATTGTCGTTGACCGGATGCGGGGAAGTGATCAGCGCTGGGGGCTGATGCCCAAATGCCAAATGCCCCGAGGCCAAGAGCTGCAATTCAAATCCCGGCAAGGCTTTGACCAATGTTTGTAGCTGCTTGTAATCTGTGCGAAACCACACTTCGACAGCATAGTCTTTTTGGGCAAAATCCAGACTGGGTACCTGAATGCCCCCCTGGCTGCCATTGAGTGCAAAAGCGCGGCCCTGAATACCCGGGCCAAACGCCACCTCATTTTGCAAAAGACCTGTATAAAGACCGGAACTGTCATTGCCATTCCCCTCTGCGGGGAATTCAGCCACAAGCCCTCCCGGCAGTGCAGGAACCTGGGCCTGAATCAGGTCTAAGCTGGGCGGCTGCGGCCCTGGCTGGCTGCCCCCCCCGCCCCCGCTATACAGGGAAATGCGCGGGCCCGTGACGCGGTTGAGCGTCTCTCCCTGCAAATTCAGCAAACGGACCTCCAATTGCCATTCGCCAAGATTCACAGAGGGGAGGAGCCCATCGACCGCCTGGGAAGTGGTCGAAAAAGCGGGAATCGTGGATATCAAGGGCTGTCCCAAGGCATTTTTGAGGGGTTCCCCATTGGCATAAAAGACCACAGACACAGGTTCTGGATGGGCTTTGCTCAATTGAAAACGCAGGGGAATCGCGCTGCCCAGCAAAAAAGAGCGGCCCGATTCAGGGGCTTGAAACAGCAGTTCCGGCAGTGGGGCAGCTGTCTCAACCGGTAAAGGAGGATCCTGAACCGTCGGTTTGACCTTGTTTTCTGGCTCAAAAACAGTTTGAAAGAGAACAAGGGCCTGGGCAAAAGCAGGATCGGCTTCCAAAGCTGAAACCTGAAAACCATGTTTCAACAAAAGTGCTGCCATTTGTGCCTGGGCTTGCAGATATGTCTGGCTGCGCGCGGCTTGAACAAATGGCAACAGCTCTGAAGTCTGTAAAAGCAGGCTGTTGAGCAAAAGACCTTCTGCGCTGGAAGCAAGGTCCAGATTGCGCTCTTGCAGGCTCTGGGCTTGGGCTGCGGGCAAAGCAAACCAAAGCTGCAGGGGAACCTGAGCAGGATTGGTTGAGATCACCTCCAGTTTTAAAAGGGTCTCAACGGGGAGATTGCCAATTTCAAAGCGGCCTTGCTCATCACTCTCCAGCTCCAGCCAGCTCTGCTTTTGCAGCGGGTCACTCAATTGCAGGCGATAGCGCCGAGCCGCCTCTGCCTGCACGCGGAAACCCGCAGGGGCCACGACTTGCCCGCGCAGGGTAAAACGGCCCAAAGTACCCCCTTTGCTTTCGGGCACCAGGCCTTTGCCCAAGGTCCCGCCTTTGCTCTCGGGCACCAAAGTCTGCCCCAGGGTGCCCCCTTTGGTTTGGGGCACCAAGGCCTGTTCCAGAGGTGAATCGGCCTGCACGACAATAGACGGCTTTAAGACCGGCACCTGACAGGCAAACAGGCTGCCGATCAGAGCCAGCACCAACCAAAGAGAGCAATTCCACTTCATAGCTTTAACAGGTGTTTCATTTCTTCGGATTTTTGGGCTTTGAGATAGGCCAAATCCGGCTCTAGCCAAGCCTGAGCACACATTTCTGGTTTGAGCTTCAGGGCTTTGCCCAAAAAGAGCAACGCCTGCTCTAAGCCAAGGTCTGTCTGCTCATATTCTGCCCAAAGCGAACAATGGCAGGCCATCACATAATAGCCAAAAGCGTAACGCGGCTGGCAGGCCGTAATCAGGTCAAGGGTTTGGCGGGCTTTTTGAAATTGCCTGGATTTGCTAAAGGCATGGGCCAAAAAACAGGCACTCTCCAAAAGGGCCTGCTCATCGAGCTGATCTTTGTCGGGTGCAGCCAAGACCTGCTCAAAAGCCAAAATGCTCTCTTGCCAATAGTCTTGGGCCTCTTTTGCACGTGAAAGATCGGCCAAATTAAACGCCAAACGGGCAGCTTCATCCCGCAAATTGGTGTTTTCAGGCTCCAGCTCCAAGCCCTGAGCAAAAACACCCCGGGCGTTTAAAAAATCTTGGCGGGCCTGTTGGTGATAAGTATTGGCTGTTTTGGCATCTGAGCGCGAAAGTGCATCGTGATAACCCGCCAAAGCGGCAGAGCCTTTAAAAAAATGCAAAACCCCCAAATTGAGCAATAACTCAGCCTTTGAGGTCTCTGATTCTGGGTGCATGGCTTTGAACTGTAAGGCTGTTTCCATGGCCACAATCGCCGCATCATGATTGTGGCGGGTCAACTCCAAATAGGCCACCAGCATTTGCAATTGTACGGTTTTCTGAAAAAACTTAAAACCCGCTTCAATCCGGGCCTGGGCCAGTCCGTATTGTCCCTGGCGAATCAGACCATTGACCAGCGCCATGTAGGTCGGAAAAGAATCGCTGCTGCTGTCCTGGAGGATTTTTTCCAAATGTTGATCGGGTGGGGCTTTGCTCTCTGAGTGGGGATCATAGCCCGCCAAAACCAAGAGCTGATCGCGCAAAAGTGGGGTATTGCCCGAGGAAAAAACCGCCACCAGTTTTTCGACAATTTTGCGCGATGGATGCCGTTTGCCGGACTCCAACAAAGAAATATACGCCTCTGAGACCTGTAATTTTTCAGCCAAATCGGTCATGGTCTGGCTGGTCTCCTGGCGCAAGGCCAAAATCCGTTTGCCAAACTCCGACGCGCTCACCTTTGGCTCTGATTGTCTTTTTTTCATGTCTGCTGCTCCGCTCATATAACCCTAAAAAAATTATAACAGAAACTGTTAAAAATATTTTTACAAATATTGTTAAGAAAGATTATTCTGTGGTATATCTAGATCATAATAACTTAACAAATTTTGTTAAAAGAGGATTTTGATTATGCTCATCGGTTCCAATTCAAACTTTTTCCAACAGCTCAGCGCCGCCAGTACAGCAGTGGCCACACCCGCTCAGGGCTCACAAACGGCCCCTGCAGCCACAACAACCAGTCCCGAAAAGTTTGCTGGCCAACAAAAAAGCAGCTTGGCTCAGGCTGAAGCGGGAAAGGGAGGCGGTCTCTTGGGCAAAGTGACTGATTTGTTAGACCAAATTGGAGGCGGTGATCCTGGAAAAAAAGCCAACAAAATTAGAGCCAATCAGCCCCTCAATCAAGTGAAGAATGGGCATCAAGCCATTGGTCAACTCTATATTAAATTTGTGAAAGATACCAACCATTATGCCGACCAAATCAAAGAAGGCCACAATACCGATTTAACACCCAAGGGAATAGAGGCCTTTAAAACCCCCATTTCAACAGATATAATCCGATTTATAAAAGCCAATCCCCAATTCATTACAGAATACATTGCAAATCCAGCGCTTAACCGCGATGACATGTTACAGCACAATTTCCATCCAGATGGAAAAGTCCATTACTCACGGGATTACACTTATCAAGATCTCTTTCCAACAGAGCAGTCCGAGAGAGCATTTCAATCTTGGATGGGCGATATGTTCAAAAAAGATCCACATATCAAAGCTGCACTTGATGAAGTCAATATAGACCGCAATACCAACCCACCGATTAAGATGGAAATGCTCAAGTTGAATGAACTTATGCAACTTCAAAAAATTGAAGAGGTTAATAAATAGCTTTGCTCTAACTGCTGACACCCAAATTGCCAAAAGAGGCGGGAAGTTGCTCCCGCCTCTTTTTTTTCAAAATCCGGCTTTAATAGCTGTAAAATCCGCGCCCGGACTTGCGGCCCAGATGCCCAGCCATGACCATCCGGCGCATCAGCGGGGGCACATTGTATTTGGATTCGCGGTAGGCGTCAAAGAGAATATCTCCGACTTTGACGCAGACATCAATGCCAATCATGTCCATCAGGGTCAGCGGGCCCATCGGGTAACCGGCCCCGAGTTTCATCGCGTTGTCGATATCCACAGCCGTGGCCAAGCCGTTTTCATAGACCCGCGCCGCATCAAGCAGGTAGGGAATGAGCAGCAGATTGACAATAAAGCCTGGCGTGTCTTTGGCCAAAACGGCGGTTTTCCCCAGCTTTTCCACAAAGCCGTAAGCCGCTTTGACACTGTCTTCGCTGGTTTCGAGGCCCTGAACAACTTCGACCAGCTTCATCAGATAAGCGGGATTAAAAAAGTGCAGCCCCAGCACCCTGTCGGTGCGCTTCGTGGCTGCCGCAATTTCGGTGATCGAAAGCGAAGAGGTATTGCTGGCCAGCAAGGCATGTTCGGGGCAGATCTGATCGAGTTTGGCAAAGACCTCGCGTTTGACCGCAATGTCTTCGACCACCGCTTCAATCACCAGATCAACGTCACTCAGGTCTTCGAGGGAAGCGGTTGGGTGCAAATTGGCTTTGGCCGCAGTCACATTTTCTTCGGTAAATTTGCCTTTGCTCAGGCCAAAATCCAGGTTTTTGTGAATCATGGCTTGGCCTTTGTCGACGAGGGCCTGGTTGATTTCGTAAGCGCGCACCTTCAAACCAGCCTGGGCGCAGACCTGGGCAATGCCCGAGCCCATGGTGCCAAGGCCGAGCACGGCCACGGTTTTAATTTCAGACATCTGTGTACTCTCCTGTCCTAAAAAAGATCTGCTGCCATGCTAACACAGCAGCACAGCTTTTAGGGGTGAAGCATGGGTGGGTCATCTTCGCTGCGGCGCAGGTCTTCACCCGTAAAGGTATAAGGCAACATCTCAGCAATGGGCAGCACCTGGGCCGAACCATCGGCCTGCTCCAGAATCACAAGAATATCCGCGCCAAATTCGCGAATAAACTGCAAACAGGTACCACAGGGAAAACAGGGCGACATTTTCTGGGCTGCAATCGCTATTGCTTTGAAATGGCGGTGGCCTTCGGAAACCGCTTTGGTCAGGGCCACGCGCTCAGCGCAGATCGCCAGACCAAACGAGGCATTTTCAACATTGCAGCCGCTGATCAGGCTTTCGCTGCCATCTTCATTCACAGCCAGCAGGCTGGAGCCCACGGGAAAAAGCGAATAAGGGGTATACGAATGGGCATAAGCCTCTCGCGAGGCAGCCATCATGCGGGCAATCGTCTCAGCTGAAAGTGGGGGTATAGTCATGAAAGTACCTTTTGCTCAGTTTTAGAAGCGGCCCGCAGCGCCAAACAGGCGTCAATCAGGCCCTGAAAACAGGGGCTGGGCCGGTTGGGGCGGGAGCGGAATTCGGGGTGAAACTGGGTTGCGACAAAATACGGGTGTCCTGGCAATTCAATCGTCTCGACCAGATAGCCGTCGGGAGAGGTGCCCGAGATCATCAGTCCATTGCGTTCCAGATTTTCGCGGTAATCGTTATTGACTTCGTAGCGGTGGCGGTGGCGTTCAAAGATCAGCTCTGAGCCATAGAGCTTGTAAAGCTGAGAGTCTTCACGCAATTTGCAGGGATAGGCCCCCAGACGCATGGTGCCGCCCATGTTTTCGAGATCGCGCTGGGCGGGCATGATATCCACCACCAAATGGGGAGCATCCGGCGCAAATTCGGCGCTGTGTGCCCCTTCAAGGCCACAGACATTGCGGGAGTATTCGATCACGGCACATTGCAGGCCCAGGCAGAGACCCAAAAACGGGATCTGACGGGTGCGGGCATAGTGAATGGCGGCAATTTTGCCTTCCACGCCGCGCACGCCAAAACCACCGGGCACCAAAATGCCATCGAGGCCTTCGAGATGGGCCGCAATTTCGGGGCCTTCCATTTCTTCGTCGGCATGAATCCATTTGATCTCGACATCGGTATCGCGCACAGCCGCCGCATGTCGCAGCGACTCGGTCACGCTCAGATAGGCATCGGGCAATTGCACATATTTGCCGACCAACCCAATTTTGAGGGTTTGCTGGGGTTTTTTCAGGTGTGCCACCCAGGCGTCCCAGCCCTCCCAATCCAGCTCTTGGCGGGGTGGTTCGAGCTTGAGGCGCTGCAGCACCTGTTTGGCCAGACCCTCTTTTTCGAGCATAAACGGCACTTCGTAGATCGATTTGACATCTTCACACTGGATCACGGCCTCTTTGTCGATATCGCAGAAGACCGAGAGCTTTTCGCGGATACCCGCATCAAGATCGGTCTCGGTGCGGCAGACCAGAATATCCGGGTGAATCCCGTTGCGGCGCAACTCCATCACGCTGTGTTGGCTGGGTTTGGTCTTGAGTTCACCCACCGCTTTGATATACGGAATCCAGGTTACGTGTAAATAGAGCACATTGTCACGGCCAAAATCTTTGCGCACCTGGCGAATCGCTTCAATAAAAGGCAGGCTTTCGATATCCCCGACCGTGCCACCAATTTCAGTGATCACCACATCGGTCTCAGGCGAGGCGGCCCCTTTGATATGGTCTTTGATCGCATTGGTAATATGGGGAACGACCTGCACAGTGCCACTGAGATAATCGCCCCGGCGTTCTTTCTGGATCACCTTGAGGTAAATGGCACCCGTGGTCAAATTGCTGCGGCGGCTTAAATTGACGTCGGTAAAACGTTCATAATGGCCCAGATCGAGGTCGGTCTCGGCCCCATCTTCGGTGACAAAGACTTCCCCATGCTGGTAGGGGCTCATGGTGCCCGGATCGAGGTTGATATACGGGTCGAGCTTGAGCAAACTGATCTGCAGGCCATGGCTTTTGAGCAAACGCCCCAGCGAAGAGGCCACAATGCCTTTGCCAATGCCAGAAACAACGCCACCGGTGATAAATACGTATTTGGTCATGAAACTAACTGCCTTAAAATGCGATAATCGTGAGAAATAACTGATATGCAGTGTACCAGCCCTCTCTCACGACTGCCTCTAGGGAATAGTGGCCCCTTGTTCAATCCAGAGTCCGAGCAATTTGCGCTCCTCTTTGGTCATGCCGGTTTTATTGCCCAGTGGCATGGTCTCGGAATCCACGGCCCGGGCCTTGATCTTGTCGGCATACGCTTTGATTTGAGCCGGGGTATCATACATCGCACCTTGGGGTGCGGTTTTAAAAACCTCATCAGTGGGCTTGGCCGAATGACAGGTCACACAGCGGTTCTGCATGATCGTCTGGACTTTGGCAAACTCGACTTTTTCAGCACTGACACCCTGTGAATTGGCCGCAGCCGGAGCCGAAGCCGGAGGAGCGGTATAAAAGAAGAGGCCAAACAATCCGGCAATCGAAGTCACCAAGGCCGCTTTGCTGAGAGGGGTTTTGACATTCATAAAGTGACGAATGCCTGCGCCACAGACAATGATGCCAGCGAGAATCAGCCAATTGTGGGTATGGCCATAGGTGCTGGGAAAATGATTGCTGAGCATGATAAACAGCACCGGAAAGGTCATGTAATTATTGTGCACCGAGCGCTGTTTGGCGCGAATGCCGGGGGTATAATCGGGCACTTCGCCGCGCATGGTGGCATCGATCATCTTTTGCTGGGCGGGCAAAATCCGCATCCAGACATTGGCCACCATCAAGGTGCCAAAGATCGCGCCAATATGGATAAACATGCCGCGTCCACTGAAAACCTGACTCAGGCCATAAGCAATACCCATCGCCAGAGCAAACGAGACCGCAGAGCCCACTTTGGCATTGTTGGCAAAGACATATTTCCACAGGAGGTCGTAAACCAACCAAGAACCCGCCAAAGCGCCCAGGCCAATCGCAGTAGCGACCCCTGAAGAGATCCCGGATTCGGGTTTGATCAGGTAAAGACCCCCACCCATATAATAGACAATGCCCAACAGAAAAAAGCCAGTGATCCAGGTAAATGTCGCTTCCCATTTGAACCAATGGAGTTTGTCGGGCACCCAGCCGGGTTTGATCAGGTATTTTTCGACCAGATAAAAGCCCCCGCTGTGCACCATCCACAACTCACCTTCCACATCTTTTTTGCGGTCGCTGCGCTCTTTGGGCTCTTCGAGATGGCTGTCCATCCACATAAAGAAAAAAGAGCTGCCAATCCACGAGATCCCTGCGATCAGGTGCATCCAACGGATGATCAGGTTGAGCCATTCATTTAAATGGGCGGGCATGTGGGCCTCCGGTTAATTTCAGCATTTTGCCTATTATAGCGAGTGAAACGCGTTTCACAAAGCATGGCACAGTTGAATGGGTAAAGGCTGTGACAGGATTACAGCCTCCCGTGAAAAAAAACACAGCTCCCCTGCAAGGGATATGTTAAAATACTTGCAATTAAAGGCAGTAACAGAGACTATATGAGGCAAGCAAGACATATTCTGGGCATTGGATTGGCCGCCCTGGCCAGTCTGAGTTTCGCTGGCTGTGCCAGTCAGCAACAGGGCAGCGACTTCTGGATGGACCACTTGGTGTTTGTATCATCCCGCAGCGGTGCCAATGATATTTATATCTCCGATATGCAAGGACGCAATATTCGGCAGCTGACCAATGACGCCACCGACGACGCCACTCCCCGCATTGCCATTGATGGCCGGATTGTCTTCTCTTCGCGGCGCACCGGCACTTGGCAGCTCTACAGTATGGACTGGGATGGCAGCGATCTCAAGGCCCTGACCAAAGATCCTGCTGTCAACAATTACCGACCTTTCCCTGCCCCCGATGGCCGAATTGTCTTTATCTCCGACCGCTTTGTCAAACCCCACGTCTTTTCGATGAATCCCGATGGCAGCGATGTGCGCCGTCTGACCTTTGGGTCGGTCTATAACGACTACCCTGTGGTCGGCGACGATGGCCATATCTATTTCACCTCTTCGCGCTCCTCCAAATGGGAGATCTGGAAAATGGGCCCCGATGGCAGCATGCCCACCCAATTGACCAGCAGCACCAAGAATATCAAAGAGATTGCTTTGGTTTCGCCGACCTACCCCGACAAAGACGCGCGTTTTACCAACCGCACGACCATGCTACCCACCTTTGGCTTTTACACCCAGCCGCGGATTGTCTTTTCAGCCAGCAGCAGCGAAGGCGGCAATTTTGGCATCTACCGCATGAACCGCGACGGTTCTGACCTGCGCGAACTCACCGCTAACCAGATGTTTCTCAACCGCAGCCCTGTCATGTGGCCCAATGGCCGCATTCTGTTCACCTCTGATCGCAGTGGCAGCACAGATATTTGGAGCATGAGCCCCGATGGCCGCGATCCCCGTCAGGTGATCGCGGACCCCGCTTACGACAGCACCAGCTAGTCGAAAACGTCAAAAACTTCTTCGAGGAAACTCGCGAGCGGGTGGTGTTTGTGTTTGCGCATTTTTTTATGCATGCGGTAGGTTGCTTTGGCATCTTCATAACCAGGGTCATGGGGATCAGGGTAAGCAGAAGAATACGCTGCCGCTGGCGGATAAGCCGGTGGTGGATAGGGCGGGGGGTAATTGGCAGGGGTTGCACCAATCTGACTGGAACGCTCGATGATCTTTTCCAGCTCGCCATGGTCCAGCCAAACGCCACGGCACTGCGGGCAATAGTCGATTTCAATGCCATTTTTTTGCGCCAATTGCAATTCCACATAACAGCTGGGGCAGGTTTTCATCGCCATCGGGGCACCTCTCGAAGTGATCTGAATTATTTTAACAGGGAGTCTGGGCTTCTGGCTGGGAGTTAGCAGGCCAAAAAGCCCTTTTATTCAGGCCTTTGGCCCTCCTTTCTGCTTTGAAACAGGGCAGAATCACGGTATAATGATGCAGTTCTTCAGGAGAAAATCCCAACCATGACCACCGATCTCGCACCCCCTGCCGAGCAGGAGTCCCGCCCTTTTGTTACGATTCAAGACGAAATGAAGCAGTCCTTCATGGACTACGCGATGTCTGTCATCGTATCACGAGCGCTCCCAGACGTGCGTGACGGGCTCAAACCCGTTCACCGGCGCATTCTCTTCGCCATGCACGAAATGGGCATGACCCCCGACAAACCCTTTAAAAAATCCGCCCGTATCGTCGGGGAAGTTTTGGGTAAATACCATCCCCACGGCGACTCAGCTGTTTACGACACCATGGTACGTATGGCCCAGACTTTCTCCCTGCGCCACATGATGGTGGACGGCCAGGGCAACTTTGGCTCGGTGGACGGCGACTCTGCAGCCGCCATGCGTTATACCGAAGCCCGCCTCTCCAAATTTGCGATGGAAATGCTGCAGGATCTCGACTGCAACACCATCGACTTCACCCCCAACTTTGACGGTTCGCTTGAAGAGCCCTTGGTCATGCCCAGCAAAGGCCCCAATTTGCTGATCAATGGCGTCACAGGCATTGCGGTCGGCATGGCCACCGAAATTGCCCCGCATAACTTAAAAGAAGTTTGCGAAGGCGCTATCCACCTGATGGACAACCCCGACGCCACCGTGCTCGATCTGATGGACTTCGTCAAAGGCCCCGACTTCCCCACTGGCGGGATTATCTTGGGCAATCGCGGCATTCGCGAGGCCTTTGAAACAGGACGCGGCAAAGTCACCGTGCGCGCCGTGATCGAATTTGAAGAGGGCCAGGGCCGCGAGCGCGACCGCCTGCTCGTCAAAGAAATTCCCTTCCAATTGAACAAAACCACCCTGGTCGAACATATTGCCGATCTGGTTCAGACCGGCAAACTCGAAGGCATTGCCGATCTGCGTGACGAATCCGACCGCACAGGTATGCGCATCTGTATTGAATTGCGCCGCGATGCCAATTCCCAGGTCGTGTTGAACAATCTCTACCAGCAGACCCGTCTGCAGTCCAATTACAATTACAATATGGTGGCCCTGGTCAATAACCAGCCCCGCCTACTCAGCCTCAAAGACATTCTGAGTGAGTTTCTCAAACACCGCGTCGAAGTG
This sequence comes from Candidatus Sericytochromatia bacterium, assembly GCA_044356335.1. Lineage (GTDB taxonomy): Bacteria > Cyanobacteriota > Sericytochromatia > UBA7694 > UBA7694. Next base: position 23,018 of record JBIKWL010000071.1, read on the forward strand.
ATTCGCCGCCGCACCCAGTTTTTCTTAGACAAAGCCGAGCAGCGTGCCCACCTGGTCTCTGGCTTCCTCAAGGTGCTCGACAATCTCGATGCCGTGATTGAGCTGATCCGCGCCTCCCAGGGCACCCAAGAGGCCCTGGCCGGGCTGATCGAAAAATTTGACCTGAGCGAACGCCAGGCCACCGCCGTTTTGGATATGCAATTGCGCCGCTTAAACGGTTTGGAACAGAAAAAACTCGAAACCGAGCGCGATGAATTGGCCGGTCAAATTGGCGATCTGCAACATATTCTCGCCACCCCCGAGCGCGTCAACGAAATCATCCGCGAAGAGCTGGAAAAGCTGGCTGCCACTTACGAAGATGGCCGCCGCTCACGTCTTGAAGAAGATCCCGGCGACTTCACTTACGAAGATCTGATTCCCGATGAGCCGATGGTTGTATTTATGACCCGCCAAGGCTATATCAAACGCAGTCACCTCGACAGCTTCGAACAGCAAAAACGGGGAGGCCGTGGTGTCTCGGGTATTCAAACCCGCGACGAGGACTATATCGCCCAATTTGCGGTCACCAATAGCCACGACTCGCTCTTGTTTTTCACCAATCAGGGCATCGTGTATAACCTCAAATCTTACGAGATCCCCGAAACCAGCCGCCAGTCCAAAGGCAATAGCGTGGCCAATTTGCTTCAGTTCCGCGAGGGCGAAGAAGTGACCGCAATGATTCCCGTGCGGGAATTTGCCGCAGACAAAAATCTGGTCATGTTGACCCGCCAGGGCATTATCAAAAAGACCCCACTGAACGCCTACCGCAATATCCGCAGGGCTGGCCTGATCACCGTCAACCTCGACGAAAACGACGTCTTGGGTTGGGTTGCATTGACCGATGGCGATCAGAAAATCCTGATCGGTACCGCAGGCGGGATGGCAATCCAGTTCTCCGAACAGGACGTGCGTCCCACGGGCCGTACCTCACGCGGGGTCAAAGCGATCCAGCTCAAAAAAGACGACGTGGTCGTTGGCATGGCCACACCGCAACCGGGTCAGACGATTTTGACCGTGAGCGACAACGGCTATGGCAAGCGCACCGAAATTGAAGATTACCGCCTGCAGAGCCGCGCGGGCTCTGGCATCATCAATATCAAACTGCGCCGCGACGGCAAAGTCGCCAGCTTGCTGGCGGTCAACGGCAACGAAGAACTGATCGTGGTCACAGCCCAAGGCGTGGTCATCCGTCAGCATGTTCGCGATATCAGCGTCTACAGCCGCTCCACCAAAGGGGTTACGGTTCAACGTCTGAGCGAAGGCGATCTGATCGTTGCGATTGGTTTGATTGCAGAACAGGTGCTTGATCCGAGTGCCGCTCTGAATGTTGATCCCAATGCGGATCCCAATGCAGTTTCAAACACAGAGCCAGCGGCACTGCTTGAGGCCGGCGAAACGGGTGAAGCCATCACAATCGAAGCCACCGAAATAAGCCAGAACTAGAAAAAACCTGCATGAGTTATATTGAATCGATCCGCAATTTCTCGATTATTGCCCATATTGACCACGGCAAATCGACCCTGGCCGACCGCCTGATTGAATATACAGGCGCACTCTCGCAAAGAGAGATGGTGGCCCAGGTACTCGACAGCCTGGATATTGAGCGGGAGCGGGGAATTACGATCAAATCGCAATCGGCCCGTCTGAATTACACAGCTTCAGATGGCAAACCGTATATTCTCAATTTGATCGACACCCCCGGCCACGTGGACTTTACCTACGAGGTCTCACGCAGCTTGGCGGCCTGTGAAGGGGCCCTTTTGATCATCGACGCCACCCAAGGGGTTGAGGCCCAGACCATTGCCAATCTCTACTTGGCCCTGGAACACAACCTCGAAATCGTGCCGGTGATCAACAAAATTGACCTGCCCAGCGCCGACGTGGACCGGGTCAAATTGCAGATTGCTGAATTGGGACTTGACCCCGACGAAGTCGTACTTTGCAGCGCCAAAGAGGGCATTGGCATTCAAGATTTATTGGAGGCCGTTGTCTTTCGCGTTCCCGCGCCCAAAGGCGATCTTGAGGCCCCTCTGCAGGCCCTGATCTTTGACTCTGTCTACGATACCTACCGGGGTACCGTGGTCTATTTCAGGATTTTTGAAGGCAGCATTGGCAACCACGACAAAATCCGCTTCATGGCCTCAGAGAAAAACTACAACGTGACTGAATTGGGCGTGCTTTTGCCCTACCGCACGCCCGTTGAAGGGCTGCGTGCAGGCGAGACCGGCTATTTCTCCGCTGAGATCAAAGACGTGCAACATGCCCGCGTGGGTGATACCATCACCCATTCAGAAAGACCCGCAGAGGCAGCTTGGCCTGGCTATCGCCCGGCAATTCCGATGGTTTTTTGTGGTCTCTACCCCGTCGAGTCCGATGATTACGAAGAACTCAAAGAAGCCCTCAACAAACTGCAGCTCAACGATGCCGCTCTCTCCTTTGAGCCCGAAACCTCCAACGCATTGGGCTTTGGCTTCCGCTGCGGATTTTTGGGCCTGCTGCACATGGAGATCATCCAAGAGCGCCTGGAACGGGAATACAATCTCTCTCTGATCGCCACAGCACCCAGTGTCATTTACGAGATCAAAACCGTCACAGGCGAGACGATCATGATCGACAACCCCCAGAATTTGCCGCTGCCTCAGCATATCGACACGATGAAAGAGCCCTACGTCAATGTCACGGTGATCTCTCCCAAAGACTATGTCGGCCCGATGATGGATCTGGCCCAGAGCCGCCGGGGCATTTTTATCAGCATGGATTATCCCACCCCCGATCGGGTTGTGATGCACTACGAAATGCCCCTCAACGAAATGATGGCTGACTTTTTCGACCAACTCAAATCCCGCAGCAGCGGCTATGCCTCCCTCGATTATGAAATGATCGGCATGCGCGAAGCCGATCTGGTCAAACTGGATATTTTGCTCAATGGCGAAATTGTCGATGCCCTTTCGGTGATTGTGCCCCGCGACAAAGCGCCGTTTATGGGCCGACAGCTCACCGCCAAATTGCGTGAGATTATTCCGCGCCAAATGTTCGAGATCCCGATTCAGGCCGCGATTGGCAGCCGGGTTGTGAGCCGCGAAACCGTCAAAGCCATGCGCAAAAACGTCTTGGCCAAATGTTATGGCGGCGATATCTCACGCAAGCGCAAATTGCTGGAAAAACAAAAAGCCGGTAAAAAGCGCATGAAACAAGTCGGCAAGGTAGAAATTCCCCAAGATGCCTTTATGGCCGTTTTACGTCTCGGCCAAGAATAATTGAACACAAGGAGAGAGTGCGATGGAAGAGTATAAAGCCCCTTTGGCGGACGCTGATGTAGCGGCCGGAGACGAATTGACCCTGGAAGATATCGCCAGAATGCATGATTCCGTAGATCTCCCCAGCAGCAATGCCTCGCTCTTTGGCAGCAGTTTCGAAGAAGAGCAGGCGGGCACCCTCGACAGCACCCTCGAATTGAGCAACGACCTGCAAGACGACAGCCCCAACGATCTGGACTTGGCGATTGAGCACCAGCGCATTCAAATCCCCCCCTTCGGCTCCGCTCAGGGGGCGTTCGGCTCCGCTTCTCAGAGTGCCGTCGCAGAAAATCCAGTTGAAGCCAACCATGTGAGCGAAAGCCCCGCTCCCCAAAACAGCCCAAGCAATTTTCCAAGCAATTCCCCAGATGGCGGCACCGCCCTGAGTAGCCCCCCAAGTGGCGCCGCCCAGAGCGGAGCAGAAGGGCAGCTCTTGGTCAAAATGGGCAACGAGACCTACGACCTGAGCAAAAAAGACGATATCGCCTGGCTCGAACAGCAGTTTCAAGACCTCTTCGGCCAATGCCTCTATCCTTATTTGCAGCGCATGTCGCGGATTTGGAATTCCGAAGAAGAAGTCGGCGCCATGTACCAAAAGCTCGAAAGCCTCTCACGGGAGCGCGGCCCGGTCGAAGAGATCATGGCTGTGGCCCAGCAGGTCAATGTCTACCGCGAAATGACCGAAAAAGAAAAGCTCAACAGCGATGAAATCTTGAGTGCATTGACCAAGCTCGAAACCCTGCAGAACGTGCTGAAGCGCTACCAAAACCTGTTTGAAGGTTTGATTTAAGCAAAAATATTAAAAAAGTGAAAATAGAAGTCTAATAAACTGGATAATTCTTTGGCCACCTGGGACTGAATCTTTTGGTATTGTTTCTCCGACATCAGACAGTCCAACAAAAGCATTTTTTTCCCAAATAATTCAGCAGTTAAATAGGTTTCTACGTTGCCATTGTTTCTTTTAGCATAAGCATTCACTTGAATCGGGCGCCCTTTTAAGTCCAGCAAAGACAATAAATAATTATCTGCGGGCCAATCTGTCAGAGATTCAATTTCTGGATTGGTCTCTTTAAACAAAGGTTCAAGAAGGCAATAGCCCTGCACGCGATTTGCCAAGATTTCGTAGTACCCCACAAAGGTTATTTTTTGTGGGAATGGGTATCCTTTGGGAGGTAAGACACCCGCATCTACAACTATGGTGTATTTTGTGATGGTTGTTTTGCCTGATTGAATTTGTTTGATCTGAAGTTTTTCGTCCTTTTCAACACTCCATCGGACTTTTTGTTGGGTTTCGTGAGCGCTTTGTGTGAGACTTCTCTCAAATTTCAAGAAAATATCCATTTCAGTTGCAAACGGGCTGTCTTGTCTTCTGATAATGATATTTGGCGTTGTGGCCGATGCAGATAAGGTAATAAAACAGAAAATTAAAATCAAGCTTAATTTTAGTTTTTGCATTCAATTTTGCTCCATTTTCCATTTTCAAAACGCATCTGCACCTTCATTGTAAAGATCTCTGGGCCTGTGTGAGTGTTATGCCATGTGGAAAATGGAGCAAGAGCAGAGCCGTTTTTAATTTCGCCTTTAGAATTCTTTCCAAAAGCATCGGTAATTTTACGAGAGTTAATCGTCGTTGTAATTGCCAGGGCAATGGATTCCAAATTTTCGGTAGTCAAATATCAGATGAGCGACTTTCTGCTATTTTTTCAATAAAATTTTTTGTTGCAGATAAGGTTTCACAAATAAAAACCTGTATTTGCTCATTATTTTCCAGATCGTCTAAAGATGCAATTTTTATGGGGCCAATAGATTGTTTCTGAGTACGACGAACCACACGTTCATCCTCAAAACGATATTTAATATAAATCTCGACATACTCAAAGAATTTTTTAATAAACAATTCATACGTTGAATGTAGATATATCTTTGGCAATCTCTTTTTATAAGATTTTTCCTCAAGCCCATAATAAGCGGATTCAGAATTCCCGGCTTGAAAATCAACACATGAAAAAGTATAGGGAAACTCAGAGTTTGCAAATTTTTGAGAGAAAAAATCAAGAACATATTGTGGGGTGGGATTGGCTGCACCCAAAGTCATATTGACAGACAAGCCTAAATTTTCATCTATAAATTGGGCTATTTGATTGAAAATAAGGGCCAAATTTTCTTGCCTCGGATTTTCAGAGAAGAGAAACTTAGCTTCTTTAAACACAGAAGGGTTGACCTTTACCCGTTTGAGTGGACAAACAGTTAAGCAACATTTTGCTGCTCGAACTGCTCTGGGCTGAGATACCCCAGAGTTGAATGAAGTCTTTGGC